>JBQCHF010000207.1:0-3357 GCA_051954955.1 Motilibacteraceae bacterium
GCGCACGCCGTACCCTCGGACACCGTCGAGGCCTTCCGATCGAACTGCTTGGTCGCTTTCGATCATCAGGAAGGCCTCGACCCATCTCCCAGCACCTCAACCCCGCGAGTCGCTCACACCCACCTCAAGTACGAAGAGCCAGCAAAGTCAGCGACGCGGTAGCCATAGGGCGTCCAGATGCGCAACTTCTCTTGAATCCGACCGCCTCGTCGCAACCATCTGTGCTCAAGATCCAAACGAGCTTTTTCTTCACCCTCTAGCCCCATTTCGTAGCTGGACTTTTTCACCGTCATGTAGATCGGCTGATCGGAATGGGGGCAGAAGAATTCAAGCACGCCCCAACAACGACCGCTTAGGTCAGCGAAGTTGACCGGGTCTGATGGGTACAGGTAAGGAGTCGCACCCCCTTGGGGGGTCGGGTCCGCCGACGAGAAGAGCCCTGTGACCGGGTTGTATTGGCGCACTCCCATTAAGATGAGGCCGGCGAGGTCATCGCTGCTGCGACGCTTGTCTCCGAGCCATCCATAGCGGCTAGGCGCTTCCGAGGGGTTGCGCGGGGCGCCGAACTCGGTGGATTCGGCGTAGCTGCCGATACCGGCAGCCGGGTTCGCCGCGTCCAGGGTGGCGACGATATCGCCGTGCAGGTTGTGCAGCTGCACGCTGGCGCTCGTTGCGGCCTCGGCAGTACCGGTCCCTATCAGGGCGAGGGCGCCGGTCGGGTCGAGCAGGTTCCTGGTCCAGGTGCCGTCACCCTCGTCGATCCAGCCGGGCGCGTCCCCGCCGTCGATGTAGTGGTTGGTGTGGACGGCGGTGTTGATGCCGCTGGTGTCCTGCCAGGAGTGCAGGCGGGCGGCCGGGTCCAGGGTCCAGGTTCGGCTCGTGCTGCCCTGGGTCTGGCTGGCGACCATGTCGTTGGCGAAATACCGCAGGGTGACGTCGCCGCTGCCGGTGCCGCCGGCGTCGACGGCGGGCAGGGCGGTGGGGCGCCCGAGCCCGTCGTAGGCGAGATCGGCGAGGGGCTTAAAATTCGGCGCCACCCGGGGCATCCCGCATGTCATCCCCAGCCAGATGGCGAATCTGGACCTAGCGGCAGTGCTGCTGGCCCGAGGCCTCTCCGCCCGGTGGTGTTCGAACCTGGCTCGAGTGACCGCCTGGCTTGCCTGCCGCAGGTGAGGCCTGAGGCGCGAGTCTGAGCCTGCGGGCGCAAGGCACCTGTCGTTTCCGGCGGTGGCTTCCCGCACCACCCGGTGACGGTCATCAGGTCCAGGGATGGGACGGCAGGTTCCGGCGTAGGACGTGCCGCGCAGGCCGCCCGCTTCGATCCACGCGGGCATCGGTGCGGCCAGGTCGCGAGAATGGTGGTGGGACCAGCGCGATGCCGAGGGCGAGGAGTTGATCTGCGCCGGTCTTGAAGGTGGGGGATGCAGCGTACCTGTCGGCCGGTGCTACTTCCAGGCGTCGAGCAGGTCGGCCGCCGTCCAGCTGTGCCGGACCCGGCTGTCGCGCGGCCGGCGGGTCCCGGACACAGTCACGATCGGCGTTGAGACGCTCACACCCGGGACGTGAAGGGCATCTGCGGCCAGAGCGGTGATCTCCGCTGCTGTCAACGTTCCGGTGGCGCGCCACTTGATGGCGCCCACGAACTCGACCCGGCCCGCCGGTGCCCGGTCGGCACCGACAAGGTCGATCTCGGGACTGTTGGTCCGGGGCCACCAGCCACCGATCTGCGTGACGTCCGGCCAGTCGCCGTCGGGCAGCAGGCGGGCCAACGCGTCCCGCACGATGGGTTCGATGGCCCGACCGCGCCAGGACTCGTACGAACGGCCCACCCGCGCTATCGCGAGTTCCGGCCGGGCGCGGTCGACCTCACCGAGAGCCGGCTCGACGAAGGCCAGCCAGAAGCGCAGGGCGGGGTCGGCGACACGCCATCTCCGGTCCTTGCTGGCGGCCTTGGTGGACAGTGGCTCGTCGGCGGCCACGACCCGCTTCGCGACGAGGGTGCGCAGACTGGTGTTGAGTGTGGAGTTGGACATCGAGCCGCCGGCGATCGAGTTGTGGATGCCCGTGAACGTCCGCTCGCCGCGCCCGCCGATGGCGGTGAGGATGGCACGGGCGTAGGTGGCTTCGGGGAACTCTGCGTCGAGGACCCGTGTTCCGGAGACGACAAGGGCGCTGGTGGAGCGGGCGAAGGACTCGCGGAGGAATTCCTCGCGGGTCATCCCCGCCTCCCACTCCTGGGCCACCAGCGGGAGGCCGCCGGTGATGAGGAAGGCATCGAAGGCGTCGAACGGCGAGAGGCCGGTCATCGAGGCCACGTCGCGCGGGGTGAGCACGTCGAGGACCATCTCGGTGGGCCGCCCGTGAAAGGGCTGGTCCGCCGCGGTCAGCTTCTCCATCATCGCCAGGTCGCTGCCGAGCAGGAGCAGCAGGACCGGCTTGGCAGCGAGCATCCGGTCCCACACGCGCTGGAGCTCGCCGGCACCGCCGTGGATCGCCTCCAGGAGCCAAGGCACCTCGTCGATGACCACGATCGCGGGTCCGTCGTCAGGCAGTGCGGCAGCCAGCAACGTCAGCGCCGCGGTCAGGGTCGTCGGCTTGTTGCCGGCAGCGACGGCGGCCTGCGGCAGCGTCGACGACGCGATCGCGTCAGCGAACTCGGCCAGTTCCTGGGCCGGATCGGCGCCTCTGGCGGCCTGGAAGTACATCGACGGCAGGTCGGCGCGGGCGATGAGCTCCGTGGCCAGTCGCGACTTGCCGACCCGTCGGCGACCGCGAAGCAGTACGGCCACGCCACGGTCCTCGCGCCGCCCGCGGCGCACGTCGTCAAGAAGCCGCGACAGCTCGTCGAGCTCCCGGTTCCTGCCTACGAACGTCATGACGACCTCCCAGCGACCGAGGATACTACAGTCGAGAGTACTATTCTCCATCGCAGTATCGGCCCGGGGAGCGAGCGGCGATTTTACCCAGGCGGCTCGCCGAAGATCGACAGGACCGGGGAGGAGCCGTGGTATCCCGCGAGGACGTCCTGGGTGCGGAGTGCCGCCAGCGCGTCGGCTTCGACCCGCGACGGCCGGCTCTGCCCGGTGTGGACGCCTCCGCGGGCGGTCACCTGCCCGACGGTGGTGTCCTCAGGCGCTCCCAGGCGGGCGAGGGCGGTACGGGCCGGGATGTAGAGGTCGCGGCCGAGCAGCACCGACACGGCGAAGGCTCCGTCGCCGTCGCCCGCGCGAGTGGTGGCCAAGTAGTGGTCGCGCGCCTGGTCGGCGGTGAGCTCGCCTCGGGCGTGGGCTCCGCGCAGGGCCTCGCGCAGGCAGGCGGCCGGCAGCCGGTGGAGGGGGCAGGGGGGCGGGTCCTGCG
>JBQCHF010000208.1:0-85145 GCA_051954955.1 Motilibacteraceae bacterium
CATGGGGCTGGGCACGCTCGGGGGGCTCCCCCCCGGCTGAGCCGCGGCGCCCCACCGGCCCCACCCGGCCGCGGCGGCCCCCCGGGGCCCGGGGCAGGGGGGCGACGAGGCGAGGGCCCGATAGGGACAGCCGATGTTGTACCGAGGGCTCGATTCGGACCGGCGTGGGCCGATGTGTGCCATCGTGACCGGCGTCGCGCCGGTGGTGCGGCACGAGGCACAGGGGTCGGCATGGCACAGCGAGGACGGCTGCACGGCGACGGTGGCCGGGGCGGTCCCGTGCCCCCGACGGCAACAGCAGGCGCTCGGGCAGCGCTGGCTGCCGCGGCCGGCGGTGTCGCCGCGCTCCTCCTGCTCACCGCCTGCAGCGGCGCCCCCACCGCCGTCCCGGCGGCCGACGATGCGCCGGTCATGCCCCGGTCGGCTGCACCGACGACGTCGGCTCCTGCGGCTGCCGCGGCGAGCGCGACGGCCTCGCCGGCCCGCAGCACAGCGACCGCCAGCAGCACGGCGAGGGCCACCCGGGCGGCGACCGCGCTCGCCACGGCCAGGGACACCAGCGCGCCGAGCCACCGTCCGACGGCCGCGAGCCCCACCGCGACCGTCCGCGCCACCGCGACCGTCCGCGCCAGCGCGACCGCCGCCCCCGCGAGGTGCACCACGACGCCGGACCTGAGCAGCTGGAGCGACGCGCGGCTGGCAGCCCAGACGATCATCGTGCCGGTGCAGGAGACCTCGGTCTGGACCGTCGGCCCGCAGGTGGCCGCCGGCGCCGGCGGCGTGCTGCTCTTCGGCAGCTACGCCCCCTCCGCCCTTCGCTCGTCCCTGGACCGGCTCGGCGCCAAGGCGCCCGACGGTGTCCGGCCCTTCGTCATGTCCGACGAGGAGGGGGGCTCGGTGCAGCGGATGGCCAACGTCGTCGGCCGCATCCCCTCCGCCCGGACGATGGCCGCCACCCTGTCCCGATCGCAGGTGCGGGCCCTGGGCTCCAAGACCGGCCGGCTGCTGCGCGGCGTCGGCGTCACCATGGACCTCGCGCCGGTGCTCGACCTGGACGACCGGCCCGGCCCGAGCAACGACAACCCCGATGGCACCCGATCGTTCAGCCTCGACCCGGCCACGGCGTCGGCCTACGGCCGCTCGTTCGCCGCCGGCCTGCGCGCCGGCGGCGTCGTGCCGGTCGTCAAGCACTTCCCGGGCCTGGGCGGGTCCACCGGCAACACCGACGTGCGGCCGGCCGCCTCCCGTCCGTGGAGCACGGTGAGGGCGGAGGACCTGCAGCCCTTCGCCGACGCCGTGGCGGCCGGGCTGCCGGCGGTCATGGTGTCCAACGCCTCGGTGCCGGGGCTGACCACCCTGCCGGCCAGCGTGAGCCGCGAGGTCATCACCGGGGTGCTGCGCGGGCAGCTCGGCTTCGGCGGCCTCGTCCTCACCGACTCGCTGTCCGCGGGCGCGCTGTCCGCCAACGGGATGTCGGTGCCCCGGGCCACCGTGCGGGCGCTGGAGGCGGGGGCGGACATGGTGATGTTCGGCTCGTCCTCCGCGGGGACAGGCCCGACGATGCAGGCCACCGTCGACGCCGTCGTGGCGGCGGTCCGCTCCGGGGAGCTGTCGCGCACGCGGCTGCACGAGGCGGTGCAGCACATCCTCGCCGCCAAGCGGGGGGTCGTCTGCTGAAAGTGGTGTGCCGGGCCGCCGCTGACGGGCGGGTGCGTCAGGCCGCCGAGCGGGCGCCGTCCTCCCGCAGCGGGCGCAGCGCGGCGTCCAGCCGAGCCAGCTCGTCCAGCATCGCGTCGGCGGACTGCTCCACCTCCGGCGTCGGGCGCAGCGCGCCGTCCTGCAGCAGCCGGGCGTGGAACGGGATGCTGACCGCCTCGGGCACGGCCACCATCTTGAGCACGCCGAGGACCTGCTTGAGCTGCTGCACCGCGCGGGTGCCGGCCGCCACCCCGCCGTAGGAGACGAAGCCGACCGGCTTGTCCCGCCACTCCTCGTGCAGGTAGTCGATCGCGTTCTTCAGCGCCGCGGGGTAGCCGTGGTTGTACTCCGGGGTCACGAACACCACCGCGTCGGCGTCGTCGACCAGCGCGCTCCAGTCCTTGGTGTGCTGGTGGACGTACTGGCGCAGCCGGGGGTGGTGCGGCTCGTCCAGCAGCGGCAGCGCGAGCTCGGCGAGGTCGACGACCTGGACCTCGAAGCCGCCGTGCGCGCGGGCCCGGTCGGCGAACCAGGTGCCGATGGGCAGGCCGGCGCGGCCGGGGCGGGTGGAGCCGATGACGACGGTGAGCGTGGGCATGGGAGGTCCTGTCCGGCGACGGTGCATCTTGTTGTGCTCTCAACCATCGCCGTGGAGCAGGTGTTCCGCCACCCGGGGCGGCGTCGACGCTCGGGCCGGCGCTCAGACCGGCGGATGAGCCGCGGCCGCGGTGATCCGCTGCGCGATCCACTGGCGCACCCCGGCGTCGGTGCTGCTCCAGCTGACGCCCACGGTGCTCAGCAGCGGATGCTCGTCGGGCGCCAGCCGGCGCACCGTGGCGGCCGCGGTGCCCCCGGGCAGGTGGCACAGCAGCGTGGCCCCGACCCGCAACCGCGCGGCGGCTTCCAGGCGGAGCGCGGCGCCGCTGGCGGAGAGGTTGACCAGGTGCGCCGCCCACATCACCTGCTCCACGGTGAGGTGCACCTTCTCCTGCAGAGCCACCCGGCGGGAGGAGCGGGTCGTGCCGCGGTGCATCCAGGCCGGCACGGCCACCCGCAGCAGCGCGCCGGGCGCGGACAGCACGGTGGTCTCCCAGTCCCCGCTGGTCCCGGTGCAGACCACCGTGGCGCCGGGCCTGGGCAGCTCGGACTGCACGCTCAGGAAGGGCGTCAGGTCGAGATGACGCTGGGTCCGCTCCACCACCGTGAAGGCCTCGGGGCGCTCCTGCCCCGGCAGCCGCACGGCCAGCATGCGCCCGATCTCGTCGCGCTCGCGGGCCCGGTAGGGGTCCGCGGACGATTGCACCGATGCGCGCACGGTGTGGTTCTCGGCGCCCGATTCGGGACCTTGAGCCGCTTCGCCCCGCGCATGCCGGTGCGGCTCGGCCGGCCGAGCCGATCCGTCGAGGAGCTGTCCTTTTTGCTGCTTCTTGGGTGGTTGGTTGGCTGCGGGCTGCCGTACGGCCCCTAGCGTCGAGGACGGCCCTCCCCGTCCCGACCCGCTGGAGGACTTCCGTGCCCGCAGCTCCCCGATCCCGTCCCCGCCGCAGAGTCCGCCGCAGAGATTGCCGCAGTGGGCTCGGCCTGCTGGCGGCCGTCACGGCCCCGATCGTCCTCGCCGCCTGGGCCGGGGGCCCGGCCGCGGCGGCGCCCGCCCCGGTGCGGGCGACCCGCGCCGGCGGCGGCAGCGCCACCAGCGCGGCCGACCCCCGCGACAACGTGCCCGTGCCCCGCGCCGTCGACGTCGCCTGCACCGGTGCGACCGGCTGGCGCACCGCCGCCTGCACCCGCGCCGTCGTCGCCGCGATCGACCTCGGCCGGGCGCGCGAGCACCTGCGCCCGCTGGTGCTGCCGGCCGGCTGGGGTGCGATGGCCCCGCGCCGCCAGCTGCTCTGGCTGGTGGACGCCGAGCGCACCGCCCGGGGGCTCGCCCCGGTCCTGGGGCTCTCCACCAGCCTCGACGCCGTCGCCTCGCGCGGCGCCTCGCGGGAGGTGGACCCGGAGGTCCCCGGCCGCACCCTGGACGGGCACGAGCTGTGGGCGTGGGGCAGCGACTGGGCCGTGAGCACCGGCGGTCCGCTGCTGGCCGACTTCCTCTGGATGTACGACGACGGCCTGGCCTCGGACAACCTCGACTGCTCGGTGGCCACCCCCGGCGGCTGCTGGGGGCACCGGCACGTGCTCCTGTCCTTCCCGCGGGCCGACCCCGGCACGGTCCTGCTGCTCGGCGCCAGCCAGTGGCACACCCGCTGGCAGGGGCAGGCGGTGGAGTCCGACGCGGTCGTCATCGCCGAGCGCGCGGCCTGAGGCCCCGGCGCCGCTGACAATCAGCCCGCGCCGACGATCCGCATCGCCAGCTCGACGTAGTGCTCGGCCACGTCCTCCGGGCTCCACTCGCCCTCGTCGCGGTACCAGCGCGCCGCGTCCACCCCGAGCGAGAGCAGCGCGAGGGTGGTCATCCGCGGGTTGGTGGTGCCGAAGGCCCCGGCGGCCACGCCGCGCTCGACCACCTGGCGCACCTCGGCGTCGATCTGCCGGCGGATGGCCGAGATCTCGCGCAGGTGCTCGGGGGAGAGGGCCGACAGCTCGTAGGTCACGATCCGGGCGCTGGTGTGGTTGCGCGCGTGGTGGGCGGTGAAGGCGCGCACCACCGCCCGCAGCTGTTCCACGGGGTCCGGCGACGTCGCCGCCGCCTCGCGCACCAGGGCCAGGGTGCGCAGGTGGCCCTCGCGCGAGATCTCGTGGAGCAGGTCCTCCTTGCTCCGGTGGTGCACGTAGAGCGCAGCCGGGCTCACTCCCGCGGCCGCGGCGATGTCACGGGTCGTGGTGCCGTGGAAGCCCTTGGCGGCGAAGGCCTCCACGGCCGCCGCCACCAGCCGCTCGCGCGCGCCGGGGAGGGCGGCGCCGTCGGGCGGGCCGGCGTCGGTGCGGGGCTGCGCCATAGCGGGCCTTTCGTCGCGGTCCCGGTCGGTGGAGGAGCTGTGGGGGAGGGCTGGAGGAGGGCTGGGCGAGGTGTTGACGGCACCCGGGGACGTGGGCGAGGCTAGGCGTCGCGAGGCCGGTAAGCAAGCGCTCAGTCACCGTGCTGGCTCCTCCTCCGCCGCCCCGCTCCCGCTGCACTGACTGGACGAAAGAGGTCCGCGATGCCCGAAGCAGTCATCGTCGCCACTGCCCGCTCGCCGATCGGCCGCGCCGGCAAGGGCTCGCTCAAGGACATGCGCCCCGACGACCTGTCGGTGCAGATGATCCGGGCGCTGCTGGACAAGGTGCCGGCGCTCGACCCGCGCCAGATCGACGACCTGATGATGGGCTGCGGCCAGCCCGGCGGTGAGTCGGGCTTCAACATCGCCCGCGTGGTCGCGGTCCTCGCCGGCATGGACCACCTGCCCGGCACCACGGTCAACCGCTACTGCTCCTCCAGCCTGCAGACCACCCGGATGGCCATGCACGCCATCAAGGCCGGCGAGGGAGACGTGTTCATCTCCGCCGGTGTGGAGACGGTGAGCCGGTTCGGCAACGGGAGCTCCGACGGCTGGCCAGACAGCCGCAACCCGGTCTTCGACGAGGCCCGCGAGCGCACCGAGAAGTTCGCCGCCGGTGGCCAGACCTGGGTCGACCCGCGCGCGCTCGGCACCCTGCCCGACGCCTACATCGCCATGGGCCAGACCGCCGAGAACGTCGCGCAGTTCAAGGGCATCACCCGCGCCGAGCAGGACGAGTTCGGCGTGCGCAGCCAGAACCTGGCCGAGAAGGCGATCGCCGACGGCTTCTGGGCCAAGGACATCACCCCGGTCACGCTGCCCGACGGCACCGTGGTCGCCAAGGACGATGGCCCCCGCGCGGGCGTCACGCTGGAGGCGGTCTCCCAGCTGCAGCCGGTGTTCCGCCCCGACGGCACCGTCACCGCCGGCAACTGCTGCCCGCTCAACGACGGCGCCGCCGCGGTGCTGGTCATGAGCGACACCAAGGCCCGCGAGCTCGGCCTCACCCCGCTCGCGCGCATCGTCTCCACCGGCGTCACCGGCCTCTCGCCGGAGGTCATGGGCCTCGGCCCGGTCGAGGCGAGCAGGCAGGCCCTGGCCCGCGCCGGCATGAGCATCGACGACATCGACCTGGTCGAGATCAACGAGGCGTTCGCCGCGCAGGTCATCCCCAGCGCCCGCGAGCTCGGGGTCCCGATGGACAAGCTCAACGTCAACGGCGGCGCCATCGCCGTCGGGCACCCCTTCGGCATGACCGGCGCCCGCATCACCTCCACGCTCATCAACAGCCTGCAGTGGCACGACAAGCAGTTCGGGCTGGAGACGATGTGCGTCGGCGGCGGCCAGGGCATGGCCATGGTGCTGGAGCGGCTCTCGTGACGTCGTCGAACGCGGGGAACCGCTTCGAGGGCAAGACGGCGGTCGTCACCGGGGCCAGCCGCGGGATCGGGCTGGCCATCGCCCAGCGCCTGGTCGACGAGGGCGCGCGCGTGGTCATCACCGCGCGCAAGCAGGAGGCGCTGGACGAGGCCGTGCAGGCGCTCGGCGGCCCGGAGCGGGCCATCGCCGTGGCCGGCAAGGCCGACGACACCGCGCACCAGGCCGAGACGGTGGCCCGGGCGGTGGACGCGTTCGGCAGCCTGGACCTGCTGGTCAACAACACCGGCATCAACCCGGCCTACGGCCCGATGGTGGAGCTCGACCTCGACGCCGCCCGCAAGATCGTCGAGGTCAACTGCCTGGCCGCGCTGGCCTGGCTGCAGCAGGCGCACAAGGCGTGGATGGGCGAGCACGGCGGGGCCGTCGTCAACGTCGCCTCGGTGGCCGGACTGCGCCCAGCCCCCGGCATCGGGTTCTACGGCGCCAGCAAGGCGATGCTCATCCACCTCACCCAGGAGCTGGCGGTCGAGCTCGGCCCGAGCATCCGGGTCAACGCCGTCGCCCCCGCGGTGGTGAAGACCAAGTTCGCCACCGCCCTCTACGAGGGCCGCGAGGAGCAGGTCTCGGCCGCCTACCCGCTCAAGCGGCTCGGCGTGCCCGAGGACGTCGGCGCCGCCGTCGCCTACCTGCTGTCGGAGGACGCCGCCTGGGTGACCGGTCAGGTCATCACCCTCGACGGCGGCATCACCCTCACCGGCGGCGTGTGACGTGAGCAGCAGGGTCGATGTCGTCGAGCCGGCCGTCGAGCCGGCTGTCGAGGCCGTCGTCTTCGACTACGGCGGCGTGCTCACCACGCCGGTCCGCGAGTCGATCGCGGCCTGGCTCGAGCGCGACGGCATCGACCCCGGCTCGTTCTCGCGCACCCTCAAGGCGTGGCTGTCCCGCTCCGCCGCCGAGGGCACGCCCATCCACCGTCTCGAGACCGGCGAGCTGAGCATCGCCGAGTTCGACGCGCTGCTGGCCGCCGAGCTGGTCCGCGTGGACGGCGGACCGGTCCCGACCAGCGGGCTGCTCGCCGGTCTCTTCGCCGACATGCGCGTGGACCCGGAGATGCTCGCGCTGGTCGAGGACCTCAAGGCCGCCGACGTGCGGGTCGCGCTGCTGTCCAACAGCTGGGGCAACACCTACCCCCGCGAGCGGATCGACGCGCTGTTCGACCCGGTGGTCATCTCCGGCGAGGTGGGGCTGCGCAAGCCGAACGCCGAGATCTTCGAGCACACGCTGGACCTGCTCGGCCTCGCAGCGGAGCGCGCCGTCTTCGTCGACGACGCCGAGCCCAACGCCGAGGGCGCCGCCCGGGTGGGTCTGCGCACCGTGCTGCACACCGACCCGGCGAGCACGCGGACGGCGCTCGCCGCGCTCGTCCCCGGCCTGGACCGGGCCTGCGAGAACACCGAGAACACTGATCGCACCACCACGAAGTCACCTCTGGACAGGGAGAACGCATGACCGACCAGCGCACCGCCGTCGTCACCGGGGCCGCCCGCGGCATCGGGGCCGCGGTGGCCAAGCGGCTCGCCGCCGACGGCTTCGCCGTCGCGGTGCTCGACCTCGACGAGGGCGCCTGCCAGGGGACCGTGGAGGCCATCAAGGCCGCCGGCGGCAACGCGATCGCGGTCGGCGTCGACGTCGCCGACGAGGACGCGGTCCAGGCCGCGGTGGACCGGGTGGCCGAGGAGCTCGGCGGCCCGACCGTGCTGGTCAACAACGCCGGCATCACCCGGGACAACCTGCTGTTCAAGATGACCACCACCGACTGGGACGCGGTCATGGGCGTGCACCTGCGCGGCTCGTTCCTCATGAGCCGGGCCTGCCAGAAGTACATGACCGACGCGCAGTGGGGCCGGATCGTCAACCTCTCCAGCACCTCCGCGCTGGGCAACCGCGGCCAGGCCAACTACGCCGCCGCCAAGGCCGGCCTGCAGGGCTTCACCAAGACCCTCGCCATCGAGCTGGGCAAGTTCGGCGTCACGGTGAACGCCATCGCCCCGGGCTTCATCGAGACCGAGATGACCGCGGCCACCGCCGAGCGGATCGGCATCCCCTTCGAGCAGTTCAAGGCCGGCGCGGCCGCGCAGATCCCGGTCAACCGGGTGGGCCAGCCCGAGGACATCGCCGCGACCGTGTCGTTCTTCGCGCGCGAGGACGCCGGCTTCGTGTCCGGCCAGGTCATCTACGTGGCCGGCGGACCCAAGGACTGACCGGAAGAGCGGATCGGGCAGGGCACCGGCGGGAGAGGAGACGGCGTGCGCACGTTCAACGGGCTCGACGAGCTGGAGAAGGCCGTCGGCACGCACCTCGGCTATAGCGACTGGCACGAGGTGACGCAGGAGCAGATCGATCTGTTCGCCGACGCCACGGGCGACCACCAGTGGATCCACGTGGACCCCGAGCGGGCCAAGAGCGGGCCGTTCGGCAGCACGATCGCCCACGGCTACCTCACGCTCTCGCTGGTGCCCAAGCTCGTCTGGCAGGTCTACTCCGTGGAGGGCCTGAAGATGGGCGTCAACTACGGGTCCAACAAGGTGCGCTTCCCCTCGCCGGTACCGGTCGGCTCGCGGCTGCGGGCCGGCGTGGAGCTGGTCTCGCTGGACCGCGGCCCGCAGGGGGCCCAGGCCATGACCCGGGTCACCATCGAGCGCGAGGGCGGGGACAAGCCGGCCTGCGTGGCCGAGATCCTCTCGGTGCTGGTCGAATGACCACGGCATCCGCGGCATCCGCGGGCGCCGGCACCCCGGGCAACCCGGTCGACCCGGGGGAGGGCGTCCAGGTCTCCGACGAGCTGTCGGAGCAGGTGCCGGGCCTGGACCTGCCGCGGCTCGGGGCGTTCTTCGCCGCGCACGTCCCCGGCGCGAGCGGCGGCCCGCTGCGGGCCAAGGTGATCGCCGGGGGCAAGTCCAACCTCACCTACGAGGTCGACGACGGCGCGCGCACCTGGATCGTCCGGCGCCCCCCGCTGGGCCACGTGCTCGCCACCGCGCACGACATGGCCCGCGAGCACCGAGTGATGACCGCGCTGCGGGACACCGACGTCCCGGTGCCGGTCACCTACGCGCTGTGCGAGGACGTCGACGTCGTCGGCGCCCCCTTCTACGTGATGAGCAAGGTGGAGGGGACGCCCTACCGCTTCGCCCGCCAGCTCGCACCGCTCGGCGCCGAGCGGACCGGGGCCATCTCGGAGCGGATGACCGACACCCTGGCCGCGCTGCACCGCGTCGACCCGGCCGCGGTCGGCCTGAGCGACTTCGGCCGCCCAGAGGGGTTCCTGGCGCGGCAGGTGCGCCGGTGGAAGAAGCAGCTCGACGGATCGCGCAGCCGCGAGCTGGCCGGCGCCGACGAGCTGCACGCCCTGCTGGAGCAGCACATCCCCGCCGAGCAGCCACCCGCGATCGTCCACGGCGACTACCGGTTGGACAACCTGCTGGTGGACGGCAGCGACCAGGTCGCGGCCGTGCTCGACTGGGAGATGGCCACGGTCGGCGACCCGCTCACCGACGTCGCGCTGCTGGTCGTCTACCAGTCGATGGCCGAGCAGTCCAACGGCTACGCGGTGGCCGACGCCTCCACCGCGCCGGGCTTCCTGAGCAACGCCGGGATGCTGGCCCGCTACGCCGACAAGAGCGAGCGGGAGATGGGCGCGATGGGCTTCTACCTCGGCCTGGCCTACTTCAAGATCGCTGTGATCCTCGAAGGCATCCACTTCCGCTACGTCCAGGGCCAGACCGTGGGCAGCGGGTTCGACACCGTCGGTCGCGTCGTCGAACCGCTGCTCGCCGCCGGCATCACCTCGCTGAAGGAGCACAGCTGATGGAGTTCGGCCACGACGCCAGGACCGAAGAGCTCCGCCGGACGCTGCTGGAGTTCATGGACGAGCACGTCTACCCGGCCGAGCCGGTGTTCGCCGAGCAGCTCGCGGCGCAGCAGGACCGCTGGGCCTGGAGCGAGGTGCCGGTCCTCAAGGAGCTGCAGGCCAAGGCCCGCGAGCGCGGCCTGTGGAACCTGTTCCTGCCCGGCAAGCACGGGGCCGGCCTGACCAACCTCCAGTACGCGCCGCTGGCCGAGATCACCGGTCGCAGCGGCCACCTCGCCCCGGCGGCGCTGAACTGCTCGGCCCCGGACACCGGGAACATGGAGGTGCTGTCCGAGTTCGGCACGCCGGAGCAGAAGGAGCGCTGGCTCGAGCCGCTGCTCGCCGCGGAGATCCGGTCCTCGTTCGCGATGACCGAGCCCGACGTCGCTTCCTCGGACGCCACCAACATCAGCACCCGCATCGAGCGCGACGGCGACGACTACGTCATCAACGGGCGCAAGTGGTGGATCACCGGGGCGATGAACCCCAACGCCCGGATCTTCATCGTCATGGGCAAGACCGACCCGTCGGCCGACCGGCACCGCCAGCAGAGCCAGATCCTGGTGCCGCGCGACACCCCCGGCCTGGTCGTCAAGCGGGGCATGGAGGTCTTCGGCTACGACGACCACGACCACGGCGGCCACGCCGAGCTCGAGTTCCACGACGTGCGGGTGCCGGCGAGCAACCTGATCGGCAACGAGGGCGACGGGTTCGCCATCGCCCAGGCCCGCCTGGGGCCAGGACGCATCCACCACTGCATGCGCTCCATCGGCGTCGCCGAGCGGGCCATCGAGCTGATGTGCACGCGCGCCGCGGACCGGGTGGCGTTCGGCAAGCCGCTGGCCGAGCAGGGCGTGATCCGCGACTGGATCGCGGAGGCGCGGGTGCGGGTGGAGCAGCTGCGGCTGCTGGTGCTCAAGACCGCCTGGCTGATGGACACGGTGGGCAACAAGGGCGCCCACACCGAGATCCAGGCCATCAAGATCGCCACTCCGGCCACCGTCGAGTGGATCCTGGACAAGGCCATCCAGGTGCACGGTGCGGGCGGGCTGAGCCAGGACTTTCCGCTGGCGGGCAGCTTCGCCGGCATCCGGACCCTGCGGTTCGCGGACGGGCCCGACGAGGTGCACAAGAACTCGCTGGCTCGCAACGAGATCAAGCGGCAGGTGGCCGCGCGCGCGGCCCGTCAGGGGGAGGGTGCATGACCGACGACGCCGCGCTGCGGGACGACCTGCGCGGGCGGGTCGAGACGCTGCTCGCCGAGCACCCGCCGGCCACCACCGACCGGCTGGAGTTCCTGCGCGCCCGCTTCGACGCCGGCCTGGCGTGGGTGCACTTCCCCGAGGGCCTCGGCGGTCTCGGGCTGCCCCGGGCCCTGCAGACCCACGTCGACGAGCTGCTCGAGGCCGCCGGCGCACCGGACAACGAGCCCCGCCGCAACGGCATCGGCCTCGGCATGGCGGCGCCCACCATCCTCGCCTTCGGCACGCCGGAGCAGCAGCAGCGGTTCCTGAAGCCGCTGTGGACCGGCGAGGAGATCTGGTGCCAGCTGTTCTCCGAGCCGGGCGCCGGCTCGGACCTGGCGGCGCTGGGCACCCGCGCGGTGCGCGACGGCGACGAGTGGGTCGTCAACGGCCAGAAGGTGTGGACCTCCGGGGCGCACAAGGCGCGCTGGGCCATCCTGGTGGCCCGCACCAACCCGGACGTGCCCAAGCACGCCGGCATCACCTACTTCCTGTGCGACATGACCGACCCGGGCGTCGACGTCCGCCCGCTGCGGCAGATCACCGGTGAGGCCGAGTTCAACGAGGTCTTCCTCACCGACGTCCGCATCCCCGACGCGCACCGGCTCGGGCCGGAGGGCGCGGGCTGGAAGGTCGCCAACGCCACCCTCATGAACGAGCGGGTGGCGATCGGTGGGGGAGCGGCGCCGCGCGAGGCCGGCATGGTCGGCGTGGTCGCCAAGACCTGGCGGGAGCACCCGGAGCTGCGCGAGCCGGAGCTGCACGACCGGCTGATGACGCTGTGGGTGGACGCGGAGGTTGCCCGGCTCACCGGGATGCGGCTGCGGCAGAAGCTGGCCGTCGGCGCGCCCGGGCCGGAGGGCTCAGCCATGAAGCTGGTGTTCGCCCGGCTCAACCAGCAGCTGAGCGGGCTCGAGCTCGAGCTGCTCGGCGAGGACGGCCTGCGCTTCTCGGACTGGACCATGCGCCGGCCCGAGGTGGTCGAGTTCACCGGCAAGGACGCGGGCTACCGCTACCTGCGGGCCAAGGGGAACTCGATCGAGGGCGGCACCTCCGAGATCCTGCGCAACATCGTGGCCGAACGGGTGCTGGGCCTGCCGCCCGAGCACCGCGTGGACAAGGACGTCGCCTGGAAGGAGCTGCCCCGATGACGGCCCCGACTGTCCGTCCCACCGCCGTGCCGCACGCGGGGGAGCCGGACCTGCTGCCCTCCGACGTCGAGGACTCGCTGCGCGCCAGCGTGCGCGAGCTGCTCGCGCGTCGCTGCCCGACGGACAAGGTGATCCCGGTCTACGACGGCGACACGTCCGTGCAGGGCCCGCTGTGGCAGGCGCTCTCGGCCGACCTCGGCCTGGCCGCGCTGCTGGTGCCCGAGGAGCTCGGCGGCGCCGGCGCGTCGGCCCGCGAGGCCGCGGTGGTGCTGGAGGAGCTCGGTCGCGCCGCTGCGCCGGTGCCGTTCCTCACCAGCGCGGTGGTCGCGACCACGGTGCTGCTCTCCGGTGCCGGCACCGCCGGGGCGGGCGAGGAGATGGCCGCCCTGCTCGGTCGCCTCGCAGCCGGGGAGTCCACCGCGGCCCTGCTGGTCCCCTTCGCGGCCGCACCGTTCTCCTACGAGCCGTCGGTGACCAACGACGGAGGCCTGTCCGGCCGGGTCACCTCGGTAGCCGGGGCGCTGGAGGCAGACGTCCTGCTGGTGCCCGCCGCGAGCGTGGTCGGCACCGAGCTGCACCTCGTGCGGACCGCCGACGTGCGCCTCGAGCCGGTCGTGTCGCTGGACATGACCCGCCAGCTGGCCGACGTCGACGTCACCGGCGCTCCCTCGGTGCCCCTGATCCAGGGTGGTTCGGGAGCGGCCGCGCTGCGCGAGGCGCTGCTGGTCGGTGCCGCGCTGATGGCCTCCGAGCAGGTCGGCGTCGCGCAGTGGTGCCTGGAGACGACTGTCGCGTACCTGAAGCAGCGCAAGCAGTTCGGCCGCGTCGTGGGCGGCTTCCAGGCGCTCAAGCACCGCCTGGCCGACCTCTACGTCACGGTCGAGTCGGCCTCCGCTGCGGCCCGCTACGCCGCCGCCACCGTGGCCGACGGCGACCCGGACCGCGAGGTGGCCGCGTCGGTGGCGCAGGCCTACTGCTCGCCCGCAGCGGTGAGCGCCGCCGAGGAGGCGGTGCAGCTGCACGGCGGCATCGGCATGACCTGGGAGCACCCGGCGCACCTGTTCCTCAAGCGGGCCAAGGCCGACTCCATCGGCCTGGGCACCGCCGGCGCCCACCGGCGCCACCTCGCCGAGCTGGTCGACCTACCCCTCTCCTGACTCTCGTGATCATGCAATTCCCGTGATCATACGATGTGTGTGAGTGGCCGCTCACACACATCGCATGATCACCCCGATTGCATGATCACGAACTGCGGGTCGGATGGTCAGCCGGGGAAGTTCTTCTCCAGCCCGTCTACTAGTGCTTTCAGCCCCAGCTCGAAGCTGTCGTGGTCGATCCGTGCGGCCTGCTCGCGCAGCCGGTGGGCCTGGCGCAGGTTGGGGTAGCGGTCCAGGTAGACCTGGACGTCGTCGGCGAACCCGCTGGCGAACGGCGTGGACGCTGCACCGATCACGAGGTACTTCACCGCGCCGGCCACCGTCGTGGCGGCGCGGGGCGGCCACCCGGCCGAGACCAGACCTCCGTGCACGGCGTCGGCCATGGCCAGGAAGTCCTCCCGGCTGCCCGCGCCCGACGCCACCAGCGGCACCGCGTTCGGGTGGGCCGCCAGCGACGCGTGGTACGAGCGCGCCCAGACGAGCAGCCCCTCGCGCCAGCCGCGGGCGAACCCGGAGGTGTCCACCTGCCGGGTGAGCAGGTTGGCCGCCGCGTCCAGCACCTCGTCCCGGTTGCGGTAGTGGCTGTAGAGCGAGGCCGCCTGCACGCCGAGCTCCTGGGCCAGCCGGCGCATCGACAGCGCGGTCAGGCCCTCGGCGTCGACGATCGCCAGGGCCGCGTCGCGGATCAGCTCGCGGCTGAGCAGCGGGGTGCGGGGTCGGGCCACGGCGTGCTCCTTGGCAGGTCGGACCGAGAGGGCGTACCGTCTAACCTAACGCTGTTCGGTTAGTGGCAGCACCCCCGACGCCGTGGGAGACGACCGATGGACCTGAGCCTCACCGAGGAGCAGCGCGGCTTCCAGCAGCTGGCCCGCGAGTTCCTGGAGAAGGAGGTCGTGCCGCACCGCGCCGAGTGGGACCGCGTCGAGTCGGTCGACACCTCGATCATCGCCAAGATGGGCGACCTGGGCTTCTTCGGCCTGACCATCCCCGAGGAGTACGGCGGCATCGGCGGGGACAACCTCACATACTGCCTGGCCATGGAGGAGCTCGGCCGCGCCGACTCCGCCGTGCGCGGCATCGTCTCGGTGTCCAACGGCCTGGTCGGCAAGGTGCTGGTGAGCCACGGCACCGAGGAGCAGAAGCAGCAGTGGCTGCCGGGCATCGCCACCGGCCGGCTGCTCGGCTGCTTCGGCCTCACCGAGCCCGACAACGGCTCCGACGCCGGCAACCTGCGCACCCGCGCGGTCCGCGACGGCGACGAGTACGTCATCAACGGCAGCAAGGTGTTCATCACCAACGGCACCTGGGCCGACGTCTGCCTGCTGTTCGCCCGCACCGGCGGCCCGGGCGCCCGCGGCGTCTCGGCGTTCCTGGTGCCCACCGACACCCCCGGCTTCGGCCGCCGGGAGATCAAGGGCAAGCTCGGGCTGCGCGGCCAGGCCACGGCCGAGCTCAGCCTGGAGGACGTCCGCGTGCCGGCCTCGGCGCTGGTCGGCGAGGAGGGCCAGGGCTTCAAGATCGCCATGTACTCGCTGGACAAGGGCCGGGTCAGCGTGGCCGCCGGCTGCGTCGGCATCGTGCAGGGCTGCCTGGAGGCCGCGGTCTCGCACTCCACCGAGCGCCAGCAGTTCGGCCGGCCGATCGCCTCGTTCCAGCTGGTGCAGGACATGATCGCCGACATCTCCGTGGACGCCGACGCCGCCCGCATGCTGGTCTGGCGCGCCGCCGACCTGATCGACCGCGGCGAGCCGTTCGGCATCGCCGCCTCGAAGGCCAAGTACTTCGCCAGCGAGGCCGCCGTGCGCGCGGCCAACCTGGCGGTGCAGGTGTTCGGCGGCTACGGCTACATCGACGAGTACCCGGTGCAGAAGTACCTGCGCGACGCCCGCGTCATGACCCTCTACGAGGGCACCAGCCAGATCCAGAAGCTCATCATCGGCCGGGCCGAGACCGGCATCAGCGCGTTCGTCTGAGTCAGCAGGAGAAGCGATGGCCAGCACCACCCCGCAGTCCCCGCTCGGCCTGTTCGGCACCGACGCCCTCCTCGACGACGAGGAGCGCGCCATCCGCGACACCGTCCGCCGGTTCGTGGACGACAAGGTCAAGCCCCACATCGCCGAGTGGTTCGAGTCGGCCACCATCCCGGCCCGCGACCTGGCCAAGGAGCTCGGCGCGCTCGGCCTGCTCGGCATGCACCTGGAGGGCTATGGCTGCGCCGGCACCAGCGCCACGGCCTACGGGCTGGCCTGCATGGAGCTCGAGGCCGGCGACTCGGGCCTGCGCAGCCTGGTCTCGGTCCAGGGCTCGCTGGCCATGTTCGCGATCTGGCGCTTCGGCAGCGAGGAGCAGAAGCAGGAGTGGCTGCCGCGGATGGCCGCGGGGGAGGCCATCGGCTGCTTCGGCCTGACCGAGCCGGACTTCGGCTCCAACCCTGGGGGCATGCGCACCCGGGCCCGCCGGGACGGCTCGGACTGGGTCATCGACGGCACCAAGATGTGGATCACGAACGGCTCCGTCGCCGACGTCGCCGTGGTCTGGGCGCAGACCGACGACAAGATCCGCGGCTTCGTCGTGCCCACCGACACCCCCGGCTTCTCCGCGCCCGAGATCAAGCGCAAGCTGTCGCTGCGCGCGTCGGTGACCGCCGAGCTCGTCCTCGACGGCGTGCGCGTGCCCGAGTCGGCGATGCTGCCCGAGGCCCGGGGACTGTCCGGCCCGCTGTCCTGCCTGAACGAGGCCCGCTTCGGCATCGTGTTCGGCGCGCTCGGCGCGGCCCGCGACTGCCTGGAGACCGCGATCGCCTACAGCCGGGACCGCGAGATCTTCGACAAGCCGCTGGCCGGCTACCAGCTCACCCAGGCCAAGCTGGCCGACATGACCCTGGAGCTGGGCAAGGGCATGCTGCTGGCTCTGCACCTGGGCCGGCTGAAGGACAGCCACCAGCTCGACCCGCGCCAGGTGAGCCTGGGCAAGCTCAACAACGTGCGCGAGGCCATCGCCATCGCGCGGGAGTGCCGCACGCTGCTCGGCGGCAACGGCATCACGCTCGAGTACCCGGTGCTGCGGCACGCCAACAACCTCGAGTCGGTGCTCACCTACGAGGGCACCTCCGAGGTCCACCAGCTGGTGATCGGCCAGGCGCTCACCGGGCAGGACGCGTTCCGGTAGGACCCGTTGGAGAGGGCAGTGCTCAGGCGTCGGGGTCGACGTCGGGGTGGGTGAACCGCACCGGCCTGCCCAGCGACCGGGCGTAGGCGATCTCGGCCCGCGTGCTGTCCCCGATGTAGCCGCCGACGACGAGCACCTCGTCAGCGAGCCGGATCTTGGCGCGGTGCAGGTCGTCGAGCCGGGCCTTCAGCGCCGTGGCCTCGGCGGGATCGGACCACAGCGCGTGCGGCGACGTCAGGTCGCACCCGGGCTTGACCACGATCCGCCCGGCGATGGTCTCCCGCAGCTCGGCCTCGGTCATCTCGCTCATGAAGCGGGTGGAGCCGCAGATGGCGACGATCGGCGGGAGGCTCAGCTGTTCCTTCGCCTCGGCGAGCTTCTCCTCGGGGCTGAGCTCTGGCCGGTGCGGCACGGCTTCCTCCTGGTGGCGCGGGTCCATCCATCCTCGCGCCGGACGCCCACCGTGGCCTACGGGTGCGGGAGACCATGCAGTAGCGTCGGCGCACCTGCTCAGCGCGGACGGGAGACGACGACGTGAGCCTGAACCTCGCCACCATGCTCTACGAGTCCGCGCTGGCCCGGCCGGACAAGACGTGCGTCCTGCTGGCCACCTCGTCCGGCGACGTCCGGCTCACCTACCGGCAGGTGGAGCAGGCCTCGGCCACGGTGGCCGGCAACCTGCTCGCCCTCGGCCTGCAGCCCGGGGACAAGGTGGCCGTGCAGCTGCCCAACGTGCCGCAGTTCCTGTTCGCCTACTTCGGGATCCTGCGCGCCGGCCTGGTCATGGTTCCGCTCAACCCGCTGCTCAAGGCACCGGAAGTCCAGTACCACCTGGAGAACTCCGACTCCAGGGTGCTGGTCACCTTCGAGATGTTCGCCGACGAGGCCCAGAAGGCGGCTGCGCAGCTGCCCGGCGTCGAGACGTTCGTCGTCAACCTGCCCGGCAGCGAGGCCCGGCCCGAGGGCACCCGCGCCTTCACGGACCTGATGGCCCCGGTCGAGCTGCCCGACATCCACCCCACCGCGGCCGACGACACCGCCGTCATCATCTACACCAGCGGCACCACCGGCCGGCCCAAGGGCGCGGAGCTGAGCCACGTCACGCTCTACCTGAACTGCACGCTGGGCGGGGAGAATCTCGGCCTGGACGACACCGACGTCACCATGGCGGTGCTGCCGTTCTTCCACATCTTCGGGCTGTCCAGCGTGCTCAACGGCACGGTGCGCCGCGGCGGCACGATGGTGGTCCTGCCCCGCTTCGAGCCCGACGCGGTGCTCGACGCGATCGAGGCCCACGGCGTCACCGTGTTCTGCGGGGTGCCCACGATGTACGTCGCGATGCTGCAGGCGGCCGACCCGGAGCGGGCCCTCACCTCCTTGCGCTTCGGCATCTCCGGCGGCGCGGCCATCCCCGGCGAGGTGATCCGCGCGTTCGAGGAACGCTTCCCCAACAGCGTGATCCTCGAGGGCTATGGCCTGTCCGAGACCGCCAGCACCACCACGTTCAACATGAACGCCGAGAACCGCAAGGTGCTCTCCATCGGCAAGCCGACCTGGGGCGTGCAGGTGCGCGTGGTCGACCTGGACGACAAGCCGCTGCCGACCGGCCCGGAGAACGTGGGCGAGATCGTGGTGCGCGGCCACAACGTGATGAAGGGCTACTACAAGAACCCCGAGGCGACCGCCGAGGCGATGCGCGGCGGCTGGTTCCACACCGGAGACCTCGCCTACGCCGACGACGACGGCTACCTCTACGTGGTGGACCGCAAGAAGGATCTCGTCATCCGCGGCGGCTACAACGTCTACCCGCGCGAGATCGAGGAGGTGCTCTACGAGCACCCGGCGGTCGCTGAGGCCGCCGTCATCGGCCGCCCGGACGACCTGCTCGGGGAGGAGGTCGTCGCCGTGGTCAGCCTCAAGCCCGGCGCCGACGCCACCGCCGACGAGATCATCGCGTTCTGCAAGGAGCGGGTGGCCGCCTACAAGTACCCGCGCGAGGTGCGCCTGGTCCCCGAGCTCCCCAAGGGCCCGACCGGGAAGATCCTCAAGAAGGAGCTGCGCTCCTGACGCGTGAGGGGACCCTCGACCCGCTCCTTGGCGGGTGAGGGGTCCCCTCGCGCACCGCCCTCGGACGCCTGCGTGATCACGGGGTGCGGCGGCCGAGGGCGAGCAGGGCGAGGGTGAGCAGCAGCTGCTGGCGCGGCTCGGCGAGGCTGTGGCCGGTGAGCGCCTCGAGCTGCTTCATCCGGTAGATGACCGTGTTGCGGTGGCAGTAGAGGTCGGCGGCGGCGTGGGTGGGGGAGCCGCCGTGGGCGAGCAGGGCCTCGAGGGTCTGCAGCAGCAGCTCGGCCTGCTGCGGCGGCTGGGCGAGCACCCCGCCGAGGGCCTGGGCGACCAGCAGCGAAGTGACCTCCGGGCTCGCGCCCAGGAGCACCTCGGGCAGCCGGTCGGCCACCGACACGACCTGCTGGCTGCCGCGGGGCAGGGTCTCCGCGGCACGGGCGGCGAGCTGGAAGGCGGTGGCGAAGCCGGCCAGCCCGTCCGGTGACGGCGCGACGCCGACCCGACCGGCCGCCGACGGCCCGAGCATGGCGACCAGCGTCTCCAGCCCTACCGTCAGCGGCACCAGCCCGAAGGTCGCCCCGCCGCGCACGTGCCAGAACGAGCGCACGCCGGCCCGCTCCAGGCGGTCCTCGGCGCCGCGCAGCGAGCCGTCCACGGTGCCCTCGAACGGGGCGACCACGCAGGCCACCGGCTCGTCGGGAGCCAGCCCGAACGCCACCCGCACCTCGCCGGCGAAGGAAGGGTCGGTCCCGCGGCCCTCGACGAGGCCGTCGAGCAGGTGCTGCTGGCGCTGCAGGTCGCGCCGCTGCAGCCGGGCGGTCTCGCGCCGGTAGGACTCGACGAGCGTGGCGTTCTGCAGGTCCAGGGCCGACCAGATCCGCTGGCCGGCGATGAGCAGCACGTGGTCGTCGAGGCCGAGCTCGGGGTCGTGGCGCTGCTCGAGCAGGGCCTCCCACAGCACCCGGGTGCCCAGGCTGTAGGCGTTGAGCACGTGCTCCATCGGGACGCCCTGCTGCGCCCGGCGCCGCCCGGTGTCCCGCCAGACGTGGATGGCCCTCTCGCCCTCCTGGGCCAGGCCCGCCATCGTCCGGATGCCCCGGCGCACGTGCTCGCGGGTGCTGCTGCGCAGCTCGGCACGCATCTCCGGCCCGGCGGCGTCGTACCAGTCGCGCTCCTTGGCCAGCAGGGTGAGGGCGATGTCGTCGGCGATGGCGTCCGCGCGGGGCAGCAGCGAGGCCCAGGCGCGGGCGATCTCCGCGCGCAGGTGCTCGTCGTCCGGAGCACCGCGGTGACGTGCCGAGCCGTCCGGGTCGTTCCGACCCGTCGACGAGCGCGCAGTCGTTCCCATGAGGCCGTGCCTTCCCACCCGGCGCACAGTGCCACCCGCGACCGGGCCGCGGTAACGGGCGGTGCGCACACCAGATCTTGTGCGCTCCGCCCATGTTGCCTGCTGTGCGCAGCGACCAAGGTGATCGGCACCACATCGGAGTGGCGCGGGCGCCTCCCTGACGTGGATCACGGTCGATCCGACCAGCCCGAGCCAGAGGGGAGCCGTCCGGTGAGTGCGAGCGCCGCCGACGCGCAGCAGGAGGCACGCCCTGGCCTGTCGATGCAGGGCCTGTCCATGAGCGGCATCGACGTCCGCTTCGGCGGGATCAGGGCGCTCACCGAGGTCTCCCTCGAGGTCGCCCCGCAGCAGGTGCTCGGCGTCATCGGGCCCAACGGCGCCGGCAAGACCACGCTGTTCAACGTCGCCTGCGGCTTCGTGCAGCCGGCCGCGGGGTCGATCCGGTGGCGCGGCGCCGACGTCACCGGCCTGCGCCCGCACCAGCTCGCCGGGCTCGGCATCGGCCGCACCCTGCAGGGGCTCGGGCTCTTCGAGCACCTCACCGTGCTGGAGAACGTCATGGTGGGCGCCGACCGGCACGGCAGCGCCGGCTTCCTGGCCGGGCTGCTGGCGCTGCCCCGCAGCGGCCGCGACGAGCGGGCGCTGGCCGAGCGGTCGATGACGGTCCTGGACGAGCTCGGGGTGGCCGGGCAGGCGGCCAGGTACCCCGGCGCGCTGCCCTACGCCGTGCGCAAGCGGGTGGCGCTGGCCCGGGCTCTGGTCGCCGAGCCGGAGCTGCTGCTGCTGGACGAACCGGCCAGCGGCCTGTCCAACGACGAGATGGACGAGCTGGGCGAGCTCATCCGCGGCCTGGCCGGCCGCATGTCGGTGATGCTCGTCGAGCACCACATGGACCTCGTCATGAGCGTCTGCGACCAGCTGGTGGTCCTCGACTTCGGGCGCGTCATCGCCCGCGGAGCACCGGACGAGGTGCGCGAGCACCCCGCGGTGGTCGCCGCCTACCTCGGCGACGCCGTGGGCGACGCCACCGTCCAGGACGCCGCCGTGACCCCCGAGCGGGGGGAATGAGCGTGCTCGAGCTGCGCGACCTCACCACGTCCTACGGCCCGGTGCGGGCGCTGGACGGCGTCACCTTCACCGCGCCGCGCGGCCAGATCACCGCCGTGCTGGGTGCCAACGGAGCGGGCAAGACCACGCTGCTGCGCACCATCTCCGGCCTGGTCAAGCCCGAGCGCGGCGAGATCCGCCTCGGCGAGCACGACCTGGTGCGCACGGCGGCCGAGCGGATGCCCTCGCTGGGGCTGGCGCACGTGCCGGAGGGGCGCGGGGTCATCACCGAGCTCACCGTGGAGGAGAACCTGCGCCTGGGCGGGTTCGGGCGTCCGGACCGGTCCAAGCCGGCCGACCTGGACCGCGTCTACTCGCTGTTCCCGGTGCTCGCCGACCGCCGCCGCGCCGTGGCCGACGTCCTGTCCGGCGGCGAGCGGCAGATGCTCGTCATCGGCCGAGCCCTGATGGCGGCCCCCACCGTGCTGCTGCTCGACGAGCCCTCCCTCGGGCTGGCGCCGCGGATCGTGGCGCAGATCTTCGCGCTGGTGCGCGGGCTGGTCGAGAGTGACGGGCTGACCGTCGTCCTCGTCGAGCAGAACGCGCGCAGCGCGCTGTCGGTGGCGCACACCGGGGTCGTGCTCAACCTGGGCCGGGTGGTCGCGCAGGACCGGGCCGAGGCGCTGGCCGCCGACGAGACGCTCCGACATGCCTACCTCGGCTTCTGACCACCCTGTCTGACCTTCGCCCCCGCCCACCACCTCCACCGACCCGAGAGGAGCCCCGTGCAGCAGCTGCTCACGACCTTCCTCACCGGCCTGACGCTGGGCATGGTCTACGCCGCGTTCGCGCTGGCGCTCGTGCTCATCTGGCGCTCCACCCGGATCGTCAACTTCGCCCAGGCGCCGATGGCGATGCTCACCACCTACGTCGCGCTCGTCGTGATCGAAGGCACCGGCTCCTACTGGCTGGGCTTCGCCGCCGCCCTGGTGGCCGGGCTGCTGCTCGGCGCGGTGGTGGAGCGCACCGTGGTGCGCCGGGTGGAGGGCGGACCGGAGATCAACGCCGTCATCCTCACCCTCGGGCTGTTCGTCGTCATCGAGGCGCTCGCCGCCATCGTCTTCGGCTCGAACTACCGCTCGTTCCCGGCGCCGTTCGGGCTGCGCGGGTTCCAGACCGGTGGCATCACCATCGCCCTGACCGGCTTCGGGATCTTCACGATCCTCGCCGTCGTCGCGGTGATGCTGCTGCTGGTGGTGCTCTTCCGGCGCACCGACGTCGGGCTGAAGATGCGCGCGGCGGCCTTCAACCCGGAGGTGTCCCGGCTGCTCGGGGTCCGGGTGGGCCGCATGCTCACCCTCGGCTGGGCGCTGGCCGCGCTGGTCGGGTCCCTGTCCGGCCTGCTCATCGCCGGCGGCAACCTGGTCTACCCGTCCTACATGGACTCGGTGGTCGTCTTCGGGTTCGTGGCCGCGGTCCTCGGCGGCCTGGACAGCCCCGCCGGCGCCGTCGTCGGCGGACTGCTGCTCGGCCTGTGCCTGAGCTTCGTCAGCGGCTACGTCGACTCCGGGCTGGTCGCGCTGGCCGCCCTGGTGATCCTGGTGGTGGTGCTGCTGGTCCGCCCCACCGGTCTGTTCTCCAGCACCGTGGCGCGGAGGGTCTGACATGGGATTCCTGCGGCGCCTGCTCGGCGGTCCCGGCCGTCGGCACCTGCTGGTCGCGCTGGTCGGCCTGGTGGTGGTGCTGTTCGTGCTGTCGGCGGTGAGCCCCTACCGGCAGGGCCAGCTGGCCACCATGGCCTACTACGGCATCGCGGTCGGCGGGCTGACGGTGCTCACCGGCCTCAACGGACAGATCTCCCTGGGCCACGGCGCATTGATGGCGGTGGGCGCCTACACCACCGCCCTGATGCTGCACGCCCGCAGCTCCATGCCGCCGGTGCTGCTGGTGCTGCTCGCCTCGGTCCTGGTCACGCTGGTGGTCGGGGCGGTCGTCGGGGCGGCTGCCGCACGGCTGCACGGCCCCTACCTGGCCGGCGCCACGCTGGCCATGGCGGTGGCGGTGCCCGGCATCGCCACCTACTTCGGGGGCACGCTGGGCGGCGAGCAGGGCCTGAGCGTCATCACGCCCGACCCTCCCGCCTGGTTCGACAACCTGGTCTTCTTCCTCACCGCCAAGGACGTGACCCCCGACGGCTACGTCGCCTACCTCGGGTGGATCGGTCTCATCGTGACCTACCTCCTGCTGGCCAACCTGGCGGGCAGCCGGGTCGGCCGCCGCTGGCGGGCGGTGCGCGACGGCGAGGTGGCGGCCGAGCTGGCCGGCATCCGGCTGGGGCGCGCCCGGGTGAGCGCGTTCGTGGTCAGCGCCGCCTGCGCCGGCCTGGCCGGGAGCGTCCTGGCGATGGTGGTCCGGCTCACCGCGCCGAGCGCCTTCGACCTCACCCTCTCCCTCGGGCTGCTCACCGCCATCGTGCTGGGCGGGCTGGGCAGCCTGGCCGGCGCGCTCATCGGCGCGGCCCTGCTCACCTTCCTGCCCTCGCTGGTGAGCGGCTGGGGGCAGAGCCTCGGGCTGTCCAGCCTGCAGTCCGCGCAGCTGGCCCCGTTCCTCTACGGTCTCACGCTCGTCCTCGTCATCCTCCTGGCACCTGCCGGGCTGGTGGGCGAGGTGAACCGGCGGAGGCGGCGCAGGCCGTCCCCGCCACCCCCTGGCAGCACCACCCCCACCAACCGGCTCGACCGACAGACCGAGGGCCGGCCCGGCCGGAGGTCAGCGACACCGTCGGACCAGTCACCCCGTCACCCCCAACCGGAGGCAGCGCAGTGAAGAGAACGACCCAGAGGAGGGCGTCCACCCGGATGTCCGCACGAGGGCTCACCAAGGTCGTCGGCGTCCTCACCGCCGGAGCGATGCTCGCCGCCTGCGGCGCGGGCGGGCGCAGCACGGCCTCGGGCCAGCAGAGCGCTGCCCCGACCGACCCGGGCATCACCGCCGACTCGGTGACGGTGGGGGCGACCTTCCCGCTCACCGGCGTGGCCGCGCCCGGCTACAGCGAGATCCCCTCCGGCACACAGGCGTACTTCGACTACGTCAACGCCCAGGGCGGCATCAACGGTCGCAAGATCAAGTACATCGTCAAGGACGACGCGTACAACCCGACGCAGACCAGCCAGGTCACCAACGAGCTGGTGCTGCAGGACAAGGTGTTCGCGATGCTCGGCGCGCTGGGCACCCCGACGCACTCCGCGGTCGTGGACTTCCTCAACAGCCAGAAGGTCCCGGACCTGTTCGTCTCCTCCGGCTCGATCGAGTGGGGCAACATGCCCAAGGACCGGCCCTACACCTTCGGGTGGCAGCCGGACTACGAGATCGAGGGCAAGATCATCGGCCAGTGGGTGGCCAAGAACATGCCCAACGCCAAGGTCGGCCTGTTCCTGCAGGCCGACGACCTCGGCCGCGACAGCGAGAAGGGCGTGCGCCAGTACATCGACAAGCAGATCGTGTCGGTGCAGAAGTACACCCCGGGCAACGTCGACGTCGCCCCGCAGATCGCCGCGCTGGCGCAGTCCAAGGCCGACCTCGTGCTCGGGTTCAACGTGCCCGCCTACACCGCGCTGAGCCAGCTGGTGGCGCTCAAGCTCAACTACAAGCCGACCTGGTTCTACTCCAACATCGGCTCGGACCCGACGCTCATCGGGGCGCTGCTGGCCAACTTCTCCAAGGGTGCAGTCAAGGAGTCGGCCCCGCTGGACGGCGTGCTCACCACGCAGTACATCAGCGGCCTGGACACCCCGGACGACCCGTGGGTGCAGCTGTGGCAGAAGGTCTGGAAGGCCAACGGCAAGGACGGCGACCTGACCAACTACCGCATCTACGGCATGGCGGAGGCCTACGCCTTCGTGCAGGCGCTCAAGGCGGCGGGCCCCAACCCCACCCGCCAGGCGCTGGTGGACGCCGTGCAGAAGATCGGCAGCGGCCCGGGGCCGCAGCTCGCGCCCTACCGCTACTCGGCGGACAGCCACCTGGGCATCTCCGGCATGCGGGTGGTCAAGATCACCGGCAACACCACCCAGCAGCTGACCAAGGTCCAGACGACCGACCTGGACAGCGCGCCGATCAAGGAGGACACCTCCGCGGCGTCGGACACCCCGCCGTCCAACGGCATCCCGCAGTGAGCGGCAGGCTTCGCGCGGGGCACGGACGGAACCACCAGCAGTAGATCCATCAGCACCGACGACACGCGACCGGGCGGGCCACAGCGTGTGGCCCGCCCGGCCCCGTGCCCGGCGCGCACCGCTGCGGCGGGTGGGACCAGGCCCGGATGACGCTGAAGACCAGCAGGAAGACCAGCAGCAAGACCAGCAGCAAGACCAGCAAGGAGGACCATGACCACCCTGTCGCTCGCCACGATCCTGGCCGAGGCCGCTCGCCGCGCCCCGCACAAGACGGCCCTGGTGATGGGGGAGCAGCGCCTCCCCTACGCCCAGCTGTGGGAGGAGGCCCGACGGGTCGGTGCCCGCCTGCACGAGCGCGGGATCGAGCCGGGGGACCGGGTGGCCCTCATCGCCCCCAACGTGCCGGACTTCGTCCGGTCCTACTACGGCATCCTCGCCGCCGGCGCGGTGGTCGTGCCGGTCCCGACGCTGCTCAACGGCGACGAGGCCGCCTACCTGGTCGGCCACTCCGGCGCCCGCGCCGTCCTGCACCATGCGTCCTACGCCGAGGTGGCACGGGTCGCCGCCGACGAGGTGGCCGTGCCCGCGTGGCCCGTCGAGGGCTTCGGCGACGGAGCCGAGCCCCTGCCGACCTACGTCACCCGGCAGGCCGAGGACCCCGCCGTCGTCTTCTACACCAGCGGCACCACCGGCCGCTCCAAGGGTGCCCTGCTCACGCACCTGAACCTGGTGATGAACGCGACCGTGAACGCCTACGACGCCAACCCGATCCGCCGGGAGGACGTCGTCATGGGCTGCCTGCCGCTGTTCCACACCTTCGGCCAGACCGTGTCGATGAACTCGACCTTCCGGGTCGGCGGCACGCTCGTCCTGCAGCCCCGTTTCGACGCCGCCGCCGCGATCGAGACGATGCGGGCCGAGGGCGCCACGCTGTTCTTCGGCGTGCCCACGATGTACGTGCAGCTGCTCGACGCGGCGTCCCGCACCGAGGACCTGCCGGACCTGCGCGAGTGCATCTCCGGCGGTGCCTCGCTGCCGGTGGCGGTGCTCGAGCGCTTCGAGAAGACCTTCGCCACCACCGTCTACGAGGGCTACGGGCTGTCCGAGACCTCGCCGACGGCGTCGGTCAACCAGCCCTGGTTCGGCACCCGCGCCGGCACCGTCGGCCACCCGATCTGGGGCGTCGACGTCGAGGTGGCCGACGAGACCGTCGACGACCGCATCGTGCTGCTCCAGCCGGGCGAGCTCGGCGAGATCGTCATCCGCGGTCACAACGTCTTCGCCGGCTACCTGGACAACCCGGAGGCCACCGCCGAGGCCGTCGTGGACGGCTGGTTCCGCACCGGCGACATCGGCCGCAAGGACGACGAGGGCTTCATCAGCATCGTCGACCGCAAGAAGGACCTCATCATCCGCGGCGGGTTCAACGTCTACCCGCGGGAGGTGGAGGAGGTGCTCATGCGGCACCCCGCCGTCGCCCAGGTGGCGGTGATCGGCGTGCCGGACCCCGAGCGCGGCGAGGAGGTGTGCGCGGTGGTCGTGCCGCACGAGGGGGCCGACGTCACCGAGGAGGAGATGGTGGCCTGGTCGCGCGAGCAGCTGGGCCGGCACAAGTACCCGCGCCGGGTCGAGGTGGTGCGCACGCTGCCGATGGGCCCGAGCCACAAGGTCCTCAAGCGCGAGCTGCGCGCGCAGTTCGCGCCCACCCGCACCACCGACGCGTCCAGCGACGCTGAGACCAGCACTGCCACCACCCCCCACGTCCCGGAGGCCTGAGATGGACCTGACCCTGTCCGACGAGGAGCGGGAGATCCGCGACTGGGTCCGCACGTTCGTGCGGCGCGAGATCATGCCGCTCGAGCCCGACGTCCTCGCCCGCGAGCGGCGCGGCGAGCCGGGTCTGACCCGGGAGGAGTTCGAGGGCCTGCAGGGCAAGGCCCGCGAGGCCGGCTTCTTCGGCGTGAGCACCCCGCAGGAGTACGGCGGCATGGGCCTCGGCGCGGTCATGAACGCCCTGGTCGAGGTCGAGCTCGGCCGCTCCTTCGTGCCCTTCCGGTTCGCCGGCGAGGCCGACAACATCCTCTACTTCGCCAACGAGGAGCAGAAGAAGCGCTACCTGCTGCCCACCATCGAGGGTGAGCGCAAGAGCTGCTTCGCCATCACCGAGCCCGGTGCCGGCTCGGACGCGCGGGCCATCCGCACCTCCGCGGCGCAGGAGGGCGACGAGTGGGTCATCACCGGTGAGAAGACCTTCATCACCGGGGGCAACGAGGCCGACTTCGTCATGGTCTTCGCGGTCACCGACCCGGAGAAGCACAAGGAGGGCCGCACCGACCAGTCGGTGACCTGCTTCCTGGTGGACCGTGACATGGGCTGGAAGTCCAGCTACATCGACACCATGGGCGAGTGGGGCCCGGCCGCCCTCACCTTCGACGGCGTGCGAGTGCCCAAGGAGAACGTGCTCGGCGAGGTGGGACAGGGCTTCCCGCTGGCGATGCGCTGGATCGGCCGCGGCCGCTACCTGCTGCCCGCCCGCGCGCTCGGCGCCTGCGAGCGGCTGGTAGAGATGGCCATGGAGCACGCCCGCAACCGGGTGACCTTCGGGCAGCCGATCGCCGAGCGGCAGGCGATCCAGTGGATGATCGCCGACTCCGCGGTGGAGATCGAGGCGCTGCGCTGGCTGGTGCTCGCCGCCGCCTGGCAGGTGGACAACGGCCTGGACTCCCGGCAGGCGCAGTCGATGGCCAAGGTGTTCGGCGGTGTCAAGGCCAACGAGATCGTCGACCGGGTCCTGCAGATCCACGGCGGGATGGGCTACACCCGGGAGATGCCGATCGAGCGCTGGTACCGCGAGCTGCGGCTGCTGCGCATCTACGAGGGCACCGACGAGATCCAGCGGCGCACCATCGCCCGCAACCTGCTCAAGGGGCATGTGTCGGTGCGGGGGCACCTGGGCTGAGCCGAGCCGCGCCCGGGAGGGCACCGGCACAGCACGAAGGGCTGGGACCGAGAGGTCCCAGCCCTTCGTGCTGTCCTGGCAAGACGTCGAGGTGCCGCTCGCGCGCCTCTCTTCCGCATACCCCCGGGTGTAGTTGCGCGGAAGGCACTGTGCCGTTAGCGTTGGACCGGCATATACCCCAGGGGGTAGTGTGAGGAGCCGCTGACGATCGCCGAGACCGACCTCTCGTCCTTCGCCGCGGCTCACGCCGACGGCGCCCTGGTGCTGGACGTGCGCGAGCCCGTCGAGTACCTCGACGGCCACGTGCCCGGCGCGGTGCTGCTGCCGCTGGCGCAGGTGCTGCCGCGAGCGGGCGAGCTGCCGCGCGGCCAGACGGTGTTCGTCATCTGCGCATCGGGCAACCGGAGCAGGTCCGCCTCGGGCTGGCTGCGCAGCGTCCGTGTCGACGCGGTGTCAGTGGCCGGCGGCCCCGGCGGCCCCGGCGGCTGGCGCCGCGAGGGCTGCCCGGTCGTCCTGCGCCCGCACCCGAACGAGTCCGCCGCCTGACCGGGGATGTCCTCGACCCCACGCCGGCACACTCCCGCTGGAGCCCAGACATGCCAGAGACGCTCGAGATCATCCCCATCGACACCCCGACTCTGGGCGACCGCTCCTACCTGGTCCACGACGGCCAGGTCGCGTTCGCCATCGACCCGCAGCTCGACATCGACCGGGTGCTCGCCCTCGCCGCCACCCGAGGCGTCCAGGTGCGGCACGTGTTCGAGACGCACATCCACAACGACTACGTGACCGGGGGGCGGGCGCTGGCGGACGTCACCGGTGCCAGCTACCACGTGAACGTTGCCGACCCGGTGTCCTTCGAACGGGACGCCGTCGGCGACGGCGACGTCGTCGAGGTCTCGCCGGTGCTGTCGGTGCGCGCGGTGGCGACGCCGGGGCACACCTTCACCCATCTCTCGTTCGTGCTGCTCGTGGACGGGCGTGAGGCCGGCGTCTTCACCGGCGGCTCCCTGCTGTTCGGCTCCACCGGCCGCCCGGACCTGCTCGGTCCGGAGGCGACCGACGCGCTCGTACGCGCGCAGTACCGCTCGGCGCACCGCCTGGCGGCGGAGCTCCCCGAGGGCGCCGAGGTCTTCCCCACGCACGGCTTCGGCAGCTTCTGCTCGGCCACGCAGACCGAGGGCACCTCGTCCACCATCGGCCAGGAGAAGCGCAGCAACCCGGCGCTGACCCAGAGCGAGCACGACTACGTCGAGCAGCTGCTGGCCGGGCTGGACGCGTTCCCGGCGTACTACGCGCACATGAACCCGGCCAACCTGGCCGCGCCGGTCCAGGCGCCGGACCTGTCCCTGCCCCGGATCGTCGACGCCGCCGAGCTGCGCGAGCGGATCGAGGCAGGGGAGTGGGTCGTCGACCTGCGCAGCCGCACCGCGTTCGCCGCGGGCCATGCGCCGGGCACGCTGAACTTCGGGCTGGACGGCTCCTTCGCGACCTACCTGGGCTGGATGGTGCCGTGGGGCACGCCGATCACCCTGCTGGGCGAGACCGCCGCGCAGGTGGCGGAGGCGCAGCGCGAGCTCGTGCGCATCGGCATCGACCGGCCGGCGGCGGCCGCCACCGGCAGCCCCGAGCAGTGGTCCGACCTCCCGCTCGGGACGATGGCGCGCGCGACGTTCGCCGACCTCCGCTCGGCCCGCGCCGAGCGGGACGTGACGGTGCTGGACGTGCGCCGCGACCTCGAGTGGGCGCAGAGCCACGTCGTCGGTGCCGTGCACGTGCCGCTGCACGAGCTGCTCGTCCGACTGGACGAGGTGCCCGCCGGTGAGGTGTGGGTGCACTGCCAGGGCGGCTATCGGTCGTCGCTGGCCGCCTCGGTCCTGCTCGCCAACGGGCGGCAGGTCGTCGCGGTGGACGACGAGTTCGGCAACGCCGAGAAGGCGGGCCTGCCGCTCGAGGTGCCCTCGGAGGCAGCGGCCTGAGCCCGTATCCCCCCGCAGTCGCGGAACCGACCGCCACCGCCCTCCTCGCAGGCACGGAAAGGAGGACCCCTTGCTCGCCCTGGCTCTCCCGGTGGGACTGCTCATCGGACTCTCGCTCGGCGCCCTGGGTGGCGGCGGGTCCATCCTCACCGTCCCCGCGCTGGTGTACCTGCTCGGGCAGTCACCGCATGAGGCGACGACCGGGTCGCTGCTGATCGTCGCGGTCACGTCGCTGGCCGGCATGGTGGCGCACTGGCGCGCCGGTCGGGTGCGGCTGCTTCCAGGGCTGGCGTTCGGTGTCCTCGGGGTGGCCGGGTCCTACGTCGGGAGCCGGCTCTCCGCCGGGGCCGACCCCTACGTCCTGCTCACCGGGTTCGCCGTCCTCATGCTGGTGGCGGCCGCCGCGATGCTCAAGCGCTGCGACTGCGTCCATCTCCGACGATTACGTCGGAGAGCAGGAGGCTGGGCCCGCTCCCGGGACGAGCGCCCCGGCGGGCCGGGGCGGGGCCACCACGCTCGAGCGGGTGCGTCTGGAGACGCCGAGCCCGGCGCCGCGGCTCGACGCCGGCCGCGCGGTGAGGGTGCTCGTGGCGGCCACCGTGGTCGGGCTGCTCACCGGGTTCTTCGGCGTGGGAGGCGGCTTCGTCATCGTGCCCGCGCTGGTCATCGTGCTCGGTTTCCCGATGCCGGTGGCCGTGAGGACCTCGCTGCTGGTCATCTCCGTCAACAGCGCGGCGGCCCTGGCCCTCCCGCCTCGGCGGGGGCGTCCACCTGGACTGGCCGCTGCTGGGGCTGTTCGGACTGGCTGCCATCGGCGGGACGCTGCTGGGCACCCAGGTCGCCTCGCGGGTCTCGCCGGCCCGGCTGTCGGTCGCCTTCACCGGCCTGCTGGTCCTGGTCGCCCTCTACACGCTGGCCCGCTCGCTCCCGCAGCTGCTGGGCGGCTGAGCGGGCCGACCGGCCTCGGTCCTCTCCGCCGATCGCCCCGCGCGCAACCAGCCGTTCATCCGCTGGTCGCCCGCCCGTCGCTGACCTGCGGTGCGACGGATGCCGACGAGGACAGCGTGGTGTCCGACTCGCTGTCCCCGCTGAGCATCCTCGCCGCCCCTCTTCCGATCACACCGCTGGGCGGGCAGGTGGCCACCGTCGGCCAGGTCAGTGCCTCCCTCAGCGTCGTCGACCCCACGCTGCCGGTGCCCGTCCTCGATGCGCTCTTCCAGCAGGACCCCGCGCTGCGGGCGGTCGCGGTCCCTGATCCTGTCGTCGACGCGTCGTGGTCCCTGGTCACCCGCGACCGGCTGCAGGCCGCCCTGGTGGGGAGGTTCGGCTACGGCCATGCGCTGCTCCAGCGGCGGACCGTCGCCGACGTCGTCCCGTCCGGCACGCTCGTGCTGGAGCCGGACCTGCCGCTGCCGCACGCCGCCGCCCGCATCCTGGCGCGGCCCCAGGAGCACCGCTACGACGACGTTCTCGTGCTCCCGTCGGGTGGTGGGACCGGCGGCCCCCGGCTGCTGGTGGTCTCCGCCGTGCTCGAGCACCTCGCCGACGCCTACCGGGCGCTGGCCCTGCACGACGCCCTCACCGGCCTGCCCAACCGGCTGCTGCTGGAGGAGACCGGCGGCGAGCTGCTCGGTCCGCCGGAGGCGGCCGCCGCCGTCCTCTACGTCGACCTGGACGGCTTCAAGGACGTGAACGACACGCTCGGGCACCGGGCGGGGGACCAGATCCTGTCGGAGTTCGCGCAGCGGCTCGTGGCCGCGGTGCGGGCGGAGGACGTCGTCGCCCGCCTGGGAGGCGACGAGTTCGCCATCCTCCTACCGGGTGTCGGTGAGGAGCAGGCGCTGCGGGTGGCCGAGCGGGCCCTGCTGGTGGCGTCGGCCCCGTTCGTCGTCGACGGTGTCCCGGTCACGCTGTCCGCCAGCGTGGGGGTGGCGATGGCCGGCGAGGTGGGTGCCGAACGCGCCCTGAGCAGGTTGGACGTTCTGCTGCGGCACGCCGACGGGGCGATGCTGCGGGCCAAGGCGAGCGGCAAGGGGCGGGTCGGCCGGTTGCGGGCCGACACCGGTGCCTCGCACGACCCCTCCGCGCGAGCCGCGGTCCGGCGTCGGCTCGCGGTGGTCATCGCGCACGGCGGCTTCGAGCTGCACTACCAGCCCAAGGGAGACCTGCTGACCGGCGAGGTGCGCGAGGTGGAGGCGCTGCTGCGCTGGTCCGACGAGGAGCTGGGGGCGGTCTCGCCGGCGCAGTTCATCCCGGTGGCCGAGGCCAGCGGCCAGATCGTGCCCATCGGGCGCTGGGTGCTCGATGCGGCCTGCGAGCAGGCGGCGTCGTGGCACCGCGACGGGCGCGGGCTGGTGATGTCGGTGAACGTCTCTCCGGTGCAGCTGGCCAACCCCGAGCTCGTCGACGACGTCGCCGCGGCGCTGAGGAGGCACCGGCTGCCGGCCGACCTGCTGCGCCTGGAGGTGACCGAAACGGCCGCGGTGATCGACCAGGTCGGCACCCTGCAGCAGCTGCACGCCCTGCGCGGGCTCGGGGTGCGCCTCTCGCTGGACGACTTCGGCACCGGCTACTCCAGCCTGGCGATGCTGCGCACGCTGCCGGTGGACGCGGTGAAGATCGACAAGGCGTTCATCGACCACCTCGACGTCGAGCCCGCCGACGCGCTCCTCGTCGGCGGGGTGATCCGGGTCGCGCACGCCCTGGGGCTCACCGTGGTGGCCGAGGGCGTCGAGCGGCCAGAGCAGCTCGAACGGCTGCGGGAGCTGGGTTGCGACGGCGTCCAGGGCTACCTCCTGGCCCGGCCGGCTCCGGCGGCGGCGCTGGGGCGCGTCGTCGACGGGGTGGTCGACGTGCTGCGCGGCTGACCCCGGGCCGCTACCCGGCTGAGCGGCCGGCCGGCTGGTTAGGGTGCTTTCCGTGCCGAGTCCCGCAGAACGGCTCTACGCTAAGGCGTTCGACAGCCGGTGCGCGGCGGTCGAGAGGGACGGGTCCCGGCGGGTGGACGGTCCGGGGATCCGGGGACTGGTCGGTGCCGGGGACGGCGGTCGCACCCAGCTCCTGGTCCTGGACGACCGGGCCGTCGAGCTGCTCACGGCGGTGCTGCCCTCGGTCTCGGCCGGCACCGTGCGCGTCCTCGAGGCCGCTCCGCGGTCCGCCGAGCTGCTGCGGCTGGACGGAGGCTGGACCCCGAAGAGCGTCACAGCCATGGTGTGCGCCGACCTGCGGTCCCTCCCCGACCCCGTGCTGCCCGGCGGGATCTCCCTACGTCCGGTGCGCCGCGTGCCTGAGGATGCCGTGGACGGGGTGCCGCTGGCCGATGCCGTCCGAGCGGCGGCGCTGGCGGCACCGGCGGGAGAGATCGCGCCGGACGGGCTGGCGGCGTACCTGGCGTCGTTGTCGGACGACGTTCGGCTCCTCGCGGCGGTGGACGACGACGGAGCGGTGCTCGGTACGAGCGGATCGCGGACCTTCTCCGCCGATGCCTACGTGATCTTCGTCAACACCGTCCCCGCCTGGCGACGGCGAGGTGTGGGTCTGGCGATGACCGCCGCGGCGCTGCGCTCCGCGAGAGAGGCGGGAGCCAGCCGGGCCTGCCTGGACGCCAGCGCGGCCGGCATCCCCCTCTACGAGCGTCTGGGCTTCGCCGCGGCCGGCCGGCTCACCCAGTTCTCCCGCAGCCGCTGAGGCTCCGCGCGGACCACCGGCGACAGCCGGGGAGCGCCGGGTCCAACGTCCTCGAGGCGTCCGTACTCGGGGAGACCCTGGGACGCTATGGACGACCCGGTCGCTGCAGCAGATCTGGGGAGGACTCGAAGCCCAGCCGCTCGTACAGCGGCACCGCGCGGGGACTGGACTGGACCGTCACCGTGACCGCCCCGGCGTCCGCGGCGCGGTCGCAGGCCGCCGCGACCAGCGCCGCGCCGATGCCCTGTCCTCGGTGCTGCGGCAGGACGAAGACGCTCTGGATGTCTGCGCCCAGCCGGCCCGTCGCTCCGGGTCGTGGAGCCCTCGGGAGCATGGCGACCCAGGCCATGCCCGCGAGCTCCGTGTCGGAGAGGCGGGCGACGAACGCCGCGTGCGAGTCCCGGTGGGCGGACCACCACTGCGCGAGCTCGACCGCGAAGTCGGCGACAGTCTGCTCCGCGGGTGCCGCGTCGACGTGCATCCAGCACAGGAGCCTGGACAGCTCGGTGGCATCGTCCTCGCCGGCTTGGTCGATGTGCATGCGATGAGTCTGGCAGTGAGAACGTCCCAGACCTTCGTGCCGGCCGTATGGTTACGCAGTGACCGAGCCGGGACAGGCGAGCCTGGTGGCTATCTCGCTGGACTGCCCAGACCCGCAGCGCCTCGCCGACTTCTACCGGGAGCTGCTCGGTGGCCGGCAGTTGTGGGCGAAGACGTCCAGCGTCGGGATCGAGGTTGCTGGCGCGGTCCTTGTGGCGCAACGGGTCAAGGACTACCTCCCTCCGGTCTGGCCCGGGGCCTCGATCGTGCACCTGGACCTGACCGCCGACGACCTCGAGCTGGCGGTTGCCCGCGCGGTCGCCCTGGGCGCGACCGTGCCTGCCCAGCCGGACACGCGCTGGCGCGTGCTGCTCGACCCTGCCGGTCACCCGTTCTGTCTGACGCCGTTCACGCCGGACTCGGTGAGCTGACCAGCGGTTGTCCCACGCTCTTGTGTCAGCGGGGTGGTGGCTCGCGTCTGATCCAGGGGCGTGCGGGGTCGATCCAGGCAGGGGGGCGCCACTCGACGACGCCTGGCTCGGGGGTGCGGCGCAGGTCCCAGCCGCCTTCGTGGACGAGCCAGTGTTCGTGTCCGCACAGGGGTGCGCTGTTGGCCAGGCTGGTGGGGCCGTCGTCGGCCCAGTGGTCGAGGTGGTGGGCGGTGGTCTGCGACGGGGGTGCGGTGCAGCCGATGCCGCAGCAGCCGCCGAACTCGACGGCCAGGGCCCGGTAGATGGTGGCGGTGGCGAGGCGCACTTCTCGGCCGAGGTCGAGCGGTTGTCCGCGTGAGCCGAGGACCGCGGGGACGAGTTTGGCGTCGCAGGCCAGGCGTCTGAGCGTGGCGGGGGCGAGGCGGTCGCCGTGCTCGGTGAGCCCGGGCAGGTAGCCGGCCGGCTGACCGGTGTCGGCGTCCAGGAGCCCTGCGGCCGCGCTGCGGGACTTTAGGGTCTGCAGCGGCATGGTGATGAGGGCTTGGACGGGTTCGCCGTGCCGACGCGGCAGGTCGTCGTGGTCCGCGGCGAGCCGGACCAGGGTGGCCAGGGCGTCGGCGCGTCGCTGCGGGAGCGTCCGACGCGCTGACCGAGAAAGCGCTGATTCCTCGTCGTTCTCGCTGTCGTTGCGCATGACCGCGTCCAGGGCGGTCATCAGCAGCGAGGCGGACTCCTTGGTCAGCCGTCCCGAGATCCGGTACATGGCCCCGTCGGTGGCCACGTCCGGGGTGACGGCGACCTCGCGCAGAGAGTGGGCGAGCTTCTCGTCCTGGTCGAGCTTCTTCCCGCGGTCGGGGTCCAGGCAGTCCGCGATCTTCGCGGCGGCGGCGGTGAGGTGCTTGCGGGTCAGCCGCGGGGCCCAGTCCAGCAGGAACTCCTCGCCCTGCTCGATCTCCTCGACGGTGACTGTGCCGACGCGCTTGATGAGCCGCAGCCCGTCCACGATAGCCAACGCCTTGGTCTCGCACACCGATCCCTCGGCGATCGCCGCCAGGACCTGCTCGCTGCCCTCGCGGGCCAGGCGGACCTGCTTGGCGGCGTCGATGTGGTCGATCGTCAGCAGCTGCGCCAGCCAGAACGGTGTCGTGCGGGCGTGCACGGCGTCGGCGACCGAGCGGTCGTCGGCCTCCTTGACCAGGGACAGCCGCAGCGCGGCGAGCTGGTTCTCCAGCGACACCGTCAGCTGCACCGACGGGCCGAGCTGCCCGGTCTCCAGCTGCCAGACCGGGGCCGCCAGCGCCGCCGCGACCGCCTCCTGGACCGCGGCCAGGGCGCAGGTGAGCGCCTGCTGCGGCGGTGGGGCGGCGTCCTCTGACACACCTCGAACCTAGACGGGGCCACCGACAGTTCTCCTTGTCAGACAACGAGAAAGCCGAGCGTCAGGGTCAACTCCTGGCAAAGGATCCGAGTCGTCTGTGTGGCCCTTCAGCCTGCCGGTCTGTCCCGCAGGCCGAACCACCCGCACCACTCATCACGGTTGAAGCGCTCGGGATGGTCGACCACCTCCAGGACGCGGCGCCCCCAGGTCGACACCCACGAGTCCGAGGACCTCTCGGCCAACACGGCTGCCGCGACGAGCACCGGGTCGGAATGCTCGGAGTGGCCGGCCAGGCAGTAGAGCGCGCCGACGAGGTAGTCGCGCGAGGGGCAGTCCGGGTCACCGACCAGCTCCAGGAGCACGTCGAGATTGTCCAGCTCCGCGATGATGACGTCCCAGTCCTGCATCGGCTCCCAGCCGCCGCGGTAGGCCCACGCACGGATCTCGTCGTGCGTGGGATTGACCCGGTCCGCGAATCCCCCGTCCCCCATGCGCTCATGGTGGCAGCGGACCACCGCGTTCCTCAACGTCGAACCGGCGCGGTCCCAGCGGTCACCTCGGTGAGTACGGCGTCAGAGGCTGGCTACTCGAGCCGAACAGGCCCAGGTCGTCCTGTCGTACGCCTGCCCCGAACGACGAGCACTGGGTGAGCACCATCTAACTAGCGGGACAGGAGGGGCAGGTCGACGACTGGCAGCGCGGGGAGAGCCCGGTGTCGGTGTGGTTCGAGGCGCTGGGCGAGGGTGCCTTCCTCGAAGAGCAGGCACTGACGCCGACGGGCCGCAGCGCCCCTCGCCCCCCCCGGCCTCTCCGCGTGCGGTGCACCGTCCCGCTGATCGGGACGGGCAGACCGGCAGCAAGGGTTCCCTCGCCTTCGTCATCATCGAGGAACTCGACTTCTACAGGTAGCGAAGCTCTCGTCAGCCCGTGACGTGCGTAGCCGCGACCGTCGACCGGCTGGGCACGCTCCAGGTTGGTCACCCGAGCCCGGGCCAGCTTGCCCCTCACGTGGGGGGACGGCGTTCGACCTGCACCCACCTGACGTGGACGCCGGACTCCTGACTCGGTCAGCGGAAGTGCCGGTCAGCGCACCGGCGTGCTCGCCCGCAGGAGCACGGTGGTGCCCACCGGCTCGACCCGCAGGTCGGAGGACCTCGCCGCAGGCTCGTCCAGTGCCAGCCGAACCGCCCGAGCCCCGACGTCCTCCAGCGGCACCTGCACGGTGGTGAGCGGCGGGTGGACGTCGCGCAGCGTGGCGATGTCGTCGAAGCCGGCCACGCCCAACCGCCCGGGGAGGGTGATCCCGGCCTCGCGGAGCGCCGTCATCGCGCCCACCGCCATCACGTCGTTCACGGCGAAGACGGCGTCGACGTCGGTGCCCAGCTGCAGCCGAGCCTCGGCGCAGTGGGCGAGCAGCCCTCGCATGGCGGCGTGGCCGCCGTCGCGGGTGAAGTCCCCGTGCAGCACCAGATCCGGGCGCAGCGGCGCGCCGCGGCGTGCCAGGGCCTCGCGGAAGCCGGCCAGGCGGTCGGCCGCGGTGAGCAGCTCCTTCGGGCCACCCAGCACCGCGCACCGCCGGTAGCCCAGGTCGTGCAGCGCCCGTCCGAGAGCGCGGCCACCGGCGCGGTTCTCGATGGCGACGGTGTCGACCCCGAGCCGCGGCTGGCTCACCGCCACCACGCTGCCGCCCTCGTCCCGGAAGGCGGCCAGCTCGGCGGCCAACCGCCGGTCGTCGGCCTCGTCCGTCGTTCGGCTGCCCACGAGCACGATCAGCCGGGCGCGGTGCCGGCGCAGGGAGGCGACGTGATCGAGCTCGGCCCGCGGGTCGCGTCCGGTGCTCGCGATGCTCACCAGCAGCTCGTGCCGCTCCGCCTCCCGCATGGCTCCGGCGGCGACCGAGGAGAAGTAGGGGTCGGCGATGTCGTGCACCACCAGACCCGCAAGGTCGGTGCGACGGCGGACCATCGCCTGGGCGAAGGCGTTGGGCGTGTAGCCCAGCTCCTGCGCCGCGCGCTCCACCCGCTCCTTGAGCGCGGGCCCCACCGTCCGCCCGGGCGAGCCGTTCAGTGCCCGCGAAGCGGTGGCCAGGGAGACACCGGCGCGATGGGCGACGTCGTAGAGGGTGACGGAGGAAGCGGCCACGTCCCCTCCCTCCTACGCCATGTCGGACCCGAACTCGCCTGCGTCCCGTGCAGTCTGCCAGGCGGCAGGTCACCGACCGGCCAGAGCCACCCATCGGCGAAGGGTTGTGGCGAGGACGGCGGCCGGGTCGGCGGCCCACACCTCGGCGTTGAACACCTCGACCTCCACGTCGCCGCGGTACCCCGCCTCGCCGGTGAGCGCCAGGAACGAGGCCAGGTCGATGTGTCCGTCGCCGGGCAGACCGCGGGAGAGCAGCGCGTCCGGCGGCAGGGGGGTGATCCAGTCGCCGATCTGCACGCTGGCGATGCGCTCGGCCGCGCGGTGCACCTGCTCGGCCAGCCGCGGGTCCCACCAGACGTGGAAGGCGTCGACCACCACGCCGACCTGCGCGGCCGGATGCTGCTCGGCCAGGTCGGTGGCCTGCTCGAGGGTGCTGAGCACCCCGCGGTCGGCGCAGTAGAGCGGGTGCATCGGCTCCAGGGCGAGGCGGACGCCGCGCTCGGCCGCGTAGGGGACCAGCTCGGCCAGCCGGTCGGCCACCCGCTGCCGGGCTCCGGGCAGGTCCTGGTCGCCGAGCGGTAGGCCGCCGACCACCAGCACCAGGCAGTCGGCGCCCAGCGTCGCCGCCTCGTCGAGCGCGCGGCGGTTGTCCGCCACCGCCCGACGACCCTCGTCCGGGTCCGATGCGGTGAGGAACCCGCCGCGGCACAGCGAGGAGACCCTAAGGCCCGCCTCGCGGACCAGCCGCGCCGAGCGCTCGAGCCCGGCCTCGGCCACCGGCTCGCGCCACAGCCCGACGGCGGGGACGCCGGCGCGGGCGCAGGCGTCGACCACCTGCGGCACGTCCCAGGAGGGGACTGTGCGCTGGTTCAGCGAGAGCCGGGCCAGCCGCGGGTCACCGGGCTGCGGCGTCGGCACCGCAGCCGGGCGGCCGGAGGGCACGTCCAGCACGACGCTCTCGACGGCGGTCACCCCGCCCCACCGACCTGGAGCAGCCGCTCGAACCGCGCGGCGGCGAGCGCTGGGTCGGGCAGCAGGCCGGCGACGTCGGCCAACCGCAGCACCTCGCCGAGGTGCACCAGGCTACGGGCGGACTGCAGGCCGCCCAGCATGGTGAAGCCGCGCTGGTGACCGCTGACCCAGGCAAGGAAGGCGATCCCTGCCTTGTAGAACTGGGTCGGCGCGGCGAAGACCTGCCGGGACAGCGGCAGCGTCGGTGCGAGCACCGCGTCGTAGGTGGCCAGGTCCCCGGCGTCGAGCGCGGCGAGCGCGGCGGCCGCCGCCGGCGCGATGGCGGCGAAGGCACCGAGCAGCGCGTGGCTGTGGCCGGTCCCGTCGCCGCGGATGAGCTCGGGGTAGTTGAAGTCGTCGCCGGTGTAGAGCCGCACGCCATCCGGCAGGGCGGCGCGGACGGTGCGCTCGTGGTCGGCGTCCAGGAGGGACACCTTCACCCCGTCGACGTGTGCGGCGTTCTCGCGCACCACGGCCAGGAACGTCTCGGTGGCCTGCGCGAGGTCGGTGCTGCCCCAGTAGCCGGCCAGGGCCGGGTCGAACATCGGCCCCAGCCAGTGCACGACGACGCGCTGGTCCGCCCCGGCGAGCACGTGCCCGTAGGCTTCGGCGTAGTCCTCCGGACCGCGCGCCAGACGCGCCAGCTGGCGGCTGGCCATCACCACGGGCTGGGCACCCGCGTCCTGCACGGCGTCGAGCTGCTCGCGCCAGGCCGCCACCACGGCGTCGACGTCGGGGAGCTCGGCCGGCGCGTGGTCGGTGGCGACGCCGGCGACGATGCGTCCGCCCACCGCCCGGGCCTCGGTCGCGCTGCGCCGGACCAGCTCGAGGGCGGTGGGCCAGTCCAGCCCCATGCCGCGCTGGGCGGTGTCCATCGCCTCGGCCACCCCGAGCCCGTAGGACCACAGGTGGTGGCGGAAGGCGAGCGTGGCGTCCCAGTCCACCGCTGCCGGAGCGCCCGGTGAGGTGTCGCCGAAGGGGTCGGCGACCACGTGGGCTGCGGCGAAGGCGGTGCGGGTCCTCGCGGGTCCGGCCGGCTGCACCCAGGGCACGGGCCGGCGCAGCCGGTGCGCGACCAGGGTTCCGTCGGGACGGGGGAGTCGCACGACGACGTCCGACAGGTGGTAGGCGCGGTCAGGGGCGGCGGCGCCGCGGGCGACGTCGGGCAGGTCGACGGCGGTCACCGGGACAGCTCCGCCAGCTCGATCCGGCGGCCCTCGCGGCTGGAGGACAGCCCCGCCTCGGCCAGCTGCAGCCCGCGGGCGCCGGACAGCAGGTCGTAGCGGTGCTTGCGGCCAGCCACGACGTCCTGCACGAACAGCTCCCACTGGGCCTTGAACCCGTTGTCGAACTCGGCGTTGTGCGGCACCGGCAGCCACTGGTCCCGGTAGCGCTGGGTCTCGGGGAGGTCCGGGTTCCACACCGGCTTGGGCGTGGCCGCCCGCGGCTGGGCCACGCACTGGTGCAGGCCGGCCACGGCGCTGCCGTGCGTGCCGTCCACCTGGAACTCGACCAGCTCGTCGCGGTGCACGCGCACGGCCCAGGAGGAGTTGACCTGGGCGATGACGCCGCCCGCGAGCTCGAAGATGCCGTAGGCGGCGTCGTCGGCCGTGGCCTCGTACTCCTGCCCCTGCTCGTCCCACCGGCGGGGGATGTGCGTGACGGCCCGGGCGGTGACCGCCTCCACCCGGCCCACCAGCGACTCGAGGACGTAGTTCCAGTGGCAGAACATGTCCGTGACGATGCCGCCGCCGTCCTGCGCCCGGTAGTTCCAGCTCGGGCGCTGCGCCGTCTGCCAGTCCCCTTCGAAGACCCAGTAGCCGAACTCGCCGCGGATGGACAGGATCCGGCCGAAGAAGCCACCGTCCACCAGGCGCTGCAGCGTGCGTAGCCCGGGCAGGAACAGCTTGTCGTGCACCACCCCGTGCACCACGCCGGCCTGTTCGGCGAGGCGCGCCAGCTCCAGGCCCTCGGTGAGCGACTCCGCGCTGGGCTTCTCGGTGTAGACGTGCTTCCCGGCCGCCAGCGCCTTGCGGATCGCCGCGCCGCGCACGTTGGTGAGCTGGGCGTCGAAGTAGATGTCGACCTGGGGGTCGGCCAGGACGGCGTCCAGGTCGGTGCTCCAGCGGGCGACCTTGTGCTGCTCAGCCAGCTCGCGCAGCTTGCGCTCGTTGCGTCCCACCAGGATCGGCTCGAGCTGGACACGGCTGCCGTCCGGCAGTTGGACGCCCCCGGCGTCGCGCAGGGCCAGGACCGAGCGCACCAGGTGCTGCCGGTAGCCCATGCGGCCGGTGACGCCGTTCATGGCGACGACGAGGGTGCGGTCGGGCATGTCTGCTCCGGGGCGGTGAGGAGGCCGGCGGGTTGGACTGGCGTTGGGAAAGCGCTTTCCACACTAGGGTGTGCGGTGCTGCTGGAGCAAGAGCCGAGCCGAGCCGTCCTGCCGACGGATGTCAGGAGTTCCCCGTGGACACAGCCGAACCCTCTGCAAGAAGGCCGGTCGTGGTGATGGCGATGACCCCGCACCTCGTGCCCAAGCTCTTCGACGACGCGGCGCTGGCCCGGATGCGGGAGGTGACCGACGTGCGCATGCCGGTCCTCGAGACCTTCGACACCGAGCCGGCACCTGGGCTGCTGCGCGCCGCGGACGTGCTGCTCACCGGCTGGGGGTGCCCGCGGGTGGACGACGCGGTGCTGGCCCGCGCGCCGCACCTGCGGGCCGTCATGCACGCGGCTGGCTCGGTGAAGGGGCACCTTGACCCCGTCTGCTGGGAGCGGGGGATCGTGGTCTCCTCGGCGGTGGCGGCCAACGCGTTGCCGGTCGCCGAGTTCGCCCTGGCCGCCGTCCTCTTCGCGGGCAAGGGCGTGCTCGCGCTCACCGAGGACTACCGCACCCGGCGGGACTGGGTGCACCTGCAGCGGGACTGGCCCGGCATCGGGAACTACCGGCGCGTCGTCGGCGTCGTGGGCGCCTCCAGGATCGGCCGCCGGCTGCTGGAGCTGCTGCGTCCCTTCGACCTCGAGGTGCTGCTGCACGACCCCTACGTCGACGCCCTCGAGGCGGCGTCCCTCGGTGCGTGCGCGGTCGAGCTGGACGAGCTGCTGGCCGCCTCCGACGTGGTGACGCTGCACGCCCCCGCGGTCCCCGCCACGCGGCACATGCTGGACAGGCGACGGCTCGGGCTCATGCGTGACGGCGCGACGCTGGTGAACACCGCGCGGGGCTCGCTGGTCGACGGCGCCGCGTTGGAGGCCGAGCTCGTCTCCGGGCGGCTCAGCGCGTTCCTCGACGTGACCGACCCCGACGTGCCGCCGGCGTCTTCGCCCCTGTGGGAGCTGCCCAACGTGCTGCTGACCCCGCACGTGGCTGGAGCGGCCGGCAACGAGCTGCGCCGGCTCGGGGACCACGCCGTGGACGAGATCGTGCGGTTCGCCGCCGGCCGGCCGCTGGCCGGCGAGGTGCGCGCGGAGGACCTCGCCCGGATCGCATAGCTCGATCTGGGGGCGGAACCGACCCAGGAAAGAACTCGCCCACCGAGGAGGATTCTCCTCGGTGGGCGAGTATTGATCACGGGACCGTGATCGTTCCGGGCGGGGCCGGGGGTGCGGCGGCGCTATGGCCGCCGCCGGCGCGGGGCGCCCGTCACGCACCCACACCGGCGGCGGCTTGGTCCGCGAGCGCTGCGCGCGAGCGCAGCACCGCGGCGTTCACGGTGGCGAGCACGGGCTCGGCCACGAGCGCGGAGAGGTCCAGCTCGGCGCGGGTGCGCACGTGCAGCTCGACGACCTCGCCGGGAAGCAGGGTGAGGCACGCGTCGTCGACCTCGGCGTCGGGCGCGAGCCGGTCGGCGTGCAGCACCAGGTCGCGGACCACGGAGGTCGCCTCGATGTGCACGCGGTAGCCGCCGGCCTCGGGCACCGCCTGGGCCACCAGGGGTTCGGCGACGTAGGCGAGGTCGCGGTCCTCGGCGAAGAACCACAGTCCACGCTGCTCGCCGGCGGTGGCGACCAGCACCTCCGACGTCACGTCGGCGGGGGCGGCCAGGGCTGCCGGCAGCTCGTGCTCGAGCACGCTGTGAGGGGCGACCACGACCGGCGCCACCAGCGCGTCGAGCAGCGAGCCGTCGAAGCCGTGCCGCTCCACCGAGAGCGTGGTCTCCCACGGCTCGTCGGACTGGTTGACGACGGCGGCCACCAGCCGGCCCTCGCGGGGCTGGACGGTGACGAGACGGTCGGCGAAGGCCCGGCGCAGGGCGTACCAGAGCGGCTTGCGCCGCTCGGCGCCGTCCACCGCGGCCCAGGAGATGACCGGCCAGCAGTCGTTGAGCTGCCACACGATGGCGCCGGCCACGCTCGGCCAGCGGGACCGCCAGTGCTCCACGCCCAGCTGGATCGCCCGGGCCTGGTTGACCTGCGTGAGGTGGTGCCAGTCGTCGGCGTCGAAGCCCTCGCCGAAGTGGTCGGCGAGGCCCCGCAGCAGGTTCTCCTGGCCGAACTTGGCCTTCTGGTGCGCCACGACGCCTGGGGAGTCCGGCGAGAACGGCCGGTCGGAGACCGCCTCGCGCAGCGTCGCCCAGGCCGGCGGCGCCTGCCAGCCGAACTCGGAGACGAAGGGCGGGGCGTAGTCGCGGTAGCCGGTGTAGTCGCGGCCGTTCCAGACGTCCCAGATGTGGATGCACCCGTGGTCGGGGTCGTTCGGCGGCAGGTCCGCCGAGCCGGACCACGGCGAGCCCGCCCAGTACGGCCGCGTCGGGTCCACCTCGGCCACGATCGAGGGGAGCAGGTCGTAGTAGTAGCCCAGGCCCCAGCTGCGCCCCTCGAGCGGTTCGCGCCAGTGCCAGACGTCGAAGCCCCAGATGTTCTCGTTGTTGCCGTTCCACAGGACCAGGCTGGGGTGCGGGGTGAGGCGGGCGACGTTCTCGCGGGCCTCGGCCTCGACCTCGGACCAGAGCGGCTCCTCCTCCGGGTAGGCGGCGCAGGCGAACAGGAAGTCCTGCCACACCATGAGGCCGAGCTCGTCGCAGGCGTCGTAGAAGTCGCCGGTCTCGTAGAGGCCACCGCCCCAGACCCGGACCAGGTCGACGTTGGCCTCGCAGGCCTGCTGCAGCCGGCGGCGGTAGCGGGCGGCGTCGACACGGTGCGGGAAGCAGTCGTCGGGGATCCAGTTGACCCCGCGGGCGAAGACCGAGACGTCGTTGACCACGAAGGTGAACGCGGTGCGCTGCTCGTCCCCGGTCGTGTCGATCCGGAAGGAGCGGAACCCGATCCGGCGCTGCCAGGCGTCGAGGTCCTCGCCGTCGACGGTCTGCAGGGTGACGGCGCAGGCGTATAGGGGCTGCTCGCCGAGACTGCGCGGCCACCACAGCTCGGGCTGGGGGACCTCGACGACGGCGACGGCCTGGTCCGCGCCCGCGGGCACGGTCACGCTAGCGCTCCGGCCGGCGACGTCGACGCGGACGAGCAGCTCGTGGTCGCGGGCGGCTGCGGTGCGCTCGAGGTCGACGTGCACCTCGACCCGGCCGTCGGGGCGCTCGGCGGTGGGGACCAGGGTCACCAGCGGGCGGACCTGGGCGAGCCGGGCGGTGCTCCAGGCGTGCAGGGAGACCGGCTTCCAGATCCCGGCGGTGACGAGCGTCGGGCCCCAGTCCCAGCCGAAGTTGCACGCCATCTTCCGCACGAAGTTCCCGGGCTCCGGGTAGGCGTTCGGGTGGACGCCCAGCTCGCGCTGCAGACGCTCGGCCTCGTCGTAGACCGAGGCGAAGCGCACCTCCAGGTCGCGTGCTCCGCCGGCCAGCGCAGCGGTGACGTCGAAGCGGTACGAGCGGTGCATGTTGCGGGTGCTGCCGATCTCCGTCCCGCCCAGCAGCACCGTGGCCATGGTGTCCAGGCCCTCGAAGACCAGGTCGACCCGCTCGTGCGCAGAGAGATCAGCGTCGTCGAGGCTGGTGCGGTAGGTCCAGGCCGAGCGCCCGACCCAGTGCTGGGCGTCCTCGTTGCGGTCCAGGTAGGGGTCGGCGAGCAGCCCGGCGGCCATCAGGTCGGTGTGCACGCACCCCGGCACCTGTGCCGGCAGCACCCGCCCCGAGACCTCCGCCGGTACTCCCTCGGCCGGAGCGTGCAGGGTCCAGCTCGCGGTCAGGGGCAGGTGGCGGTCCATGGTCCTCCGTCGTTGGCCCCGGGCGGGGCAGGTCGATGGGTCGGTCGGTGCGGGTGGGCGGGGGAGGGCGTCAGGACTTCAGCGCGCCCTGCGTCACACCGGCCACGATGTAGCGCTGCATGAAGACGAACAGGATCACCAGCGGAGCGGCGGCGAGCAGCACGGCAGCCGCCAGCAGCGCCCACTCGTTGGTGTACTGCCCCTTGAAGGCGTAGAGGCCGAGCGTGACGGGATACTTGTTCGGGTCGGCCAGGTAGATGGTGGCGGCGATGATGTCGTTCCAGATCGTGATGGCGTGCAGGATGAACACGGTCACCAGCACCGGCCGGATCAGCGGCGCCACGAAGGTGAACAGGTAGCGGAAGTAGCCGCAGCCGTCGATCGCCGCCGCCTCGTCCAGCTCCTTGGGCAGTGAGCGCAGGTAGCCCATGACCAGCAGGGGCCCGACGCCGAGCGATCCGGTCATCAGCAGGATGTAGCCCAGGCGGCTGTCGTAGAGGCCCAGCTTGAGCATGAGCTGGAACTGCGCGGTGAGCGCGTTCGGCAGGAACAGCGAGATGACGAACAGCACCGGCCAGAACCGCTTCGAGCCGCGGATGTAGCCGCGGGCCACCGGGAACGCGAGCAGCAGGGTGCCGAGCGTGCCCAGGGTGGCCGCGACGCCGGTGTACAGGATGCTGTTGAGGAAGTAGGTCCCGAAGTTGCCCCGCTGCCAGGCCTCCGAGAAGTTCGACCAGGCCAGGCCGTGGGTGAGGCCGGTGGGGTCGATGAGGAACTGCTGGTTGCTCTTGAACGCCGTGTTGAGCAGGAACAGCAGCGGGACCAGATAGGTGAGCGCGGCGGCCACCGACACGAGGTAGACGAAGCCGCGGCCGCCCTTGGCCCCGCGGGCACGCCGGGGCCTCCCCGGGACGGTCGGGGTGGGCTGCGGCGCGCGCTGGGCCGGCGGTGCGGTGGGCAGGGCGGAGGTGGTCACAGCTGCGTCTCCCGACGGCGGAGGTACCCGAGGGCGGCGAGGGCGAAGACGCCCACGAGGACGAACTGGATGATCGAGACGGCCGAGGCCAGACCCTGCTGCTGCACCGAGGACCCGGTGGCGCTGGAGTCGAAGCCGATGGTGAAGATCTTCAGCGCCAGCACCGAGGTGTAGGGCTTGTCGTTGGTGAGGACGAAGATCAGCTGGAACGTCTGCAGGGCTCCGATGATGGAGATGAGGACGTTGGCCGTCACCGCGGGCGCGACCATGGGGACGGTCACGTTGCGGAAGGTCTGCACCGGGCCGGCGCCGTCCACGGTGGCGGCCTCGTAGAGGTCGGTGGGCACCGACTGCAGCCCCGCCAGGAAGATCATCATCGCGTAGCCCATGCTCGACCAGATCTGGATGCAGACCACGATCGGGAAGGCGAGGTGCGGGTCGCCGAGGAAGGCCGACTCGGACCCGAACAGGCCCCACAGGCTGGCTGCGGGTCCGCCGGTCGGGTTGAAGAACAGCAGCCAGGTCAGGCCGATGACCGTCACGCCGAGCACGACCGGAAGGAAGATCAGCGACCGGTAGAAGGTGCCGCCCCGGGGCCGCTGGTTGAGCACCACGGCCAGCACCAGGGCGATGGCGTTCTGCACCACGGTGACCGCCAGGCAGAACTCGAGCGTCCGCTTGAGCAGGGCCCAGTTCTCGGTGGCCTGCGGGCCCGAGAAGAACTGGCGGTAGTTCTCCAGACCGATCCAGTGCCAGGGCACGCCGGGGATCCCGGAGATGTCGGTGAGGGACATGACTCCGACGGCGCCGGCCGGCAGCAGGTGGAACACCAGGAACAGCGCCATCGGGGCGATGATGCCCAGGGTGGGCGCCCAGCGCCGGCGCCGGCCGGTGCCGAACGGGCTGGCGGTCGTCGTGGCCACGGCTCGGCCTCCTGTCGGGCGGATCGGGAACAGCGGAGGGACTGGGTGGTGCCCGGCCGGGGACCGCGGTGCGGACGGCGGTCCCCAGCCGGAGCTGTTCAGCGCAGCTGGTTCAGCGGGCGCTGGTCACCCCTTGGGGAGCGAGGCGCTCCAGTCCTTCTGGTTGTTGGTGGCGAGCGCGCCCATGTCGCTCACCGTCCCCATCGGCGCGATCTGGTCGTACGGGAAGCCGACGCGGATCGCCTTGGGGGCGGTGGGGTTCGGGTGGAAGACCTGGCCCCAGGTGGGCGAGAAGCCGTTCGGGCCGAGGTACTGGGCCATCGAGTCCAGGAACGCGGTGCTCTTGATGTTGGGCTGGACCGGCAGCACGCCCGCGCTGCTCACCCACGTCTGGTAGACGTCGGGCTGGGAGTAGAAGGCGATGAACTTCTGGGCCAGGTCCTTGTGCTTGGCGTTCGCCGGAATGGCGATGTTGTTCTCGAGCTTGCCGCGCAGGATGTTGTTCGCGGGGTCGTTGCTCCCCGGCAGCGGGAACATCGAGAACTTCAGGTTGGCGTTCGCCTGGGCCAGGCTCGGCTGCTGCCAGGTGCCCTCGGGGAACATGGCGGCCTTGCCGGAGGCGAACACGGCCGAGGCGGCCGCGTCGGTGCTGCCCGGGAAGGTCTTCGGTGCGTAGGAGTAGATCTTCTGGATCTTGTTCAGGACGTCGACCTGCGTCGGGTCGCTGAACTTCGCCTCACCGGTCCACAGCGCCTTGTCCAGCGCGGCCATGTCCGGCACCGCGGAGTCCACGATGCCCTCCATGACCAGGCCGACCGGCCACTTCTCCGCGCCACCCATCACGATCGGGGTGACGCCGTTGGCCTTGAAGGTGTCCAGGGCCTTGACGAAGTCGTCCCAGGTCTTGGGGACCTGCACGTTGTACTTCGCGAAGAGGTCCTGGTTGTAGTAGACGCCGTTGACGTAGCTGGCAGCGGTCGGCACGGCGTAGTCCTTGCCGTTGAACTGCTCGTCCTTGCGCGCGCCCGGCGACCAGTTGTCCAGGTAGGAGCCGCTCAGCTCGGTCCACTGGCCGGCCTTGAGACCGCGGACCCAGTCGCTGTCCTGCACGCCCTTGGCGTAGTCCGGCGTCTCGCGGGTGCCGCCGGAGGAGTTGCCTTCGGTCACGTCGACGTCGCCGGCCGTAAGACGGGCGGTGCGGACCTTGGGGAAGTTCTCCGTGGGGATGAAGGAGAACTCGACCTTGGTGCCGGGGTTGGCCTTCTCGAAGGCCGTGCCGACGGCCTGCCAGGCGGCGTTGGTCGGCTTGTTGTCGTGGATGAGCACCTTGATGGTGCCGCCGGCGCTGCTGGCCGCGTTGCCGGTCGAGCCGCCGCCTCCGCAGGCGGTGAGGGTGAGGGAGAGCGCGCCGAGGGCGGCAGCGCCGGCGAGGGCCAGGCGGCCCTTGCGGCGCCGGGGGATCGCGGACGGTCCGGGCATGGCAGACAGCTCCTGTCGTACGGCGGGGACGTGGGTGAGGTCGGACGGTGCGGTGGAGCGGGTGGAGCGGTGGTGCTGACGGGATCAGTGGGTCCGCAGGCAGCGGTCAGCGGCGCGGTGGCGCCACCGACGAGCGGCGGACGAGGTCGACCGGCACGAGCGTGGTGACGGCGGGGGTCTGCGGGTCGTCGGCGCGGGCCAGCAGGCGATGAACCGCGACGGCGCCGAGGACTGGGAGGTCCAGGCGGAAGGTGGTCAGGGGCGGGAAGGTGTGGGCGCCCAGCTCGTCGCCGGCGCCCACCACCGACACGTCGTCGGGCACGATGCAGCCGTGCTCGCGCAGGGCGAGCAGCGCGCCGGAGGCGGTCACGTCGTTGGCGCAGAACAGGCCGGTGAAGGGGGCGTCGCCGGCGAGGAGTCGACGGGTGGCGGCGTAGGCGCCCTGCTGGGTGAGGTCGCAGCTCTCGACCAGCTCGGGGCGGAACGGGACGCCCGCGTGGGCGAGAGCGTCGCGCAGGCCGCGGGCGCGCTGCTCGATGGCCGGCACGGCGTTGCGGACGGCGGAGCCGGGGAGCAGCGGGCCCCCGATGAAGGCGATGTCCTGGTGCCCGGCGCGCAGCATCTCGTCCACGACCTGGCGGGCGCCCTCGGCGTAGTCCGGCAGGACCGCGTCGTGGCCGGCGCCCTCGAGCTGGGAGTCGACCACGACGACCGGGATGCCGAGGTGCTCGACGGCCTCGACGACCTCGGGGCTGGGCACGCCCACGAGCAGGGTGGCGTCGATGCCGAGCTCGCCGATCCGCTCGACCACTTCGGCCGGCGAGACGCCGGCGCCGGGGAGCGAGCGGTAGGTGACGCTGGCGCCGCGGCGGCCCGCCTCGGTCTCGACACCGTGCAGCACGCCGGCCCAGAAGGGCGCCATCAGGTCGCTGGTGGTGGGCAGGTGGGGGAGCGTGAGCAGGTAGCCGATGCTGCGGGCCGGGGTGGTCGCGATGGTCGGGACCCCCGCCCGGACCTGGCGCGGAAGGTAGCCGAGCTCGGCCGCGGACCGGAGCACCCGCTCGCGCAGCTCGCCGGCCACGTTGTGGTGCTGGTTCAGCACCCGGGAGACGGTGCCGCTGGAGACGTTGGCGTGCCGGGCGACGTCCCGGACGGTGACTGCGGTGCGTCCCACGACGGTCCCTCCTCCCAGTCGGCGTCGGTGCCTGTTCGTCAGCGCCGTCATGACGCTTCATGACGTTGTGGTGAACTGAACGGCCATGACGGTGACCGCGTCAAGACCTTGTTCTCGGAACGTGTCCTCCCGGTGAGGGCCGCGGGCGGTGGCCTTCCGGGTCGCTTTGGGCTCCTGACCTGCGCTTTCACGGGCGCGCGGCGATCATGAACGGCGGCGCGGCGGCGTTGAACGATGAACGTTCATCCTCGGCCGGTCGCCACATCCCGTTCATGAACGCGGCCCCGCGCCGGGCCGCCTTGAGGGCCAGGGGTTCGCCCGCTGACCTGCGCAGATCACGTCCGCGGTGAACGTTCCGCGCTCGGCAGCGTGACTGGTCGCTCCCTTGACGTGGCTTGTGCACCGGTCACACCGTTCCGGCGCACGGCGTCCGCTTCGCGCCGGGACCGCTCGTCGGCCGCGCTCCGCCGCCCCGACGTGCCCCGACCCAGCCCGCGCCGTCTCCCGTCGCTGTCCCGGCTATCCCACGACGACGTGCCCACGCGCGAGAACGGAGCAGTACCAGTGCCTCCCCAGACCAGCCCCACCAGCAGCGGCGGTCATCGGATCGCCGCCCCCACGACCACCACCGACACCGATACGACCGACACCAGCGACACCAGCGACACCAGCGACGCACCGGGCACGAGCCCGGGGCAGCCCACCCGTCGGGCCGTGCTCGTCGGTGCCCTCGCGGGTGGTGCGGCCGCTCTCGCCGGCGGGCTTCCGCTGCTGCCCGGCCTCGCCGCGCCGGCTGCAGCGGCCGCCGGTGACCCGCTCCCTCTGGTGGCCTCGCTGGCCCAGCCGCCGGCCCGGGCGGCGTTCGCGCCGCAGGAGCAGCAGATCGCGGGGTTCCTGCTCTCGCTCGCTCCGATGGCGAACGGGATCAGCACCGCGCCCGACACCTACGGCTGGCTTCGCGGCGGTTGGGGCGGCCGCAGCCCGGACAAGCCCTACAACGCCCGGATCCAGGAGAACGTCGCGACCATGGCCTGGTTCGCGGCGAACGAGCGGCCGTGGAACCCCTACGTGGGCGATCAGGCCCTGCTGGCGCGGCTCGACGTCGCGCTGGGCTACTACCTGGGTCTGCAGCACGCGGACGGCTCGTGGTCGGAGTACGCACCGGACGAGCACTCGCGGGCCGCCACCGGCTTCGGGATGTCGGCGCTGGCGATGGTGGTGCGCAACCTGGCGAAGATCGGCGCCCTGCCCGAGACGACCGACCGGGTGCGGGGGGCGCTGGAGCGGGCCGCGCGCTGGTTCCTCGACCCGCAGAACGGGTCCGTGTGGACCGAGCCGGTGCAGGAGTACGCCAACCAGGCCTTCGGCGGGCTGTTCGCCGCGGTCGAGGTGGTGGCGGTGACCGGCGCAAGCGACCTGCAGCCGATGGTCGACGAGCGGATCCGGTTCATGCGCGAGAGCGGGCAGAGCCCGGCGGGCTACTTCTACGAGCCCAAGGGCCAGGACCTCGGCTACAACGACGAGGTCATGCTGCCGGACGTGGCCAAGCTGTGGTCGCTGCAGCACAGCCCAGTGGTGCACGACATGGCCGAGGACTTCTACGGCTGGTGGCAGTGGAACTTCGTCCGCGAGCCGGACGGGGCCGGCAACCTCGGCAACGTCGCCTCCTCCGCCCGCACCTACATGGTGTTCCGCGACGACGTTCCGAACGACGGCTACAAGGCGACGACCGACTCGCTGCTGGCGCCCACCATCCCGCTGGCCCGGGCGTTCGAGCCGTCGGTGCAGCAGCGGGCAGCGCAGCGAGCTTCGTGGGCGGCGAGCCCGGACCCGGTGAAGCCGTCGTCGCCGTACTACACGATCTTCGCGACGGTGCGGGACATGGAGTACGGCGAGGCGTTCCCCAGCCAGGCGGCCAAGGACCGGGCCGTCGAGTCTCTGCCCTACCTCGAGCACAAGACGGCGACCGAGTGGCGGCGCGACCCGCTGGGTGACCGGCAGTGGGTCTACGTGCGACGGCCGAGCTGGTTCCTGGGGGCCCACTTCGGCAACCGCGCGTCCGGTCTGGTGCGCACCGGCCCGGCGTTCCTGTGGCACCCGGCCGCGGGAATGCTCGTGCACTCCCTCAACACCGGCGACGACTCGGCCTGGACGACGTTCGTGGACGGCCGGGCGGACGCCGACCAGGACGTGCTGGACGCGACCTACTACGCCGGCGATCCGCGGAGCGGCCGTGAGGTGCCCGACCCGCGGTCGGTGCGGGGCGCTGCCCCGGTGGGGATGCGCTGGACCGGATTTGACGGGGCGCTGGTCAAGGACGTCGTCGTGGGCGCCGGTCAGGTGCTGCTGCGCACGACCACCGACGGGGAGGCTCTCGAGCAGCTTCCGCTGGTGCTGCACGCCTCCGACAACGTGTCGTGGACCGGCGGCGGCGCTGTCGCCTACGGCGGCAGCAGCAGCGGGTCGGCGAGCGGGCTGCGGATCCGGCGGGGCGGTGTCTCGCTCCGCCTGGAGTGGGGTCGGGTCCTCGAGGCGCAGCTCGTGGCGCGCAAGCAGGTCTACTTCCGCGCTGCGGACCGTCGGCTGCACGCGCTGCTGCTCCTGCACGCGGGCCCGCTCGAGATCCGGATCACCACGGACGAGGAGGGCTAAGGGGGCGCTGGGACGGGGGAGGGAGCGCGAGGGGACCCGCGCTCCCTCCCCTGATCGTCCGGCCCGCAGGTCAGGAGGTCATGGCCGCGGCCGCCTCCAGCTGCAGCTCGCTGTGGTGCGCGCCGCCGCCTTCGTGGCCGCAGTAGGGGTAGACCTCGATGGACTTCTGGCCGGCCCAGGCGTCGTAGGCGGCGAAGACCGTCTCCGGTGGGCAGACGACGTCCATGAGGCCGACCGACCAGAGCGATGGGACGGTGGCCCGCTGGGACAGGACCACGCCGTCGAAGTAGCGCAGGACCTCCAGCGCGGAGGGCACCTTGTCGCGGTTGACGGCGAGGTAGGTGCGCAGCTCGGTGTAGGGCGGCTCCTCGGCGAGCGCGGCCGCTCGCGCGATGTCGCAGAGGAACGGCACGTCGACCAGCGCCCCGACGACGCCCTCGGGCGCCAGCGCGGCGGCGGCGATGGTGATGCCGCCGCCCTGGCTCGCCCCCCGCAGCACGATCCGGTCCGGGTCCACCCCGGGCAGCTCGCGGGCGGCGCGCACGGCGCAGGCGGCATCGGTGAAGACCCGGCGGTAGTAGTAGCTCTCCCGGGACCCGATGCCCTTGGTGAGGAAGCCCGGGTGCGCCGGCTCGCTGCCGTGGGGGTCGGGGGTGTGGCCGACCGACCAGGTGCCGCCCTGTCCCCGGGTGTCGACCGCGAGGTGCGCGTAGCCGGCCGAGGCCCACAGCAGCCGCTCGTGCGCCAGAGCGCGCCCGCCGCCATAGCCCATGTACTCCACGACGACCGGTAGCCGCTCGTCGCTGCCGGCTGGGCGCACCAGCCAGGCGCGCACCGGCTCCTCGCCGAAGCCCGCGAACACCACGTCGAAGACGTCCACGGTCTTGAGCCGGGTGGCGAGCTTCTCCAGCTGCGGCACCACCTTCCTTGTGGGTAGCGAGGTGGCCCAGAACTCGTCCAGGTCGGCGGGCGGGGTGTGGTCGCCGCGGGGGAGCTCGCGGCCGACGTAGGCGGGCTGGTGGGCGAGGTGGGTCATCGGGAGCCTTCCGGGGCGAGGGCTGGGTAAGCGCTTTCCATTGCCTGGCTGGAAGCCTAGTCTGCTCGCTGTGACGAGCGCGTGGGACGCAGCAGCTCCTGAGAGGCTGGGGGTCGCCCCGCTGGTGCCCGGCCTGGTGTCGGTGACCTTCCGCGGGCTGGATGCCGGATCGGTGCTGGGGCTGTGCGGGCAGCACGACCTGAGAGCCGTGGAGTGGGGCGGGGACGTGCACGTGCCCGCGGGTGACGTCGACCGGGCGGAGCGAGTGCGAGCGGCCACCACCGCCGCCGGCTTGGCGGTCTCCACCTACGGCTCGTACCTGCGCTGCGGCGAGGGTTCCTCGGGCGAGGTCGAGGCGGTCGTCGCCACCGCCGCCGCGGTGGGGGCGCCGGCGATACGGGTCTGGGCGGGGAGCCGTGGGTCATCCGACGCGACGTCGGAGGACCGCCGGGCGGTGGCCGAGGGGGTGGCCGCCGCCGCCCGCCGCGCCGCGGCTCGCGGTCTCACCCTGGTGCTCGAGCACCACGACGGCACGCTGACCGATCGCACCCCGAGCGCCCTGGCGCTGCTCGAGGACGTGGCCACCGCTGGCGCGCCGCCGGGCTCGGTGGCGCTGTCCTGGCAACCTCCGGTGGGCTTCAACGACGACGAGGCACTGGCCACCCTCGACGCGCACCTGCCGCACCTGGGCACGGTGCACGTCTTCAGCTGGGACCCGGAGGGGCGGCGGCTGTCGCTGGCCGCGCGCTCAGCCCTGTGGACCGAGATCTTCTCCCGGGTCGCCACTACCGGCGGCACGCACCCGGCCCTGCTGGAGTTCGTCCGCGACGACGACCCGGGCGCGCTGGCCGAGGATGCGGCGGTGCTGCACGAGCTGCTGGCCGCCACCGCCCTCCGCTCGTAATCAAGCAGAGATGGTGACCTTCCCTCTGGTGATCATGTGAAAGATGTAGGTCTGCGGTCTGCGGTCTGCGGTCTCCGGTCATGCTGGGGTCAGGTTCAAGGCGGCTGGTGACGGGGCGGTCCTGCTGGGGGCTGGTTCTGGTTCGCCGGGCGCGGGTTTTCGCGGATCTTGAGACCTGGTGCACCTTGTCTGAGCGTGGCGGTGCATCAAGATCCGCAGCCCCTCGGCTCCGTTGTCATTGCTGGCTTTGTTTCTTTGCCTAGTCGTGACCTGGCGGCTGCTGATTCTGTCGGTCTGGAAACGAGAACTGTCGGACCCTGTCCGTAGTCTCGTCTCATGGTTCACGGCCAGGCGGGGCAGGAGAAGGACGTCTCGACAGACGTCCTTCCCGGCACGCTGGGCGAGTGCGTGGGTCTGTCGCAGCAGCTGCGGTTCGCGGGCGAGAACCCGCTCGCGACTGGTGTGGCGGACCTGCTCAACGGTCTGGACGGGGCCAAGTTGCGGATGTACGACCGGGTGCTGCTCACCGCGGCGACCAAGGCCGCGGTGGCGGCCGTGGAGGGCCGGCATCTGCGGGCCGTGGCGCAGTGCCTGGCCGCCGAGCGGGATGCCTCCCTGGGGGACGCCTCCCCGCACATCGCAGACCCTGGGCCGGAGGGCTGGGGTGAGCAGCCGTACTCCGAGCAGGAGGCGGACCGGATGTTCGCGCAGTGGCGGGACCCGGCCGAGATGGCCGCGCGTTGCCGGCGGGAGGAGCTGCGCCTGGGGATGCGGCTGTCCCCGGCCGGGATGTACGCGGTCGCGGAGCAGGCCCGCCAGCTCGACGGCCCGTACGAGCGGGCACGCGACCTGATGCTGCAGGGCGTGATGACGCGTCAGCAGTGGCACGTGCTGCGCACCTCTACCAGGGCCGTGCCCGAGGAGCTGCTTCAGAAGGTGCTGGACCTGGTGCTGCCGAAGGTGGCCGAGACCACCACCAAGGAGCTGCAGCGGCACATCGACCGGGTACTGGCGAAGCTGCTCCCGGACCGGGGCGCGCTGGAGCACGAGAAGGCGCGCACGGGCCGGCGGGTGGAGGTGTGGCACGACCAGGTCGACACCGAGGACGCCGACGCGCGCACCCTGGTCCGACAGTCCACCCTGCGCGCGGTGTCGGACCCGGTGCAGGTGCACCGGCTCGCGCAGCTCGTGGAGGGCCACGCCCGGTGGATGCGGGACAAGGCACGGTCGCAGGCCAAGGCGACTGAGAAGGACGCGCAGCTGGCGATGCGGGCGGCGTGGAAGCAGCACGGGGAGGGCTCACCCGAGCACGTCACCGCACTGCAGGTGTGGCAGGGGGCGAAGAAGCGGCGTCAGCAGGTGTTCAAGCAGGGCCTGTCCGCGTGGAGGTTCGACGCCCTCGCGGACCTGGCCGAGCGCGGCACCCTCGCCGCGCACGACGGCGCACCCCTGGTCGCCAAGGAGCGGGAGGTGCTGCCGGTCACCGTGGTGAGCCTGGAGACCGCGTTCGGCCTCGCCAATGACCCGGGCGAGCTGCGCGGCTTCGGCACCATCCCGGCCCCGGTGCTGCGCGACCTCGTCGCCGCCGCCAAGTCCTGGCTGGTCGCGGTCGTCGACAAGGCGGGGAAGGCGTTGAGCGTGCAGCGGTACAAGCCGACCGCGGCGATCCGGGACTGGCTGATCGCCACCAGGCCCACCTGCGTGTCCCCGTGGTGCGATGCACCGGTCGAGTGGGCCGAGGACGACCACCTCGACGAATGGCGACCACCACCCGACCCCCGAGACCCGACGTCGAAGCCGGCCGGCGGCCCGACCAGCGAGGACAACCTGCACCCCGAATGCAAGACCACCCACCAGCTCAAGACCACCAAGCATCTCGACATCATCCGCGACGACGACGGCGGACACCGGACGATCACCCACTCGGGCCACGAATACCGGAGAGAACCCCACCGACTGCTGCCCGAGATCGGCAAGGGCTGGGGCGTCACCGGCGACCACGACGAACCCCCGCCGTTCTAACGTCACCGCACCTGCGCCGAGCCTTCGCTCTGCCGCACACTGGTGCGCGCCGTGAACAGGTCGATGCGGTCCTTACCGTGATAGCGGCAGGGGAGCTCGTGCCGGCCCAGCGAGACGAGGTCGTCGCAGACGATGCCCGTCTCCTCCCTCAGCTCCCGATAGGCCGCAGTCTCAGGAGACTCACCGTCCTCGATGCCCCCGCCGACGAGGCACCACGTGTCCAGCTCGACCGGCGCGTACTCGTCGCGCTCCTCGAGGAGGACCCAGCCCCGGGCGTCGACCAGACCAGCCATGACGATGGCCTTCACCATCACGCCGGTCCGGGCGGCCAGGATGAGGGGATCGGCGACGGAACCTTCATGTGCCCACGAGCGCAGCGACAGCGTCCCGGACCTCCTCCGGCCCGAGCTCCATCGTCGCGTCGCCGATCGACAGCTCCACCCGCTGGACTCCCGGCAGCCCGGTGGGCGCCCAGCGGGGGAAGGTCCAGAGCTTGTCCTCCACCGCGAGCCGGCGCACCGCGTCGGTCAGCTGCTCGTCGGTCGCCTGCAGGAGCAGGTGCATCATCGGGGTCCGCGGCGGGTCGGGGATGACCTGCACGCCGGGCAGGTCGCGCACGGCGTCGGCGATGGCCCGGGCGTGCTGGAGATAGTCGCCCATCCGCGGCAGCCGGATGCGCAGGTTGGTCAGGGCCGAGTCGGCCAGTGGCCACAGCCCCCACAGCGTGCCGCCCATCCGGTGCCGCCACTCGCGCACTTCGGCGACGACGTCGGGCTCACCGGCCAGGGCGCAGCCAGCGAGCCCACCGATGCCCTTGTAGAAGGAGACGTAGGCGGTGTCGAAGGGAGCGGCCACCTCGGCGGGGGTCTTGCCGTAGCCGGCGGCCGACTCCCAGATCCGCGCTCCGTCCAGGTGCGCGGCCGCACCGCGTTCGTGCGCCCAGTCCACCTGCGCGACGACGTCGTCCCAGGCCGGCTGGTCGCCGCCGAGGTCGCGCTGCGGAAGCTCCAGCAGCAGGGCCGCCGGTGCCTCGCCCACAGCGGTCAGGTCCGAGAGCCGCAGCAGCCGGTCCAGTGCGCCGACCGGGCGGCCGACCAGGCCGTGCAGCCGCTGGTAGGCGCGGTCCTCGTGCCGGTCCAGGTGGCAGTGCGGGTGCCACACCACGGTGCGCCGCCCGCGCTGGTCCGCGTGCACCCGCAGCGCGCTCTGCTGCGCCATCGTGCCGCTCGGCAGGAACACCGCCGCCGGCTTGCCCAGCAGCCGGCACACCTCGGCCTCGAGCTCGGCCACCACGCCGCCTGCGCCGTAGCGGTCCACCTCGACGTCGGGCGGGATGGCCGCGAGCGCGTCGGCCGGCCGCGTCGGCCCGTGCCCGGCCAGGAAGCGAGTGCAACCCCGCAGCAGCTCGTTGGCCTCGTCCTCGCCGAGCATCGACTGTCCTCTCTGCCTGGCCACGCTGTGCCCGCTGAGGCTAGACCCCCGTCCCCGGCGCTCAGGAGGCCAGCAGCACCTCGCTGACGGCGCTGAGCAGCTGCGGCGGAAGGTCCAGCGCCTGCAGCGGCAGCAGGGCGTCCCTGGGGTCGATGCAGCCGCGGACGGCGTCGTAGACCGCGTTCTTCACCGTGAAGTCCGCGTGGCTGCGGTCCAGCAGCTCGAACAGCCGGGCCTCGACGTCGTTGCCGGCCAGGGACAGGTCCCCTCGGAGGCCGACGAGGATCCGCGAGGTGACCGGGACGTCCGGCACCTCGACGCGCACGCTGCCCGGCACCGGTCCGTCCGCGACGACGACGTCGCGGCGCTCGTCTCCGACCCGCACCTGCTCGACCTGCACCGCCGCGAAACCCGCCAGCACCAGCGACCAGGAACGCCGACCCGGAACCGAAGCGAGCTCACCCTCGACCGGCTCGATGACGACCTGGCCTGACGTGGCATCGAACGCGATGCGAGTGGTTGCCCAGCGCTCGTCGTCGCGGTCCTCGCGCAGGACGAACTCCCCGTCCGCCCCGGCGAACACGCGGACCTCCAGCGCCGAGGGGTTCTCGGTGACGTTCCCGATCGTCTCCTCCGCGGCGAGCGGAACGACGGCTCCGGCCCGTGCCAGCACGGGCAGCGACTCCAGACCTCGGTGGAGGTACGCGAGCCGATCGCCCCGGTAGACGGTGCCGGTGAAGAAGTCGATCCACGTCCCGGGAGGCAGCCACGCGCGCACCCGGCCGAGCTGCGAGACCGGGTCCGTCGGCTCGGTGACGGGCGCGACCAGCAGCTCGGTGCCGAACCGGAACTGGTGGGGCACGGCGTAGGCCCGCTCCTCCCACGGCGTGTCGTAGTACATCGGCTGCACCAGCGGTTCGTCCTGCTCGTGCGCCCGCACGTTCATCGAGTACAGGTAGGGGATGAGCCGGTGCCGGAGCCGGAGGAAGTCCGCCATCACCTCCCGGAAGGGCGAGGCGAAGCGCCAGGGCTCCTTGCTGTTGAAGCGGTCGCGGGTCGAGTGCAGCCGCATGATGGGCGAGAAGACCCCGAGCTGCACCCAGCGGGTGGTCAGCTCGTCGTCCTTGTGCCCGAACCAGTGGCCGCCGACGTCGTGGCTCCACCAGCCGTATCCCGCGTTGGAGGCGGTGGCGGTGAACTCGGGCTGGAACGCCAGCGACGCCCAGCTCGAGACGCTGTCGCCGGAGAACCCGACCGGGTAGCGATGGCTGCCGATGCCGGCGTACCTCGAGAACGTGAGCGGCCGGGAGCCGTCGCGCGCGGAGTCCAGGTAGTGCACGTGGTTGAGCACCCACAGCGGGTCGAGACCCGGTACGGACGAGTGCGTGCCGGACTGCCAGTCCAGCCACCAGAAGTCGACGCCGTCGCGCTCGTGCGGGTGGTGCACCTGCTCCAGGTAGGCCTCGAGGAAGTCCGGGTCGGCCGGGTCGAATCGCACCGGTCGGCCGCTGTCGGGATCGATGCCCATGGCAAGAGCCATCGACTGGTAGGCGTCCTCATAGGCGCGGATCCCGTCCGCCGGGTGCACGTTCAGGGCGACCTGCAGCCCGCGGTCGTGCAGCGCCGCGAGGAACGCGGGCGGGTCCGGGAAGAGCTCCCGGTTCCAGGTGTAGCCGGTCCAGCCGCTGCCGTGCTCGGGCGGGACGTCGGTGAGGTGCCAGTCCATGTCGATGACGCCGACCGAGAACGGCAGGCCCTCGGCTGAGAAACGGTCCATCAGCGCGAGGTACTCGTCCGCGGAGTACGGGTGGTAGCGGCTCCACCAGTTGCCCAGCGCGAAGCGGGGGAGCAGTGGTTGCCGGCCGGACACGGCGTAGAGCGCAGCGAGGGCCTGCCGGTAGTCGCGGCCGTAGCAGAAGACGTAGAGGTCGGTGCGGCTCGGCTTCCTCGGCGAGAGGGTGCCGTCGGCCTCGAGCAGCAAGGACGCGGAGTCGTCGACGACGGCGATCCCGTTGCGGGACAGGACGCCGTCCTCGAGCGGCAGCGCGCCGTCCACCCCGTCCAGGGTCCGCGCCGTCCCGCCGAGGTTGTCCAGGGGCTCGCCGTAGTGCCACACGCTGTGGTAGCCGCTGATGTTCCCCCTGGCCTGCACCGAGAGTCCGTGCGCGGTGAACTCGCCGCGGTCGTAGACCAGGTGCAGCCGGGTGGTCCGCAGCTCGAGCTGGTCCGCGCGCTCCTCCAGCTCGAACTCCACCGGCGGCAGGTCCCGGTGCAGCGCGAGCTGCGAGGGCCGGTCCTCGAACCCGCCGTCCGCGCTGTGCTCCAGCCGCAGCAGCCCTTCAGCGAGCACCGTGATGCGGAAGTGCTCGCCCTGCACGACGTTGCCCGGCTCGGCCACCAGGCGGGCGTCCAGCCTCAGGTGCTGCTTCATGTCGTCCCGTCCGTCGCCGCGAATCTGCCCGAGAGCCTCACGCTACCGACGAGGACGGGTTCCCTCGCCGGTCCCTCTGCTCGATGTCGGGGGCCGTGCGGCACAGTGGCGGCATGGCTGCTGCGGACCGTTGGCGCGACGAGCTGGCCGGGTGGGCGATCGACCCGGACATCCTCGCCGGCGCGCCGGAGTCTCCCTACGCCCTCGCCCCGGGGCAGTTCCGTGCCGCCGATCGAGGCGCCTACGACCCGGGCCCCGTGCCGTCCCGCGAGCGCGCCAGGGAAGCTCTGGACGCGGGCGGCAGCGTGCTCGACGTCGGCTGCGGCGGCGGCGCGGCCGCTCTCGCGCTGGCGCCGCCGGCGGGCCGGCTGACCGGTGTCGACGAGCAGGCGGACATGCTCGCCGCGTTCGAGGCCGCCGGGCACGAGCGCGGCATCGCGGTGACCACCGTGCAGGGGCGCTGGCCCGACGTCGCCGAAGAGGTCGAGCCGGCCGACGTCGTGGTGTGCCACCACGTCCTCTACAACGTGTCGGAGGTCGAGCCCTTCCTGCTGGCCCTGCAGGCCCACGCCCGCCGGCGCGTGGTCGTCGAGCTGACCGCGACCCATCCGTGGACCCCGGTGGGACCGCTGTGGCAGCGGGCGCACGGGCAGCCGCGCCCGCAAGGACCGACCGCGGACCTCGCGGTCCAGGTGCTGCGGGAGCTCGGCACCGAGCCGCAGGTGGAGCCGTTCCAGCGCACCGCCCGTGCGCGGCCCTGGGAGGAGGAGGTCGCCTCGATGCGCCGTCGCCTGTGCCTCCCTGCCGAGCGTGACGAGCAGATCGGGCGCTGGATGCGCGAGCTGGGGGTGCTGCACAGCGACCAGGCCCGGCGCGACGTTGTCGCGATTTGGTGGGACCGCTAGGCGTTCTTCACCGGCCACCACCGACGTCGAGGCTCGCGCCAGTCACGTACGACGCGGCGTCGGAGACGAGCCAGGCGATGGTCTCGGCCACCTCCTCGGGCCGGCCCGGACGGCCCAGCGGCGGCGTGCTGCCGAGCCGCTCCAGGCGTCCCGGCGCGTGGATCTCGGTGTCGATGAGCCCGGGGCGCACGCCGACCACCCGGATACCCTCGGCGGCGACCTCCTGCGCAAGTCCGACGGTGAGGGCGTCGAGCGCGGCCTTGCTGGCGGCGTAGTCCACGTACTCGCCCGCCGACCCCAGCTGCGCGGCGCGCGAGGACACGTTGACCAGCACGCCTCCGTTGCCGCCCTGCGCGGTCGACATCCGGCGCACCCCCTCCCGGGCCACCAGGAAGGCGCCGACCACGTTCACCTCGAGCAGCCGCCGCAGCCGCTCGGCGCCCATGTCCAGGACCCGGGCCGCCGGCGGCACGACGCCGGCGTTGTTCACCACCGCCCGGAGCGGGCCGAGCTCGACGTCGGCGGCGGTGAACAGATCCCGCACGTCCGCCTCCACCGCGACGTCGGCACGCACCGCCAGCGCACGCACCCCGCGTCCCCGGCAGTCGGCCACCACCTGGTCGGCCTCGTGCGACCGCTCCCGGTAGGTGAGCAGCACGTCCCAGCCGTCGGCGGCCAGCCGGCGGCAGGTCGCCCGCCCGATCCCGCGGCTGCCGCCGGTGACCAGCGCCGTGCGCGCTCGGTCCGCCATCGAACCCCACCCTTCGTCTCCCGCCGGGCGCCCGACGTTGGACCCTGCCACGCGCCCCGGCGGGGGGCCAGAGTGGTCGGCGGGGAGAGAGGAAGGGCGCTGTGAACTGCCTCGACTGCCTGGCCGAACGTGCGCAGGCCGTGCCCGCCGTCGGCGTGTGTCTCGACTGCGGGGCGGGGGTGTGCCTCGAGCACGCCGTCCTGGTGGCCCGCCGGGTCGACGCCCGGGGCCTGCTGGGGCGGCGCGTCCCGCTGTCCCGCGGTGGCCGCGTGGTGCGCTGCGCGGTGTGCCAGAAGGCGCACGACGCCGTCGTCGCGGCACCGGTCATCTGAGCGGCGGGGCTGCGCACGGCGCACCCCCCGCCCCCGGCTACCGGCTGACCGGGTGCCGCCGTTCGGTGACGTCGATGGACGCGCGTCCCACGCCGCTCCCGGCCGCTGCGCTCACCTCCGGCGCGCGGTCGCTGTCTGCGCGGGGCGAGGGGAGCCGGGCGAGCTGGGCGAGGACGATCCGCTCGGCGCGCGCGGCCGCCTCGTCGGCCGGGAGGCGCTCCCAGGCCGGGTGCGCCAGGGTCGCGCGGACGAGCCGGATGACGACGTCGACCCGGGCCTGCGGGCGCTGCTTGAGCACGCGCTCGATGAGGTCGCTCACCGGGCGGGCGTGCTCGGGGAGTGCGGTGCGGGGGAGCGGGGTGGGCTGTGCGGGGTGGTGCACGACGATCTCGCAGTCGGGGAAGGGCCAGCGGCGGGTCGGATGGGCGGGCCGGCAGCAAGGGCCAGTCGAGAGGGCCGGTCTGCGCGGCCCCGCGAGGGAGGACGGACGACGCCTGTATCGGGCGAGGGGCTGCGCCGGTCGTGGATCGCCGGAGCAACGGGACCCCGCGACGGTAAGCGTCCGCTGGACCGGGCAGCGAAACTACCGGCAGGTATGTCCAGCATGTGGGAAATCGTTGCGCTCCGTGCCGTCCAGCCTGCCCGCTGTCATAGATCTGATCACTCTGCGCGATGCGCCCCGTCCTCCGCTCCGATCGGTGCGGAAGATCCGGGTCAGGGCATTGCCGGGCCGCCGCAGACCGGGCAGGTGGGCGCCATCCCGTCCGGCCCGACCGGGATGAGCCCGAAGCACAGCGGGCTGAACCGACCGTGCGAGCGCCGGCGCAGCGGGACCAGGTTGCGGCAGGAGACGTAGTCCGGCTCGTGCGCGGCGACCACGACGGCCGCGACCGCGGGCCGCGTCTGCGGGCCGGCGGGTTGGCCGGGCTGCTCGGTCGGGACCGGCCGCAGGTGCCGCGCCGGCGCTGCGGACCGCCCGGCCACCGGCGCGACGGCGGGCTCGGGAGTGCTCACACCGACGTTGTTCCGCCAGCGTGACCGGCCAAACAAGGCCGGGACGCGGCGGGTGGCGGCGCGGGACAGGGCGTGCGGGAGGATCGCGGCGCCGGACCGGCGGGAGGGGACGTGAGCGAGGTGCTGGTGCTGCGCGGGGCGCAGGTGCTCGTCGAGCCGGGCCTGCTGCGGGCCGCCGACGTCGTGCTGCGCGAGGGCCGGGTGGACGAGGTCATCCCGGCCGGCTCGACGGGCCGCCGCACCGGCACCGCAGGCGGCAGCGGGCGGGACGTCGATGCCGCCGGCCTGACGGTGGTCCCGGGCTACCTCGACCTGCAGGTGAACGGCGCCCACGGCACAGACCTGACCCGCAGTCCCGAGGACCTGCCGGCCGTCGCCGACGTGCTGACCCGCTACGGCGTCACCGGTTTCCTGCCCACGCTGGTCTCGCACCCGGCCGGCACCGTGTCCCGCGCGGTGCGGGCGCTGCGGCTGCCGCTGCAACCCGGGTCCGCCCGCCCGCTGGGCTGGCACGTCGAGGGCCCGTTCCTCGCACCCGCGCGCCGGGGCGCCCACCGCCGCGAGCACCTGCGCGCCCCGGCGACGGCCGGGACGGCGGGAGTGGCGGGCTGGAGCGCCGGCGGCGGCGTACGGATGGTGACCCTCGCACCAGAGCTGCCGGGTGCGCTGGACCTGGTCCGGGTGCTCGCCGGCCGCGGGGTAGTGGTGAGCCTGGGCCACACCGAGGCCACCGCGGACCGGATGCGGGCGGCGGTGGACGCCGGGGCGCGCGCGGTCACCCACCTGTTCAACGCGATGCCCGGGCTCGGCCACCGGGCCCCGGGGCCGGTCGGCGCGGCGCTCGCCGACGAGCGGCTCGTGTGCGGGCTCATCCCGGACGGGCTGCACGTCGACCCGCTGGTGCTCGGGCTGGCCTGGCGGCTGCTCGGGCCGCGGCGCTGGCTCACCGTGACCGACACGACGGCCGCGCTCGGCACCCCGCCCGGCCCGAGCCGGCTGGGGGACGCCGAGGTCGTGGTGGACGCCGCCTCGGTCCGGCTGCCGGACGGCACCCTGGCCGGCAGCGTGCTGGCCCTGGACGACGCGGTGGCCCGGCTGGTGCGCCTGGTGGGCCTCGACCCGCTCGACGCCGTCGCCACCGTGACCGCGGTGCCCGCCCGGCTGCTCGGCCTGCCGGCACGGGACGCGGTGCGACCCGGCCTCGGTCAGCTCACCCTGCTGGACGAGGAGCTGCGCAGCGCGGGCACCGTCGTCGACGGCGTGCCGCGGCTGCGCGAGCCCGGGCGGGTGCCCGGCTGACCGGGCGAGCGGGGGGTGGCTCAGCCGCGGCGGGAGACCAGCTCGGAGGCCGTCGCGGTGGCCGCCGAGACGAGCAGCACCGAGGGCCACGGGCCCAGCTTCTTGGCCAGCGGGTGCGAGACGCCCATGGCGGCGGCGTAGCCGGCGGTCAGCGCGGCCGCCGGGACCGGGCCGCTGGCGCAGGCCCACTGCCGGGCGCACCACGCGCCGGCCACCGCGAAGGCCACGCCGCCCAGCGCCCGTCGGCCGGTGGCCCGGCCCAGGGCGAAGCCGCCGACCAGGCCGGCGGCGGAGACGACGGAGGGGGAGGTCAGGGGCGAGAGCGCAGTCATGCCTCGACCTTATTCAGCGCCCTCCCACCGGCCGCACCAGGCCTCGGCGCGACGTCGCGCGGCCATCCGCGGCCGGGGTGGGGGCGATCAGCCGGCGTGCACGTGCGGCCGGCGCCCCGGGTCGGGCTCGGCCTCGCGGAGGATCTCCCGGGTCACCGGGGCGACCTCGCCCTGGCCGAAGAAGAGGTAGCGGAGGAACTGCTTGGCCGGATTTCCCTCGGTCCATTCGAAGTAGACGTGCGGTTGCTCGCCGGTCAGGTCCCGAGCGTGCAGCAGGAGCGCGGCGAGGGCGCCCGGCACGGAGGGGCTCTGCGTGCGCAGCATACGGAACTGGTCGTGCAGCACGGCACCGTGCACGTCCAGCTCGGTCTCGAAGTCGGACGGGTCGGTGAGCTCCACCTCCACGAACACGATCCCGTTCGGGTCCGGGATCTCGTGCTTGGCCATCACCTCGCGCAGCTTCTCCCGGTACTCCGCGACGTCGCCCCGGTGCGGCTCGTTCGCCACCAGGCGCAGCTGGCTGCGGGCGCCGTCGCGGACGAAGAGCGCGGCCCGCGCGTCCATCGTCACCCGGGTCACCCGCACCTCGAAGGCGCGGCGCAGCCGCGAGAGCAGCGACACGGTGAGGATGGCCAGGATGAAGCAGGCGCCGATCTTCACCCCGTCCGGCCGCTCGGCCACGTTGGCCAGGGTGGTGTAGAGGAAGACCAGCGACACCACCGCGAAGAACGCCATGGCCCGCCGCCGCTTCTCGCGCCGGGCGGACAGGATGACCGCAACCGCCGCGGACGTGATGAGCACCAGCACGCCGGTGGCGTAGGCGCCGCCCTGCGCGTCCACGCTGGCGCGGAACAAAATGGTCACCAGGAAGGCGATCGCGGTGAACACCAGGACCAGCGGCCGGACCGCGCGCGCCCAGTCCGGAGCCATGCCGTACCGCGGCAGGTACCGAGGAACCAGGTTGAGCAGGCCGGCCATCGCTGAGGCCCCGGCGAACCAGAGGATGGCGATGGTGGACAGGTCGTAGACGCTGCCGAAGCCCGCCCCGAGGTAGCGGTGGGCGAGGTAGGCCAGGGCGCGACCGTTCGCCTCCCCGCCGGGCGCGAACTCCTGCTGCGGGATGAGCACCGTGGTGACGACGCTGGAGGTGACCAGGAAGACGCTCATCACGACCGCTGCGGTGGTCAGCAGCCGGCGGGCCCCCCGGATCCGGCCGGCCGGTGCGGCCTCCGAGTCCGTGGGGTCGCCGTGGACCAGCGGCATCACGGCTACGCCGGTCTCGAACCCGGAGAGTCCCAGGGCCAGCTTGGGGAAGACGACCAGCGCCGCGGCCACCAGCAGCACCGGGTTCCCATGCGAGGCGGTCAACGCGTGGGTCCAGTCGCTCACCGCGGTCGGGTGGGTGACCGCCTGCACCAGCCCGACGCCGATCACGACCACGTTGAGAGCCAGGTAGACGGCGACCAGCACGACCGCGACGCCGATCGCCTCGCCGAAGCCCTTGAGGAACACGGCGCCCAGAAGTGCCAGCAGGACCAGGGTCACGACGACGACATGGCCGTGGAGAGCGGCCGGCCAGAACGGGTTCTCGTCCAGGTGAGCGGTGGCGTCGGCGGCGGACAGCGTCATGGTGATGAGGAAGTCGGTGGCCGCGAACCCGAGCAGTACCAGGACGAACAGCTTGCCGCGCCAGAACGCGAGCAGCCGCTCCAGCATCGCGATCGAGCCCTCGCCGTGCGAGCTCTCCTGGGCCACCCGGCGGTAGACCGGCAAGGCTCCGAAGAGCGTCACGAGCACCAGGACCACCGTGGCGACGGGAGACAGGACACCGGCGGCGAGGGCGGCGATACCGGGCTGGTAGCCGAGGGTGGAGAAGTAGTCCACGCCGGTCAGCCACATGACCTTCCACCACGGCTGGGTCCCGTGCCGGGGCACCGCGTGCGGCCCCGGCTGCTGCGCGGCCGGTTCGTCGATGCCGTCGAGCAGCCAGCGCCGGAGCCGGCCCGGGGTCCCGGTCTGCTCGGTGCTGCCGCGCGTGAGTGTGGTCACCGCTCGTCCGTCCTGCTTCCACCGTCGGCGTCTGGATGCCCTTCGAGTCTCGGGCCGCCGGTGTGAGGAAGCTGTTAGGACTCTTCGCGGTCCGCAGAAGTCGGCGCCCTCTGGCCGTCGACGACGTCCGGCCGGAACCGGTAGCCCATCCCAGGCTCGGTGATCAGATAGCGCGGGTGGCGTGGGTCGTCCTCGAGCTTGCGTCGCAGCTGGGCCAGGTAGAGGCGGGTGTAGCCGCTCTCCCGCGCGTAGGCCGGCCCCCATACCTGGGTGAGCAGCTGCCGTTGCGACACGAGCTTTCCGGGATGACGCAGCAGCACGTCGAGCACGTCCCACTCGGTCGGGGTGAGGTGCACCTCCTCCGTCCCGTCGTCCCCGATCCGCTGGACCTGCTTGGCGCCGAGGTCCACCCGCACCCGGCCGAAGGTCACCACAGGGTCGTCGTCGACGGGCACGACCCGCCGGGACACCGCCCGCATCCGGGCCAGCAGCTCGTCCATGCCGAACGGCTTGGTGACGTAGTCGTCCGCACCCGCGTCGAGCGCCTGCACCTTGTCCAGGCTGTCCGAGCGTCCGGAGAGCACGATGACGGGCACCTGGGTCCAGCCGCGCAGAGCGGTCAGCACCTCGGCCCCCTCGAGGTCGGGCAGTCCAAGGTCGAGGACCACGAGGTCCGGCGGGTGCGCCGTCGCGACGTGCAGGGCCTCGGCCCCCGTGGCGGCCGTTCTCACGTCGTAGCGGCGGGCCCGCAGGTTGATGGCGAGGGCACGCACGATCGCCGCGTCGTCGTCGACGACCAGCACCCGGGTCACGCCGGCACCGAGCGATCCGCTTGCGCCGGGTCGATCCGACCGGCACCAGGGCCGGTGGTCCGGTCGGGCCCGGCAGCGGTGGCCAGCGGCAGGTGCACGAGCATGGTCAACCCCCCGCCGGGGGTGTCGTCGGCCTGCAGCGACCCGCCCATGGCCTCGACCAACCCACGGGACAGCGCGAGGCCGAGCCCGATGCCGGCGGAGGAGTCGCGGTCGCCGAGCCGTTGGAACGGGGCGAACATGCGGTCCCGCTCGTCGGGCGGGATGCCCGGGCCGGCGTCGACCACCCGGAGCACCACGGCGGCCGACGTAGCCGTGCCGATGACGTCCGGTCTGGTACCCGCCGGGCTGAAGCGCAGGGCGTTGTCCACCAGGTTGGCGAGGGCGCGCTCGAGCAGCGCGGCGTCGACCAGCACCGGAGGCAGGGACGACGGGACGTCGACCCGGACCCGCTCGGCGGCGGCCAGGCCGTCCAGCGCCGCCCACACGACCTCGTCGAGGTCCACCGCCTCCGGGGTGAGGTGCATGGCGCCGGCCTGCAGGCGGCTGACGTCGAGGATGTCGCCCACCAGCCGGCTGAGCCGGTCCAGCGACTCGTCGGCGGTGGCGAGCAGCTCGGCCTCGTCGTGGGGGCTCCAGGCCACCTCGTCGCTGCGCAGGCTCGTGACGGCCGCCTTGGCCGAGGCCAGCGGGCTGCGCAGGTCGTGACCCACGGCGGCGAGCAGCGCGCTGCGCAGGCGGTCGGCTGCCTCCAGCGAGTGCGCGCGTGCGGCCTGCTCGGCCAGCACCGCTGCCCGGGCGGACACCAGCTCGGTGTGCCGCCGGCGACGTTCGGCGACGTCGACGACGGCGCTCACCAGCACGGCCACCGCCACGAAGACGACCAGGGCGACGACGTCGTCCCGAGTGCTGACCCGCAGGGTGTGCAGCGGAGGGACGAAGAAGAAGTTGAGCAGGAAGGTGCCGGCGACGGCTGCCGCCAGCGCCGGCCACAGACCCCCGGTGAGCGCGACGACGACGACCGCCAGCTGCACGACGAGCACGTCGCCGGCCAGGCTCAGTGAACCGCGCAGCGACACCAGCGCGGCGGTCGTCGCGCCAAGCAGGACGACGGCCAGCAGCGCGCCGATCAGCTGCCGTCTGGGCGACACGGCGCCGGTGAGCACCGCGCGGGCCAGTCCTTCCGCGAGCGTCCGCGTCCGCCGGGTGAGCGGTCCGGACGGGGCGGGGCGGTCGTGGGCCACCCCGTCATCGTGCTCCACCCACCCGGCGGTGCGCTGCCCTGGCGCTCAGTCGCTGCTGGCGGCGGCAGCCGCGAACCCGAAGGCCCGCAGGATGTTCCCCGCGGCGGCGGCGGCACGGGCGCTGCCGACCACCGGCGAGATGGCGACGAGCGCCCCCTGCGCCTGCTCCAGGGTGACGCCCGCGTCCGAGGCCAGGCCGAGGTTGATCAGGTAGGACACCGGCGCCGCGTCCATCGCCACCAGCGCGGCCAGGCGGACCAGGAAGTAGGTCTGGGTGTCCAGCCCCGACTCCTCCAGGGAGTCCAGGTTCATCGCGACGAGCCGCTCGAGCACGGGGGCATCGCCCTGCGACACCATGGTCAGGCTCTCCTGCGGCGTGCCGGTCGTGGCCATGAGGATCTCCGATCGTCGATGGGTTCGCCGGTCGGACCGTCGAGGACCGGCGGTGCCCCCACCGTCGACGTCGAAAGGAGCAGGTGGCCTCACCCGGAGCGGATGAACGCGTGCCGGGTCGAACAGGCGTATCGACCGCGGGGCGACGGACGTCCCGCGCCGGCTCACCCGATGCGGGTGATGGGCGGCGGCGGCCGGGGACGGACCATGTCCCGTCGCAGCAGGTGACGAGAGGAACGGCCATGAGCGCCGACTCGAGCCCGACGGCCCGCACGAGCAACGGCGACGTCGCGCGCTTGCAGGAACGCATCGCGGTGCTGGAGAAGGAGCTCGCGGCGGCCCGCGGCCAGGCAGGTCCTCCACCCCCTCGGCGGACCGGCCGGGAGCGTTGGCGATCGGTCACCGCCACGGTCCTGATCACGCTGGCCTGCGTCCTCGCACCGCTCTCGGTGGTGTCGACCTGGGCCAAGACGCAGGTCTCGGACACCGACCGCTACGTGCAGACCGTGGCGCCGCTGGCCAGCGAGCCGGCCATCCAGCAGGCCCTCACCGACGACGTCACCCGCACGATCTTCCAGTACGTCGACGTGCAGGCAGTGGCCAGCCAGGCCGTCGACGCCCTGGCCGCACAGGGCGCCCCGCCCCAAGTGACCCAGGGCCTGCAGGCGCTCACGGTGCCGCTCGCGAACGGGGTGCAGAGCTTCACCCGCAGCGAGGTGCAGAAAGTGTTGAGCAGCCCGCAGTTCGCGGCGCTGTGGGAGCAGGTGAACCGGACCGCGCACCAGCAGGTGGTCAGCGTGCTCGAGGGCGAGCAGGGCGGTGCCCTCACCGCGAGCCAGAACGGCACGGTGACGCTGAACCTCGGGCCGGTCGTCGCCGAGGTGAAGGCGCGGCTGATCGCCGACGGCTTCGGCCTGGCCGCGCGCATCCCCACCGTGGACCGGTCGATCGTCCTGGTGCAGTCCGACGCCGTGACCAAGGCGCAGGGGTTCTACCGCGTGCTGAACACCCTGGGCACCTGGCTGCCGGTCCTGGCGCTCGTCCTGCTGGCGCTGGGGGTCTAGGTGGCCAAGGGCACCGCCGGGCGCTGATGCTCGGCGCGCTCGGCGTGCTGGCCTCGATGCTGCTGCTCGGGGTACTGCTGGCCCTGGCCCGACCGCTCTACCTGGACCGGGTGCCGGCCGACGTCCTGCCCCGGGAGGCCGCCGGCGACGTCTTCGACACCCTGGTCCGCTACCTGCGCAACGGTCTTCGGGTCACCGCTCTGGCCGCGCTGATCGTGGCGCTCGGGGCGTTCCTCACCGGCCCGTCGACGACGGCTCGCACGGTCCGCTCGTGGTTCGTGCGGCTGTCCGGCAGCCTGCGCACCGGCGCTGAGTCGAAGGGTGTCAGCACCGGCGCGTTCGGGGTCTGGGTGTACCGGCACCGGACGCTGCTGCGGGCGGCGCTGGCGGCGCTGGGCGCGGTGGTCGTCGTCCTCTGGTCGCACCCGACCATCGCCGTCGTGCTGTGGACCACGCTGCTGGTCGTCGTCGGCATCGGGCTGGTCGAGGTGCTCGGACGTCCCTCGGCCGTGCGAGCGGCGGCGTCCGTGCCCGCGCAGGCCGGTCCGCGGGGCCAGGAGGGTGCGCTCCGACGAGACGTAGGAGGGCCGGGACTGACAGAGCGGGGCACCGCCGCGTCGGGTTCCCCGGAGTCGAAGGGGCCCGAGGACGAGGACGCCGTCCCCGCGCCGGCCTCGATCGACGCCCGCCGCGACGAGCAGGAATCCGGCCGCCGCACGGGGGAGTGAGCCGGTCGACTTGTCGCCGCCGTGCTGGGGCCGTGCCGGCCCCGTGCTGGGACTGGGCCGAGCTGAACCACGTTCAGCGGCAGGACAGCAGCCGCGGGCCGTTGCCGGCCGACCCTTCGCCCCCGGCGCCGCCGGTGCTGCCGGCTCTGCTCCCGGACAGCCCCGGCAGCCCGGGCAGGTCCGTGCGCGAGAGCGGGGGCAGGGAGCCGATCTGCAGGTAGCGAGGGGCGCGGGTGGTGAGCCGTTCCAGGACGTGGGTCGCGCCGTCGTACCCGACGGTGACGACCTCGTCGTCCCGGCCGACCGCGACGACCACCGCCACGTGCCCGTGCTCCCCGGCCACCAGCGGCGGCCCGACCCGGTTGCCGGCCTGCGAGGCCTCCCCGGGGTGCCACTGCGCCACGCTGCCCACCCGCGGGACCGCGCTCACCGGGAAGCCCGCCTGTCGCGCGGCCGTGTCCCAGCCCCCGGCGTCATCGAAGGTCGCCTCGCCCGCCGGCCCCCGGGTGTACCGCGCGAACGGCACCCCGTGCGTGTTCAGCCACCAGGCCACGAAGGACGTGCACTGGCCCTGGATGAAGCCCCACGGGTCACCGGTGCCGCCGGCTGCGGGCACTGGCCCGGACCAGGGGTAGGCGCTGGGGGGTGGTCCCTGCCGGGTCAGGGCGGCGCCCCGCGCGTCCGCCACCGTCGGAGAGGGTCGGAGCCACGCGGTGAGCAGCCCGATGCCGAGCGCGGTCACCAGCAGCGCGACGAGCACCGCCACCCACAGCGGTTCTCGGCCGCGGCGGTGCGGTCGCCGCCCGCGCCGGACGTCGTGCATGGCGCCCCCGCTCCTCATCGCCCCGAAGCCTCCGGGCCAGCGTGCTGACGGGCATCATCCGGGCCGGATGAGCGACGGAGCGCCCCGGGAGGGGGCCGGGTCTGTCAGGGTGTCCGGTGTGAGCGGAGCCAACGAGAACGGCGGGCTGGGCCTCGTCGACAGCCTCCTCGACGTCGACCCGGGTGCCCTCGAGGCCCACCGCACCGAGCTGCGGGCCTACTGCTACCGGATGCTGGCCTCGCCGTTCGACGCCGAGGACGCGGTGCAGGAGACGATGATGCGGGCCTGGCGCTCGCTCGACTCCTTCCAGGGCCGGTCATCCGTGCGCACCTGGCTCTACCGCATCGCCACCAACGTCTGCCTGGACATGCTGCGGGCCGGGGAGCGCCGCGCGCGGCCGATGGACCTCGGCCCGGCCCGCGAACCGGTGCTGGAGAACCTGTCCGAGCTGCCCGAGACGACCTGGCTCGAGCCCGCGCCCGACGCGCTCCTGGTCGCCGGCGACGGCCACCCCGAGTCGGTCGCACTCGCCCGCGAGTCGGTGCGTCTGGCGTTCGTCGCGGCCCTGCAGCACCTGCCGCCGCGGCAGCGCGCGGCACTGATCCTGTGCGAGGTGCTGCAGTGGAAGGCGGCCGACGTGGCCGCACTGCTGGAGACGTCGGTGGCGTCCGTGAACAGCGCCCTGCAGCGGGCCCGGGCCACCCTGGAGAGCTCGCGGGCCGGGACTGACCGGTCGGTGAAGACCGTCGACGAGCTCGACGACGCCGACCGTGCCCTGCTGGCCCGCTACGTCCAGGCGTTCGAGGCCTACGACGTCACCGCCCTCACCGACCTGGTCCACGAGGACGCCACCCAGTCCATGCCGCCGTTCTCGCTGTGGCTGTCCGGCCGGGCCGACATCTTCGCCTGGTGGTTCGGGCCGGGCATCGGCTGCCAAGGGTCCCGCGTCCTCCCCGCCGGGAGCGCAAACGGGTCCTCGGCCTTCGGGCAGTACAAGCCCGACCCGGACGGTGGGTTCTCGCCGTGGGCGCTGCAGGTCGTCGAGCTGCGCGACGGACGGATCGGCGAGATGACGTTCTTCCTGGACACCGCTCGGCTCTTCCCGCTGTTCGGGCTGCCCGATCGGCTCTGAGCCGGGCGCTGCCCGGGCGGACGATCCCAGCCTGCTCCTCGGCACCTGACCAACGATGAGGGCGCTGCTCCGACACGGTGTCGGAGCAGCGCCCTCGCTGTCTGTGCGGCCGGCGCAGGCTCAGCGCTCCACGCGCAGCTCGCCGAGCTCGGACCAGTCCGTGCCGGGCACCTCGAAGTTCACGATGCTCGGGGTCTGCACGAGGTACTGCGGCAGCTCCCGCTGCGCCTGCGCGAAGTGCTCGGACTGCACGTGCTTCCCGCCGGCGTCGCCGTCGCGGAAGGCCTCGACCAGCACGTACTCCTGCGGGTCGTCCACGCTGCGGGACCAGTCGAACCACAGGCAGCCCTCCTCCGCCCGGGTCGCCTCGGTGAAGGACTTGGAGATCTGCGTCCAGTTGTCCGCGTGCTCGGGCAGCACGAGGAACTTGGCGGTGATGAAGATCATTTCTTCCTCGCTCAGGACAAGGCCGTTGGTCGGCATGAGAGGTGATGCAGGAGGGATGGCGCGGATTCAAGCACAGGAGTCACGACGTGCGGGTGATCGGAGGGCCCGATGGAACCGGGCCACGGCACTGCCCGCTCAGGGAACCGTGATGCCGTACTGGGCGATCTTCCGGTAGAGCGTCGCCCGCCCGATGCCCAGCTCGCTCGCGGCCCGCACCACGGTGGCGCCCGGCTCGGTGAGGCACCGGACGATCTCGTCCCGCTCCAGCGTCTCCAGCCGGGTGAGTCGCCGAGTGCCGTCGCTGAACACCTCCGGGGACAGGTGCCGGGCGTCGACCAGCTCGGCCCGGGCGGCCGCCTCGCGGACGACCTGCCGCAGCTGCTTGACGTTCTCGGGCCAGTGGTAGGCCGACAGCGCCCGTGATGCCGCCGTCGTGAAACCGACCTCGCGTCGGCGCTCCTGCCGGGCGAAGAGTGCCGCCAGCGGCAGGACGTCCTCCGGACGCATCCGCAGCGGCGGCAGCTCCACCACGGTGTCCACCAGCTCGGCCAGGGGCTCCGGGATCGAGGCGTAGTCCGCGGCGGTGAGCACGAACGGCTGCGGGCCGCCGTCGGTCCGCCGGGCGCCGGCCAGCGTCGTGGACAGGTCTCCAGCCGCCCACGCCGGCAGGGTGTCGACCTCGGAGACGGTGACGCAGGTGCCCTCGCGCAGCTCGGGCGTCCACAGGGCCAGCCAGGCGTCGATCTCGTCGCCGGCAGGGGGACGGGCGTTGAGCAGCCGCTCCCGGCGGGTGGCGGCCTGACGGGCCAGCTGCACCAGGGCACGCTTGCCGGCCCCGCGCTCGCCGGTGACGGCCACCACGCGCCCGGCCCCCAGCGCCGCCCGCGCGCTGGCCAGGGCCTCCCGCCAGCCGCGGGAGGTGCAGGGGTCCTCGCTGTCAGGGGCTGCCGGCGCCACCACGCGGAAGACCTCTCCGCGCGGGGCCGGGTGGGCACGGCGCCCGCTGCTGCGCACCAGCATGAGCGCGGAGGTGTTGCCGGCCGCGGACTGGGCCAGGGCGAGCAGCAGGTCCAGGGAGGAGTCTGCCCAGGTCGTCAGGTTGACGGTGCCGGCCACCTCCCCGGTCGCCGGGTCCATCACAGGGGCTGCGGCGCAGCTGTAACCCTGCAGCGCCTCGCAGTAGTGCTCCCCGGCCCGGACGAGCGCCGGTGCGCGGTCGGCCAGCGACAGGCCGAGCCCGTTCGTTCCGGCCTCGCGCTCGCTGTAGTGGAAGCCGGGCGCCAGGTGCACCGCGTCGAGGGAGCGCAGGATGGCGTGGTCGTTGCACAGCCGCGCGAGCACGAGGCCGTCCCGGTCGGCGACCATGAGGCTGACCGGCTCGTTGGCGAGGGTGCGCTGCAGGGCGCTGAGGACCTGGGTGCCGCACTCGTAGAGCAGCGAACCGGTGTCGACGGCGCCGCTGAACGTGGGATCGACCCGCTCGAGCGGCACGCCGTAGTGCTCGCTGCGCAGCCAGGAGGCCTGCAGGCGGGGCGGCGCGGGGGACAGCTGCACGCGGGGCTCCAGACGCGGTGGGGCGTGCGCTTCAGGCTACATGCCGCTGCCGCTGAGTCAATGGTCCGTGGTGCTTCCCACCGTCGTGCATCGGCGGCCACCCTTTGCTGCGCGCACTGTCTCGAAGTGAGACACCCGGTGCCTGTCGCGGTCAGGCTGCGGCTGCCTAACGTCCCTGCAACCACCCCTGACGAAACCACGCTCGCGGAGGACCGCATGTACAGCAAGGACGGCGAGAACTACTTCATCGTGGATGCGCACATCGCGCTCTGGGACGCCCGCCCCGAGAACCAGCTCAACATCCACGGCAAGCAGTTCATCGACTGCTTCTACGACTACCACCGCAACCTCAGCCCCGAGTCCGAGGTCTGGCCGTACGAGGACTACCTCTACTACAGCCAGCGGCTGATGAAGGACCTGTTCGAGGACGGCTACGTCGACCACGCGATCTTCCAGCCTGCCTACCTGTTCGAGTTCTACCGCAACGGTTTCGGCCAGGCGGCGGAGGCGTCGGCGCTCGCCAAGGCACACCCGGACAAGCTGACCTACAACCACTACTGGGACCCGCGCAACGAGCAGCGCGGGCTGGAGCAGCTGCGCCGGGACGCCGAGGAGTACGACCTCAAGGGCGTCAAGCTCTACACAGCGGAGTGGCACGGCGACTCGCGCGGCTGGAAGCTCGACGATCCGTGGTCCTACAAGTACTTCGAGCTCGCCCAGGAGCTCGGCATCAAGAACATCCACATCCACAAGGGCCCCACCATCCGCCCGCTGGACCGCGACGCGTTCGACGTCGCCGACGTCGACAAGGTGGCCACCGACTTCACCGAGCTCAACTTCGTCATCGAGCACGTGGGCCTGCCGCGGCTGGAGGACTTCTGCTGGATCGCCACCCAGGAGCCGAACGTGCACGCCGGCCTCGCGGTCGCGATGCCGTTCATCCACACCCGGCCGCGCTACTTCGCCCAGATCATCGGCGAGCTCCTCTACTGGATCGGCGAGGACCGCATCCAGTTCTCCAGCGACTACGCGATCTGGACGCCCAAGTGGCTCATCGAGAAGTTCGTGGACTTCCAGATCCCTGAGGACATGACCGAGTACGCGCCGCTCACCACGGCGCAGAAGAAGAAGATCCTCGGTCTCAACGCCGCGGCCATGTACGACATCCCGGTGCCCGCCGAGCTGCAGGTCGAGCCGGTGCCCGCTCCCACCGGCGTCCCGGTCCAGCCCGAGCAGCCGGCCGTCGCGGTGGCCTCCTCGTGAGCGCTGCCACCATCGCGGAGCCGACCGCGCTCGAGGCGGCGGCGCGGCGGGCCCTGGACGCCGTCATCGACCCCGAGCTGGACGAGCCGATCACCGCCCTCGGCTTCGTCCGCTCGCTCGAGGTCCGTGGCCACGACGCAGGCGTGGACGACCGGTTCGACGTGCTGGTCCACCTGCGCCTGCCCACCTCGTTCTGCTCGCCGAACTTCGCCTACCTCATGGCCTCGGACGCCAAGGACGCCCTGAGCGGGCTGTCCGGTGTCGGGACGGTGGTGGTGGAGCTCGACGACCACCACGACTCGGACCTGATCAACCGGGGGCTGGCCGCCGACGCCGGCTACCTCGGCACCTTCGGGCACGAGGCGGAGAAGTCGCTGGACGAGCTGCGGCTCACCTTCAGGCGCAAGGCGCACACGGCCGCGATGGAGCGGGCGCTCACCGCCCTGTTGCGGGCGGATCCCGAGCTGCGCGAGGAGGAGCTGCACGGCGTCACGCTCGCCGATCTGCCCGACGTCGCGACCACGCACGCGCTGCTGCGCCGCCGGCAGGCGCTGGGCCTGCCCGTCGACGGCGGGCAGCCCGTCCTGGTCGACGACACCGGGCAGCCCTACCCGCCCGAGCAGGTGCCGCTGCGCCTGCGCATGGCCCGCTCGGTGCGCATCTCCATCGACGGCAACGCGCACTTCTGCCGCGGGCTGCTGCGTACCCGCTACCCGGAGTCGGCGCAGGACCAATCCCCGTGCGGGCACGGGGACACCGACGCCACCGATGTCGTCGATGTCATCCCTGGCGCGGCCACGGCCGGCCACGCCCTCCTACCCCTCGAGGTGACCTCAGCATGAGAGCAGTCCAGGTCGTCGGCTACCACCAGCCGCTGCAGCTGACCGACGTCCCCGAGCCGCAGGTGACCGGGCCCTTCGACGTCGTGGTGAAGATCGGGGGAGCAGGCGTCTGCCGCACCGACCTGCACATCCTCGAGGGCCAGTGGGCCGAGAAGTCCGGGGTGGCGCTGCCGTACACGATCGGCCACGAGAACGCCGGCTGGGTCAGCGCCGTGGGCAGCGCGGTCACCAACGTCCGCGAGGGCGACAAGGTGATCGTGCACCCGCTCATCACCTGCGGGCTGTGCCGCGCGTGCCGGTTCGGTGACGACGTGCACTGCGAGAACTCGCGGTTCCCCGGCATCGACACCGACGGCGGCTACGCGGACTACCTGAAGACCTCGGCCCGCAGCGTGGTGCGGATCGACGACTCGCTCGAGCCGTCGGACGTCGCCGCGCTCGCCGACGCCGGCCTCACGGCGTATCACGCGGCGGCCAAGGCGGCCCGGCGGCTGCGAGCCGGCGACCGGTGCGTGGTGATCGGCGCCGGGGGCCTGGGCCACATCGGCATCCAGGTGCTCAAGGCGATCAGCCCGGCCGAGATCATCGTGGTCGACCGCAACCCGGACGCGGTCAAGCTCGCGACGGCGATCGGGGCGGACCACGGCGTCGTGGCGGACGGCTCGCACGTGGACCGGGTGCTCGAGCTGACCGACGGCAAGGGAGCCGAGGCCGTCATCGACTTCGTCGGCGAGGGCGGGTCGACCGCGGAGGGCGTCCGCATGCTGCGCCGCGCCGGCGACTACCACGTGGTGGGCTACGGCGAGAACATCGACGTCCCGACGATCGACATCATCTCCACCGAGATCAACTTCATCGGCAACCTGGTCGGCTCCTACAACGACCTGGTCGAGCTCATGGCGCTGGCCGCCCGCAAGGCGGTCACGCTGCACACCGGCAAGTACCCGCTGGACCAGTTCCAGGAGGCGATCGACGACCTGGATGCGGGCCGGGTCCGGGGGCGTGCCATCCTCGTCCCCTGACCGGCGCCGCCGCCGGGACCCTCCGCACCGGACGCCTCCGGGCGCAGGGCCCGCCCGGAGGCGTCCGGGCGGGCCCTGCGCGCCGTCGGCATAGCCGTCGGCACGGCAGGGCAGATTCGGACCGGGTGCCACGACGGCGTGGCACGGACGACGGGACGGCATGGCGTGACGGACGGCAGCGTGCGGGCTGGCGAGCCGGCGGGCGAGTCTGCCGCCGACTTCCCCGTCGTGCCCGTCTTCTTCCTCTCGGACAGCACCGGGATCAGCGCCGAGACGATGGGCAACGCCCTGCTCATCCAGTTCCCGCACCTGCGGTTCGAACGTCGCCTGATCCCGTTCATCTCCTCGGTGGAGGACGCCGAGCAGGTGGTCCGCGAGCTCGACGAGGCCGGCGAGGGGCCGGTCACGCCGCTGGCCTTCACCACCGCGGCCACCGACGAGATCCGCCGGGTCCTGCACACCTCGAAGGTCCCGATCATCGACTTCTTCGAGATGCACATCGGCCGGGTCGAGTCGATCCTCGGCGTCCAGGGCGCGCGGGTGGCCGCCCGGCTGCACGGGGTCGGCGACGTCAAGCGCTACAACACCCGGATGCAGGCGGTCGAGTACGCCATCGAGCACGACGACGGCCAGAGCCTGCGGGCGCTGGACAAGGCCGACGTCGTCCTGGTGGCGCCGTCGCGGTGCGGCAAGACCCCCACCACGATGTACCTCGCCCTGCAGCACGGGCTGTTCGTGGCCAACTACCCGCTGCTGGACGAGGACCTGGCCGAGTCCGACCTGCCGCGCCCGCTGCGCGGCATGCGGGAGCGCTGCTTCGGCATCACCACGACGCCGGCCCGGTTGAGCCAGGTGCGCCAGGAGCGCCGTCCGGGATCCAAGTACGCCTCCCTGGAGCAGTGCACCTACGAGCTGCGGCGGGCCGCAGCCCTGTTCCGCACCCACCGGGTGCCGATGGTCGACTCCTCGACCAAGTCGGTGGAGGAGATGGCAGCGGTCATCCTCCAGACCCTGCGCGCGGCCTCCCGTTCGCTCGGGTCCGCCTCCCTGGGCACCACCTCGCTGAGCTACCTCTCTGGCCACCCCGCGGGCAGCAACCGCACCCCTCGCACCGGACCGAAAGGCGGAGCATGAGCGTGAACGTCAGGCCCTTCAGTGAGCTGGGGCTCGCCGACCTGGAGCAGGTGGGTGGGAAGAACTCCTCGCTGGGGGAGATGATCCGCGAGCTGTCCGGGCTGGGGGTGCGGGTGCCGGACGGGTTCGCGACCACGGCCGAGGCCTACCGCCGGTTCCTCGGGCAGACCGGGCTGGCGGACACGATCGCCGCGCAGCTGGCCGAGCTGGACCCCGACGACGTCACGGCCCTGGCAGCGGTGGGCAAGCGGATCCGCGCCTCGATCGTGGAGCAGCCGTTCCCCGCGGACCTGGAGTCCGACATCCGGTCGGCCTACGAGCAGCTGGCGGGCGGCGACGAGGAGGTCTCCTTCGCGGTGCGTTCGTCCGCCACCGCCGAGGACCTGCCGGACGCCTCGTTCGCCGGGCAGCAGGAGACGTTCCTCAACATCCGTGGCATCGACGCGGTGCTGCACGCGATCCGCGAGGTGTTCGCCTCGCTCTACAACGACCGGGCGATCGCCTATCGGGTGCACCACAAGTTCGCGCACGAGACGGTCGCGCTGTCGGCCGGTGTGCAGCGGATGGTCCGCTCGGACCTGGGTGCCTCCGGGGTCATGTTCACCATGGACACCGAGTCCGGCTTCGACCAGGCCGTGTTCGTCACCTCCTCCTACGGCCTAGGTGAGGCCGTGGTGCAGGGCGCGGTGAACCCGGACGAGTTCTATGTCTACAAGCCGGCGCTGCGCGCGGGGCGGCCGGCCGTGCTCAAGCGGGGCGTGGGCGCCAAGGCGATCAAGATGGTCTACACCGACGACGCGACGGTGGGGCGCACCACCGAGTTCGTCGACGTGCCGGAGGCCGACCGGCACCTGCTCTCGCTGACCGACGCCGAGGTGGAGGAGCTGGCCCGTCAGGCGCTCACCATCGAGGAGCACTACGGCCGCTCGATGGACATCGAGTGGGGCAAGGACGGCGTCGACGGCCAGCTCTACATCCTGCAGGCGCGCCCGGAGACGGTGCAGTCCCGCCAGGCCGCCGGGTCGATCGTCCGCCACCGCCTGTCCGAGCGCGGCGAGGTCCTGGTGGAGGGCCGCGCGATCGGGCAGCGCATCGGCGCGGGCAAGGTGCGCGTGCTGGAGTCGATCGACCAGATGGCCTCGTTCGGGCAGGGCGAGGTCCTGGTAGCGGACATGACCGACCCCGACTGGGAGCCGATCATGAAGCGGGCCAGCGCGATCGTCACCAACCGCGGCGGGCGCACCTGCCACGCGGCGATCATCGCCCGCGAGCTGGGCATCCCCGCCGTCGTCGGCACCGGCAACGCCAGCCGGTCGCTGCGCGACGGGCAGGAGGTCACCGTCTCCTGCGCCGAGGGCGACACCGGGTTCGTCTACTCCGGCCAGCTGGGCTTCGAGGTGGAGGAGACCCGGCTGGACACCATGCCGGAGATCCCGGTCGGGATCATGATGAACGTCGGCACCCCGGACCAGGCGTTCGCGTTCTCCCGCCTGCCGAATGCCGGCGTCGGCCTGGCCCGGTTGGAGTTCATCATCAACCGGCAGATCGGCATCCACCCCAAGGCGCTGCTGGACCACCCGGACCTGCCCGAGACGGTGCGCGAGCAGGTCGACGAGATGATCGCCGCCTACCCCAGCCCCCGCGAGTACTTCGTGCAGCGGGTCGCCGAGGGCGTGGCCACGATCGCGGCCGCGTTCGCCCCCAACCCGGTCATCGTGCGGATGTCGGACTTCAAGTCCAACGAGTACGCCAGCCTGGTGGGCGGGGAGATCTACGAGCCGCACGAGGAGAACCCGATGATCGGCTACCGGGGCGCGTCCCGGTACCTGTCCGAGGAGTTCGCCGAGTGCTTCGCGATGGAGTGCGAGGCGCTGCGGCACGTGCGCACCGAGATGGGCCTGAGCAACGTCAAGATCATGATCCCGTTCGTGCGCACGCTGGCCGAGGCGCAGGGCGTCATCGACCTGCTCGCCCAGCACGGGCTGCGCCGCGGCGAGGACGACCTGCAGGTCATCATGATGTGCGAGGTGCCCTCCAACGCGGTGCTGGCCGAGGAGTTCCTGGACCACTTCGACGGTTTCTCCATCGGCTCCAACGACCTCACCCAGCTCCCCCTCGGCCTGGACCGCGACTCCGGGCTGGTCGCCGCCGGCTTCGACGAGCGCGACCCGGCGGTGCGCAAGCTGATGAGCCAGGCCATCGCCGCGGCCAAGGCCCGGGGCAAGTACGTCGGCATCTGCGGCCAGGGCCCGAGCGACCACCCGGACCTGGCCCAGTGGCTGCTCGAGCAGGGCATCGACACGCTCTCGCTCAACCCGGACACCGTCGTGGACACCTGGCAGATGCTCGCCGGCGCCGGCGCCGGCGCCGAGCGGGAGTCCAGAGCCGAGCTCCTCAGCCGGTCGGACCGGCGGCCTCGGGTCGCCGGTCCGCCGGGGAGCTCTGGCCCATCTCGGTCCAGACCTCGGTCAGCTCGGCGATGAGGCCGTCGCGGGCGGTGAGGAAGCCGGCCACCGCGTAGTGCTCGAGCGAGTCTGCACTGGTGGCGGTGACATGAGCGAGCGCGACGGCTCGCTCACCCTGGCCCACGCAGTCCTCGAGCAGGTATCGCTCGAAGCCGGGATAGGTGGCGTTGAGAGCGACCCAGCCGTCGCGATCGAAGCTCTCCCCGGTGTGGACGTAGCGGCAGGTGAAGTCGTCCGCGAGCAGAGCGGGCAGGTCGTCCCAGCGGTGCTGGTCCAGGACCTCGGCGAGCGCGTGCACGAGCTGGGCGGCATCCATGCTGTCAGCCTGCCTGACGCGGGCCGGAGTCGCTCCGTAGGGAGCAGGGGCCTCCCGGGCGGATCGCCGGTCCGTGCACCGACGGGGCGGCCTGACCGGGCCGGCTCGGTCGGCCGTTACAGCCCGCGCGTGACCCGTAGCAGGAGCCCGTCGAGCTCACGTTCGCGGTCCGCCGCGGGAAGGGCCTGCAGCGGCCCCTGCAGGCAGAGCATCGCGAAGCCGTGGACGGCGGCCCAGCAGGTGACCTCGGCGCCGGGCCGTCGCTCGGGTGGGACGACGCCGGCGTCGACGAGCTCGTCGAGCGCCTGGTTCAGCAGCAGGTAGGGGCCGGCGAGCTCGAGCGATTTCGACTGCCCGAAGACGCTGACGAACAGCCCCGGCTCGGCCAGGGCGAAGTGCACGTAGGCCCGGCCGACCTCCTCCAGGCGCCGGCGGGCGCGGGCGGCGCGGTCGCGGGTGCGCACAGCGTCCAGCCCCTCGCGCATCCGCGCCTCCAGCAGCTGCGCACCGTGCTCGGCGACCGCCCCGAGCAGCTCCTCACGGTCGGCGAAGTGACGGTAGGCGGCGTTGTGCGAGACGCCGACGCGCCGGGCGGCGTCCCGGAGCACGACGGCCTGGGCGCCGCCCTCCCGAGCCTGGTCCACCGCCACCTCGATCAGGGCGGCGCGCAGGTTGCCGTGGTGGTAGCTGCTCACGGGCCCGGATGCTAGTCGATTCCATGTTGACGCCGCCCACATTCTCTGGTCTGCTCGTCCATGTTGACGCCGTCCACATGGGTCCGTCCACAGAGGGCGGTCCGGCTGCTGAGGGGATCTCCACTCGCCATGACACGCAAGTACGGCACGCTCGCCGCGGTCTGCCTCGCGGTGCTCGCCATCAATCTCGACACCACCATCGTGAACGTCGCACTCCCGCACCTGTCCCGCGAGCTCGATGCGGGCACCAGCGGGCTGCAGTGGATCGTCGACGGCTACAACCTCACCTTCGCGGCCCTGGTGCTGGCAGCCGGCAGCCTGTCGGACCGTTTCGGCCGTCGGCCTGCGCTGGTGGTCGGGCTGCTCGGGTTCGCGGCCGCGAGCGCCGTGGGGGCCACGCTGCACTCGGCCGGGCAGCTCGTCGCCGCTCGTGCCGTCATGGGGATGTTCGCCGCGCTGGTCTTCCCGACCACGCTGTCCGTCATCAGCAACACCTTCCGGGACCGTCGGGAGCGGGCGGCCGCGCTGGGTATCTGGGGCGCGGTGGTCGGGCTCGGGGTAGCGGCGGGCCCGGTGACCGGCGGCCTGCTGCTGGAGCACTTCTACTGGGGGAGCGTGTTCCTCGCCCTGATCCCGCTGGCGCTGGTGGCGACCGCGATGACGATCGCGATGGTGCCGGAGTCCCGTGACCCGTCGGTGCCCCCGCTCGACCTGCCGGGGCTGGGGCTCTCGGTCGCGACCAGCGGCCTGCTGGTGGCCACCCTGATCGAGGCGCCGCAGTGGGGCTGGACGTCCTCGCGCACCCTCGGCGGCCTGCTGGGAAGCGCGCTCCTGCTGGCGATGTTCGTCCTGGTGGAGCGACGTGCTGCCCACCCGATGCTCGACGTCACCCTCTTCGCCGACCGGCGGTTCTCCGGCGCCAGCGGTGCGGTCACCCTCACGTTCTTCTCGCTGTTCGGCTCCATCTTCCTCATCACGCAGTACTTCCAGTTCGTGCGCGGCTACGGCGCCCTGTCGACCGGCGCCCGGATCCTGCCGGTCGCCGTCTGCATCGCGGTCGCCTCGGTGGTCGGAGCCCGGCTGGCGCCGCGGATCGGCACGCGCGCTGTCGTCACGACCGGCCTGCTGCTGTTCGGCTCAGCCTTCGCCTGGATCTCGGTCATCGACGTCGACGCGCCCTACGCCACGGTGGTCGTGCCGCAGATGGTGCTGATGGGTCTCGGGATGGGGCTGATCTCCACTCCGGCCACCGAGTCCATCCTGCTCGTGCTCCCGCCCGCCCGGGCCGGGGTGGGCTCCGCCGTCAACGACGCCACCCGGGAGCTGGGCGGGACGCTCGGCGTCGCAGTCGTGGGCTCGGTCTTCGCGTCGGTCTACGCCGCCCACCTGGCCGACGCCGCGGGCCGGCTGCTGCCGGCACCCGCACTCGCCGCCGCGCAGGACTCGGTCGGCGCGGGGGTCGCCCTGGGCGCGGGTTCGGCGCAGGTCGCCCAGGCCGTGCGGGACGCGTTCATGGCCGGGCTGCACAGCAGCAGCCTGCTGGTGGGCATCGTCTGCTTCGTCGGGGCCCTGGGTGCCGTCTTCGCCCTGCCGGGTCGGGTCGTTCCGGCGCGGATCGAGGCCGACGCCGTCGAGCTGGAGGCTCTGGCGGTGGTGGAGGTCTGAGGGTGCAGCGCGTCGGGGGGATGTCGGCAATAGCGAGAAAGCGCGAAGCAGTAATGGGAATCTCGCTGCAACCGCTTGCCGCGCCGTTCGTACAACAGTCCTGCATCTCTGCTTGAGTGCAGTACTGTGGATTCGTGATTGAGTCGGATCGTCCTGTGGGCGGAGTTGATTACCCGCGTACGTACCAGGAGTTCCAGGAGTGGTTCCCTGACAACGCCGCCTGCGTTGAGTA
>JBQCHF010000209.1:0-47124 GCA_051954955.1 Motilibacteraceae bacterium
GAGGTACTCAACGCAGGCGGCGTTGTCAGGGAACCACTCCTGGAACTCCTGGTACGTACGCGGGTAATCAACTCCGCCCACAGGACGATCCGACTCAATCACGAATCCACAGTACTGCACTCAAGCAGAGATGCAGGACAATTGTTCGAGTAGACTTCATGCATGGAGAGCAGCTTCGACCGCGACGGCGTGGGGTCTACCTCGCTGGCGGTCGAGCTGCTGCACATCGCCGACTCTGTCGAGGCCGTGGCGGCTCCTGGCGCGGGGCGGGTGGACTTCTCCGCGGCGAAGCCGAGCGAGCTGATCGGGTTGCTGCATCTGGTCGGCACGGTGCTCAACCAGCTGATGCTGGTGCTGCTGTGCCTTCTGCACGAGTGCGAACGGCGGGGCGTCGCTCAAGGCACCTCCGGGGTGCGCAAGACCGAGGACTGGCTGGCCCAGGCGCTGCGGATGGACCTGCCCCGGGCGAAGGTGCTGCTGCATCAGGCCCGCGCGCTGCACGCGGCGTCGGCGGCCCGGTCGTTGAGCGACCCGGAGCCGGCTGCGTGCCCGCGAGCCGCGGGGATGGCCGCGGGGTTCGTCTCGGTCGAGCAGGCGCACCGGATCGGGATCATCCTCAAGGACCTGGCCACCTTCGACGGAGCCAGCCGGCAGGCGCTGGAGGTCTGCGAGCAGGTGCTGGTCGAGCTGTGCCACCAGGAGTCCCCGCAGGGCCTGGTGGGGTTCGCCGGGCGGCTGCGTGAGGACCTCGGCTCAGCACCGGCCGAGCGGCCGACCGCTAATCCTTCGCGGCTGCGGGACCTGTGCGGGCTCTCGTTCCGCCGGCACGCCCGCACCGACGGGGCGCTGATCGAGATCCGCGGGTTGGCCACCGTCGACATGGCCGCACGACTGAAGTCGGTCCTTGAACCGCTGGCCGCACCCATCGGGACCGCGGAGCTGCCCGACCCGCGCACCCACCAGCAGCGGATGCTCGATGCTCTGATGGAGACCGTCACCGTCGCCGGGAGCATCCTGCCCGGACAGAGGAACACCCCTGCTGGCAACGAAGACGACGATGACGTCGACGATGAGCCCGTCGACATCACCGACGCTGGCGCCGACCCGCGCACCGGGCAGCCCGCCGGGCAGCAGGCTCTCGACCTCGGCCTGGACCTCGGTCTCGCGCTCGACGGTGTCCCCTCGGTGCCGGCCGTGCCCGAGGCGTTCCGCGGCAAGGTCGCCGCACCGTCAAGGGACGGGCTGCTGGTCGCGGTCACCCTCGAAGAGCTGCGCGCCAGCGAAGCCGGCCAGACGACACCCGGCGCGCACCGGGCCGCGACCATCCTGTCCACCACCGCCGCCGGATCCCGGACCTCGGTCGAGCAGGCCCGACTGCTCGCCTGCGAAGCCGGCATCATCCCCGTCGTCTTGAACGGCGAAGGCCGACCGATCGACGTCGGCCGGGCCAGACGCCTGGCGACGCCGGACCAGCGGCGCCTGATGGCGTTGCGGGACAAGGGCTGCGTCGGACCCGGCTGCGACCGTCCCCCGGACTGGTCCCAGGCCCACCACATCACCTGGTGGAGCCTCGGGGGCGAGACGAACCTCGACGAGATGCGCCTGCTCTGCCTGTGGCACCACCACCTCGTCCACGACCAGCACTGGGACATCCGCGCCACCGCAGACGGCGGCACCGAATGGCGCGCCCCCGCGTGGGTCGACCCCACTGGCACCTGGGTCAGGACCCGATAGCTGCCCTCGACAGTCTCAGCAGAGGGCGTAAGGGCCGCCTAGGGCCTGCTCAGGCAACTGGCGAAGCCTGACCGCGCCCGGACGTGGGCGCGAAAGAATGGCCCAGACACCGAAGAAGACAGGGGCAGGCAAGCTCATGACCTGGACGAACACGACGCACGACTGGAGCGAGACGGTCGACATCGAGCACCTCGAAGCCATCCGAGGCGACTGGAGGAACTTCGCGCCATCGGGCGCGCTGCACCTGCTGCTGGAGGTCATCGCCTACGCCGCGGACGAGGCGGAGACGCGAGGCGGTGGGCAGTGCCAGGTCACGTTGCACGAGGACGGGTGGGCGACCGTGACCGACGACGGCCGGGGCACCGACACGCGGCTCGACGAACACGGCCGGCCGGTCAGGAAACCGGTGATGAGCACCAAGGACCTGCGCTTCTTCGACAGCCCTGAACCGCCGAGCCTGCCCGACGGTCTCCCCCGACGCGGGATCTCGGTGGTGTCCGCCCTGAGCGAGGAGCTCGTGCATGTGAACCGCCGCCGTGACGGCGCCTGGTCGCAGACCTACGCTCACGGCATGCCGGTCACCGACCTCACGCCGGTGGAGCCGGACGGCAGCACCGGGACGACAGTCCGGTTCCTCCCTGCCCGGCAGGTCGCACCGACGTCGGCCGAGCTCGGGCCGGACGAGCTCGGGCTGCTGACGAAGTGGCCGGACCTCACCGTGCGCATCGCAGACCTGCGCGGAAGCAACCAGAGCTAGGGCATCAGCGAGACGCCGACGCTAGTCGGCGACCTCGAGCTGGGCGAGGAAACCGACCGCCCGCCACTGCTGCCGGGGCAGCCGGTGGCCGGCCTCGCGCAGGTACTGCTGCTCCGTCATGAACCGCAACGGCCCCGGCGGGGACTCCTCGCTCGGCGGGTGGCGCCTCAGCGGCGGGTACTCCGAGAGCAGGGCGGGTGCCGCTTCCTCGACGTCGACGACCCGCAGCGCGCCGGGCACCCGCCGCCATGAGTCCTCCAGCCGGGCGTGCAGGCGGTGCACCACCTGCAGACGCCGCACCACGCCGGTGGTGGCGGGGTCATGCGCGGCCAGCGGCTCGTAGGCGGCCAGCCCGGAGAAGCGGTGGCGCCCGAAGGCCTGGCCGTCCTCGACCCGGCGGACCGCTCGGAAGCCGCCGGAGCTGAGCAGCTGCCACGCAGGCCAACCCTCGGGGACCGGCAGCGGAGCCACCTCGAGCTCGACCTCGCGCAGCCCCAACTCGTCGAAGCCCTCCCCCGCGTCGCGCCAGTCGAGCGTGACCGTCACTTCGTCACCCGGGCGCCACAGGCGGTCGAGCGCCCAGGGGACCACGAGCACCGGCCACAGCACGCCGCCACCCTGCCAGGACGGACGGGCGTCTGCAGCGCGCCTAGGCTCCCGTCATGCAGCCCCTCGACACCGCCCCCGCGCCGCCCACCCCCGTCGTCGACGGGCACAACGACCTGGCCTGGGCCATGCGCGAGCACTGCGGCTACGACCTCGCGGCGGTGGACCTGCGCGGGGGCGAGCCGGCTCTGCAGACCGACCTGCCCCGGCTGCGCGCCGGTGGCGTGACCGGCCAGTTCTGGTCGCTGTGGGTGCCGTGCACGCCGGACGGCCCGGAGGCAGTTCGCCGAACCCACGAGCAGGTCGACTTCGTGGAGCAGCTGGTCGCCGCCTTCCCCGACACGTTCTCCCTGTGCCGCACCGCCGATGACGTCGACGCGACCATCGCTGCCGGTCGGATCGCGTCCCTCATGGGCATCGAGGGCGGCCACTCGATCGACTCCTCCCTGGACGAGCTGCGCCGGCTGCATGCGCGCGGGGCGCGGTACATGACGTTGACGCACAACGAGAACGTCCCCTGGGCCGACTCCGCGACCGACGAGCCCTTGCTCGGCGGCCTCAGCGACTTCGGCCGCGACGTCGTGCGGGAGATGAACCGCCTCGGCATGTTCGTCGACCTGTCCCACGTGTCCGCCGACGTCATGCGCGACGCCCTGGAGGTCACCGCGGCGCCGGTCATCTTCAGCCATAGCTCGGCGCGCGCGGTCTGCAGCCACCCGCGCAACGTCCCCGACGACATCCTCGCCTCGCTGGCCCTCAACGGCGGGGTCTGCATGGTGACTTTCGTGGCCTTCTTCGTGAGCCAGGCCTGGGCGGACTGGTACTTCGAGGGCCTGGACGCCGTGACCGCCCAGGGCGGAGACCCGCGCCGGCTCGAGGACGTCGCACCGGTGCTGACCGCGCGACGCGACCTGGCGCCTCCCCCGCCGACCGTCGCCGAGGTGGCCGACCACGTCGACCACGTCCGCGAGGTCGCCGGGATCGACCACATCGGGCTCGGCGGGGACTACGACGGCGCGTCGGTGTTCCCGCTGGGCATGGAGGACGTCGCCGGCTACCCGCTGCTGTTCGACGAGCTGCGCACCCGCGGCTATTCAGAGCGCGACCTCACGGCCATCGGTTCCGGCAACGTGCTGCGCGCGATGCGCGACATGGAGCAGGTCGCCCGGACGTAGCCGTCCGTTGTGGGTCGTGGGCACCTTCGCTCCTTCTATCGGAACCAAGGTGCCCACGACCCCCTTCGAACCGACGGCGCTCAGCCCCGGGTGAGGTGCCGGGAGATGACCAGGCGCTGGATCTGGTTGGTGCCCTCGAAGATCTGCATGACCTTGGCCTCGCGCATGTAGCGCTCCACCGGGAAGTCCTTGGTGTAGCCGTAGCCGCCGAAGACCTGCACCGCGTCGGTGGTCACCTTCATCGCGGCGTCGGTGGCCACCAGCTTGGCGATGCTCGCCTGCTGGGCGTAGGGCAGCCCGGCGTCCATCCGGCGGGCGGCGTCGAGGTAGGTCGCCCGGGCCGAGCCGACGGCCGCGGCCATGTCGGCCAGCAGGAAGCCCAGGCCCTGGAACTCGGCGATCGGCTTGCCGAACTGCTTGCGATCCTTGGCATAGTCCACCGCGGCGTCCAGCGCGGCCTGCGCGAGCCCGACCGCGCAGGCGGCGATGCCCAGCCGGCCGGCGTCCAGAGCCGACAGCGCGATGGTGAAGCCCTGGCCCTCGGCGCCGATCCGGCGCTCGGCCGGCACCCGGGCGCCGTCCAGGTGCAGCATCGCGGTCGTCGACGCCGTCATCCCCATCTTCTTCTCCGGGGCAGCCGCTTCCAGCCCCTGCTGGTCCCCGGGCAGCAGGAAGCAGGTGATGCCGCGCGGGCCGTCGTCGGAGGTGCGGGCCATCAGCGTGTAGAAGTCGGCCTCGCCGCCGTGGGTGATCCAGGCCTTGGTGCCTGTGATGACGTAGTCGTCGCCGTCGGGTACGGCACGGGTGGCGAGCGCCGCCGCGTCCGACCCCGCCTGCGGCTCGGACAGGCAGTAGGCGCCGAGCAGCTCACCACCGAGCATGTCGCCCAGCCAGCGCTCCTGCTGCTCGGGGGTGCCGAAGTTCGCCAGGGCGTAGCAGGACAGCGAGTGCACGCTCACGCCCACGGCCACGCTCACCCAGCGCCGAGCGATCTCCTCGAGCACCTGCAGGTAGACCTCGTAGGGCTGGCCGCCGCCGCCCTGCTCCTCTGGGTAGGCCAGCGACAGCAGCCCGGCCCGTCCCAGGGTGCGGAACACCTCGCGCGGGAAGCTGGAGGTGGCCTCGGCTTCGTCCACGCGAGGGGCGAGCTCCTTGGCGGCCAGCTCCTCGACCAGCTCGAGCAGCTCGGCGGCCTCCGGGGTGGGCAGCATCCGCGACACGGTCATGCCCAGTACTCTAAGCCGTACTTCAGTACTGTCGCGAGAGCGGGAGGTGCCGTGCCAGGGCAGCGCACCCCGCGTCAGCGCGAGCTGCTGGACGCACTGCGCGCCCTGGTGCTGGCCGAGGGGTTCGCGCACCTCACCCTGGACGACCTCGCCGCCCGACTGCACTGCTCCAAGAGCACGCTCTACGCGCTGGCCGGCAGCAAGGACGAGCTCGCCCGGGTCGTGGTCGGCGACTTCTTCCGCGCCGCGACCACCGACGTCGAGGCCCGGGTCGCCGCCGCAGACCCCGGGCCGCCTCAGCTGGTCGCCTACCTCGACGCCGTCGCCGCCGCCCTGCGCCCGGCCGGCCGGGCGTTCCTCGACGACGTCGCCGCCAGCCCGCAGACCCGCGAGCTCTACGGCGCCAACGCCCGCGCCGCGGCCCGCCGGATCCACGAGGTGGTGGCCGACGGCGTGGCCGCCGGCGCCTTCCGGGACGACGTCCATACCGCGTTCCTGGCCGAGCTGGTGGGCCTGGCCATCACCGCCATCCAGTCCGGTGAGCTCGGCCGCCGCGCCGGCCTCACCGACGCCGACGCCTTCGCTGAGCTCACCACCACCGTGGTCGCCGCCCTCTCCCCCACCCCCGCACCGCGTCCGTGATCATGCAATCGGCGCGATCATGCAACCGGGGTGAGCCCCGGCTCACACGCCTTGCATGATCATGGGAATTGCATGATCACGGGAATTGCATGATCACGAACTTTTGGCGCGGGCGCGGCTGACGGCGTAGAGGGCGATGCCGGCGGCGACGCCGGCGTTGAGCGACTCGGCGCCCCCGGAGGTGGCCGAGCTCGGCGCCATCGGGATGCTGGCGACGACGTCGCAGGTCTCGCGGACCAGGCGGGACAGGCCCTTGCCCTCCGAGCCGATCACGAGCACCAGCGGGCCGTCGGCGAGGTCGAGCTTGTCCACGCTCGCGTCGCCGTCGGCGTCGAGGCCGACCACGAAGAGGCCCTGCTCCTTGTACGACTCCAGCGCGCGGGTGAGGTTGGTGGCGCGGGCCACCGGCACCCGGGCGGCGGTGCCGGCCGAGGTGCGCCAAGCGGAGGCGGTCATGCCGGCGGCCCGACGCTCGGGGACCACGACGCCGTGCCCGCCGAACGCGGCCACCGAGCGGACGACGGCACCGAGGTTGCGCGGGTCGGTGACGCCGTCGAGCGCCACCACGAGCGGCACCTCGTCGGCGTCCTGCGCGCGCTCGACGAGCTCGTCCGGGTGCAGGTAGGAGTAGGGCGGCACGTGCAGCACCAGCCCCTGGTGCACCGCGGCCCCGGCGAGCCGGTCCAGCTCGGGCCTGGGCGCCTCGAGCAGCGCGATCCCGCGCTCGGTGGCGAGGGTGATCGCCTCCTTGACCCGCTCGTCGCTGTCGATCCGCACAGCGACGTAGAGCGCCGTGGCCGGCACCCCGGCTCGCAGCGCTTCGACCACCGGGTTGCGCCCGGCCACGGTCTCCGCACCCTCCTTGGCCTGTCCGCGCGCAGGACGCGACGCCCCGGGCCGCTCCGCGCGGCGGGCGGCGGCCGCGGCCCGGCGGGCGGCGGGATGCCCGGTGCGCTCCTCGGCGCGCGGCGTCGGGCCCTTCGGCTTGAGCGCGCGCCGGCGCTGTCCACCGGAGCCGACGGTGGCGCCCTTCTTCGAACCAGGGCTGCGCTTGGCGCCCCGGCGCTGGCTGTTGCCGGCCATCAGGATCGTCCTTCCAGGGACCAGCGCGGGCCGGTCGGGGTGTCTTCGACAGCGATACCGGACGCGGCGAGGGTGTCCCGCACCGTGTCGGCCGTCGCCCAGTCCTTGCGTTCACGGGCGGCCTGCCGCTGCTCCAGCGCGAGCCGGACCAGGCCGTCGACGGCCTTGCGCAGCGGCTCCTCGGCGCCGCCGTCGCTCTGCCAGGTGGGCGAGAGGGGATCCACACCGAGCACGTCCAGCATGGCGCGCACGGCGGCGGCCACCTCCGCGAGCCGCTCCGACGGCCCGTCGGAGAGGAGCTTGTTGCCCTCGCGGACGTGCTCCTGCACGACGGCGAGCGCCGCGGCCACGTTGAGGTCGTCGTCCATGGCGGCCACGAACCCGGCCGGCAGCTCGTCGGAGACTCCGACGCCGCCCAGAACCTCCGCGGCGCGCCGGACGAACCCCTCGATGCGCTGATAGGTGGCCGCGGCCTCGTCCAGCGCCTCGAAGGAGAACTCGATGTTGGAGCGGTAGTGCGAGGCGACGAGGTAGTAGCGCAGCTCCACGCCGCGGACCCGCTGCAGTACCGCCGGCACCAGCAGCGAGTTGCCCAAAGACTTGCTCATCTTCTCGCCCGACGTCGTCACCCAGGCGTTGTGCAGCCAGTACTCGGCGAACTTCTCGCCGGCCGCCTTGGACTGCGCGATCTCGTTCTCGTGGTGCGGGAAGCGCAGATCAATGCCACCGCCGTGGATGTCGAAGTGCTCGCCGAGGTACTTGCTCGCCATCGCCGAGCACTCCAGGTGCCAGCCCGGGCGCCCGCGGCCCCACGGCGTCGGCCACGCGGCGCTCTCGGGCTCGGTGGGCTTGTGGCCCTTCCACAGCGCGAAGTCGTGCGGGTCGCGCTTGCCGCGCGGGTCGGCGTCGGCGGCCGGCTCCATGTCCTCGACCCGCTGGTGGGACAGCTCGCCGTACTGGGCCCAGGAGCGGACGTCGAAGTAGACGTCGCCAGAGCCGTCCTGCGCGGGGTAGGCGTGCCCGCGGTCGATCAGCTCCTGCATGAGCTCGACCATCTCCGGCACGTGCCCGGTGGCCCGCGGCTCGTAGGTGGGCGGCAGGCAGCCCAGCGCGTCGTAGGCGGCGGTGAGCTCGCGCTCCATCAGGTAGGCGTGCGCCCACCACGGCCGCCCCGCCTCGGCCGACTTGGCCAGGATCTTGTCGTCGATGTCGGTGACGTTGCGGACGAAGGTCACCTCGTAGCCCGAGCGCAGCAGCCAGCGGCGCAGCACGTCGAAGCTGAGGGCGCTGCGCACGTGCCCGACGTGCGGCTCGCTCTGCACGGTGAGCCCGCAGACGTAGACGCCGACGTGCCCGGGGCGGACGGGCACGAACTCGCGGACGGAACGCGCGGCGGTGTCGTAGAGGCGGAGGCTCACCGCACCAGGGTACGGGGAGCCTCCGCTCCGCCGATCCGCCGTCTGCGCCGGCCGGCGCAGACGGGGGACGAAGCGGACTCAGCCGCTGAAGACGACCTTGCGTGGCTTGACCCGCAGCACGGTGCGGACGTTGTCCGTGCCGTCGTCCATCGTGTAGCGCTCGGCGCCGACGTAGTCGCGGGCGAGCTGGTCGATGAGCTCGCGCCCGCCCTCCTCGGTCATCTCCACGTCGCCGCGGACCTCGAGGTAGGCGAAGGGGTTGGCGCGGTCGTAGAGGCAGACCGTGGCGCGTGGGTCGCGGGCGAGGTTGGCGTACTTGCGCCGGTTGGTGGTGGTGGAGACGAGCAGGTCGTCGCCGTCCCGGGCGACCCAGACGATGGACAGGTGCGGCTGCCCGTCGGGCTCGATGGTGGCGATGGTGGCGTACTCGTGCTTGTCGATGAGCGCCTTGGCATTGTCAGGAAGAGTGGCCATGGGCAGATCTTCCCGCTCCGTCACCGCGTGCGCACCACCAGTGCCGTCGCGACGGCGGCCAGCCCCTCGCCCCGCCCGGTGAGCCCCAGCCCGTCGGTGGTGGTGGCCGAGACGCTCACCGACGCGCCGCAGGCGGTGGACAGCGCCGACTCCGCCTCGGAACGCCGCGGGCCGACCTTGGGGCGGTTGCCGATGACCTGCACCGAGACGTTGCCGATCTCGAAACCGGCCGCCCGAACGCGGCGCGCGGTCTCCCCCAGCAGGAGGGCACCGGCTGCCCCGGCCCACTGCGGCTCCGACGTGCCGTAGTTGCTGCCCAGGTCGCCCAGCCCGGCGGCGGCGAGCAGCGCGTCGCAGGCGGCGTGCGCGGCGACGTCGCCGTCGCTGTGCCCGGACAGCCCGGTCTCCCCGGGCCAGTGCAGCCCGGCCACCCATAGCTCGCGGCCCGGCTCGAACGGGTGGACGTCGACGCCGAGCCCCACCCGCGGCAGCGGCGGCTCAGCGGGCACCGGCGGCCCTCCGCCGCGCGAGCACGGCCTCGGCCAGCACGAGGTCCAGCGGCCGGGTCACCTTGAACGCCTCCTCGGCGCCGGGCACGACGTGCACCGGGTGCCCGGAGCGCTCGACCAGGCCGGCGTCGTCGGTGGCGTCGAGGGTCGGGTCCGAGGCCGCGTGCGCCGCCTCCAGCACCGCCCGCCGGAAGCCCTGCGGGGTCTGCACCGCACGCAGCGCCGAGCGCTCGAGGGTCTCGTGCACCAGTCCCTGCGCGTCGACCCGCTTGATCGTGTCGGCTACCGGCAGCGCCGGCACCACAGCCTCGGCGCCGTCGCGGACCGCGGCCGCCACCGCGTCGACGATCTCCACCGGCACCAGCGGCCGGGCGGCGTCGTGCACCAGCACCACCTCGACGTCGGCGGGCAGGGCGGCGAGCGCCCGCAGCACCGACTCCTGCCGGGTGGCGCCGCCGGCGACCACCAGCACCTCGGCCGGCACGTCGTGGTCGGCGAGGATCCGCTTCACCCCGGCGACGTCCTCCGGCGGTGCGGCGACGACGACGAGGTCGACCAGCCGGGCGCGGGCCAGCACCCGCACGGCGTGCACGAGCATCGGCACGCCGGCGAGCAGGCGCAGCGCCTTGGGGGTGCCCGGGCCCAGCCGCTCGCCCCGGCCGGCCGCCGGGACCAGCGCCGCCGTCCTCATCGCGGGCACCCCGATCGCATGAACCGCAGGGCAGAAGTCCTCACGCGGCGCATGCTCGCACACCGCACCGTTCGGCCACGGCCGCGCCGGAGCTGCCGCCGGGACGGGAGGGGCGGGCGCTCACGGGTGCGCCGCCGGGCTGGGCGGCCGGGGCACCGGCGGGTGCGGCACCGGGGCGTGGTTCGGGGCGTGGTTCGGGGCGTGGTTCGGCGCGGCCAGCAGCTTGGCGAAGACCATCCGCCCGTTGGCGGTGGTGAGCACGCTGGTGACCACCACCGGCACCTCGGCGCCGATCGAGCCGCGGGCGCGCTCGACGACCACCATGGTGCCGTCGTCGAGGTAGCCGACCGCCTGGCCGGCCTCCTTGCCGGGCTTGAGCAGCAGCACGCCGACCTCGTCGCCGGCCACCACCGGCGGACGCAGCGCCAGCGCGAGCGCGTGCAGGTTCTGCACCCGCACCCCGGCCAGCCCCGCGGCCTTGGCCAGGTTGGTGTCCAGGGTGAGCAGCGCGGCGCCGCGCTCCAGGCAGGCGCGCACCAGCTTGGCGTCCACCTCGGGCACCTCGGGGGCTTCGTCGGCGATCACCTGCAGGTCGACGGCAGGGTCGCGGCGCAGCGCCTCGATCGCCTCCAGTCCGCGGCGGCCCCGGGCCCGGCGCAGGTCGTCGCCGGCGTCGGCCAGGCCCTGCAGCTCCTCGAGCACCGGCAGCGGCACCAGGGTGGGCCCGGCCAGGAAGCCGGCGCGCACGACGTCGACGATCCGGCCGTCGATGGCCACCGAGGAGTCGAGCACCCGTGGCAGCGCGGCGACCGCCGGCCCGCGCGGGGCGATGCCGGCCTGCGGGCCGAGCAGCCGGAGCACTCCGTCGCGCTTGGCCACACCCACCCGGTAGCCGAGCAGCCCGGTGGTGGCGCCGACGAACGCGACGATCGGCACCGTGATCTGGTTCTGCGCCACCAGCAGCAGCGGCCAGCTGAGCGCCAGACCGCAGACCGACCCGACGACGGCGCCGAGCACCCCGGCCACGAGGTGCTCGGCGGGGACGTCGGTGAGGGCGCGCTCGGTGCGCACGACCGCGGCCAGCGTGGTGCGGGCGAGTACCCCGCCGAGCACGTAGCCCAGCGCGGTGCCGAGCAGGACGCCGACGGCGACCGGCCCGAACGGGCCCAGTGAGAGGACCGCGTCGGACCCGTTCGAGGACCCGGCGGCGCTGCCGACCTGGTAGCCGACGCCGGCGCAGAACAGCACGCAGCACAAGCGCAGCAACTCGAGGACCACGCCGGGCAGGCGGTGCGGGCGACCCATGCCACTCCCTCTCCTCCGGCCCCTGTCGCGGCCGGAGGAGGGGATGGCCGCGAGCTAGGAGGCGAGGACCTCGTCGAGCATGGTCTCGGCCTTGTCCTCGTTGGTGTTCTCGGCCAGTGCGAGCTCGGACACGAGGATCTGGCGTGCCTTGGCCAGCATCCGCTTCTCGCCGGCGGACAGACCGCGGTCCTTGTCCCGGCGCCACAGGTCGCGGACGACCTCGGCGACCTTGATCACGTCACCGGAGGCGAGCTTCTCGAGGTTGGCCTTGTACCGGCGGGACCAGTTGGTGGGCTCCTCCGTGTAGGGAGCGCGCAGCACCTCGAACACCCGGTCCAGGCCGTCCTGGCCGACGACGTCGCGGACGCCCACGAGGTCGACGTTGTCTGCTGGCACCCGCACGGTCAGGTCGCCCTGGGCGACCTTGAGAACGAGGTAGAGGCGCTCCTCGCCCTTGATCGTCCGGGTCTCGATGTCCTCGATGAGCGCAGCCCCATGGTGGGGGTAAACGACCGTCTCGCCGACCTTGAACGTCATAAGTTCAGACCCCTTTCGCGACCTCCACGGTACCACGTGAGAGCGATCACCCCCAGGGGTTGCGAGGACGTTTCCGCAGGTCAGGGGCTTGACAAACCCCGAACGGGCGTGCTCCGCGGGCGGGCGCGAGCCGGCCCGGGCAGCCCTCTGGCGGGCCCCTGAAGGGCCGCCGAAGATCCAGCGAAGACCCAGCGAAGAGACTCTGGATACGCTCCGGTCACTCCACGGATACCCGCTGCGGATCCCGGCAGACCCCCGTCAGGCCACTGGCAGACCCGGTGCGGACCCGGTGCGGACCTGGCGCGCATCCTCGGGTCGGCTCGCGGGGGGATCGGGACGAGCGCCGGCGGCGGGTTGGCCGCAGACTGCTCAGCAGGGATCCGGACGGCAGGGATCCGGACGGGCCGCACGTCCCGCCGGGCGGGGCGCCGCCGGCCCGGTCCCTGCGCAGGGACCGCAGGGCGGGCGGGAGCACGGAACCGGGAGCGTGGACATGGACGAGGAGCGCAGGCCCGACGACCTGCAGCCCGAAGACCTGCAACCCGGCGACCTGCAACCCGGCGATCTGCAGCCCGGCCTGCCGGCGGAGGACCTGCGGCCCACGGATCACGACCTCCCCCCGCTGCCGCCCGGGGTGGTGGTCCCCGACGACGCCAGCGCCCTCGCGGCCGACCGCGAGGCCTGGGTCCGCGAGCTGCGCGGGCCCCTCGACACCCCCGACGCCCACAGCCCGGCCGAGCGGGGCGCGCCGCACCGGCCGCTCCCCCGCCGGGCCGGCCGCCTGCGCTTCGGCGTCTTCGGCGCGGTGCTCGCCCTGGTCCTGGCCGGGGCGGCGGCCGCCGGCTCGCTGCTGCTGGTCCTGGTGCCGCGCACCGGGCTGCGCACCGCCACCGCGCTGCCCCTGGCCAGCACCGCGGCGGCCCGGTCCGCCCGGCCGGGCGAGCCCGGCGCGCTGCTTCCGGACACGCAGGTGCGGGCTGCGGGCGGCGCGCCGACGTCGGTGCGCGAGGTGCGCCCGGCGCTGCTGGCCGTGGTCGGCCCCGGCGTCACCGCCTCCTGCCGGGACTGCCGCACCGTGCTGGACGACGCCGCCCTGCAGGCCGCCCAGGCCGGGGTCCGGCTCTGGCTGGTCGGCCCCGCCGGGCAGGTGCCGTCCCTCGTCGCGCTGGCCCGCGCGGTGGGCAACGGCGGCTCCGGCGTGCTCGAGGACGTCGACGGCGCCCTGGCGCGTCAGCTCTCCGCCAGCGGCATCACGCTGGTCCTCGTGCACGCCGACGGCGTGGTGGCCGCGGTGCGGCGCGACGCGGCCGAACCCCTGCCGCTGGCGCCGGACCTGAGCGCGCTGCGCGGCGCCGGCGCCGGGCCCCAGCTGCGCAGCGGGTCGGGCTCGCCGACGTCGCCGTGACGACGTCCGCCCGACCGCCGGCCCCGCCGCCCGAGGGCACCCCGCAGACGATCAGCCAGGGGCCGTCCCGGGCGTCCAGCCCGGGCGGGGCAGGCGGGCGCCGCACCGTGCTGGCGCTGGCCGGCTCCTGCCACCCCGGGCCCACCCTGGCCGTCACCCTCCTCAGCGGCCTGCTCGCGGCGCTGGCCGGCGTCCCGGCAGCCCGGCTGGTCGTGCTGGTCGCCGCGGTCCTGACCGGGCAGCTGGGCATCGGGTGGGCCAACGACGCCCTCGACGCCGAGCGCGACCGCTCGCACGGGCGGGCCGACAAGCCCGTCGCCACCGGCGGGGTGAGCCCGGCCACCACCTGGCGGGCAGCCCTGGCCGCGGCGGCGGCCTGCGTGCCGCTCTCGCTGGGCACCGGGCTGCTGCCGGGCCTGGTCCACCTCGTGGCCGTCGCCGGCGGCTGGGTCTACGACCTCGGCGCCAAGCGCCGGCCGGTCTCGGCGCTGCCCTACGCGCTGAGCTTCGGCCTGCTGCCGGCCTTCGTCCTGCTGGCGGCCGGGCCGGCCCCGGCGCCGGGCACGCTCTGGTGGCTGCCCCTGGCCGGTGCCCTGCTCGGCGTCGGCGCCCACCTGCTCAACGGCCTGCCCGACATCGCCGACGACGCCGCCGCCGGGCTGCGCCCGCTGCCGGTGGTGCTCGGCCCCGCGCGGACCCTCGGGCTCGGCGCCGCCCTGCTGGTGGCGGCCGCGCTGGTGCTCGCCCTCGCCCCGGCCACGGTGCCCACGCCGGTCCGCTGGCTCGCCCCCGCGGCGGCGCTGGCCGCCGCGGGGGCGGCCGTGGCCCTGGGCCGCCGGTCGCGGCACCGGACCCGGACGCCGTTCGCCCTGGCCGTGCTGGCCGCCGGCGTCGACGTCGCGCTGCTCGGCCTGGTCCTGCACGGCTGACGGCACGGCACCGGCACCGCGCCGACACCACACCAGCACGGCACCGGTACCGCACCGGCACTGCCGGGGCACGGCACCGGCACGGCGCCGGGGCGACGGTCGTGCCGTCCACCGACGTCGGTAGGCTGACCCCGCGGCGGGTGCGCCCCGCCAACCGCACGAGACCAACGAAGCCGACCGACCTGCGAGCCCTGCCCGGCAGGGCTCGTCGACTGGAGGACCGCGCCGTGAGCCGCTCCCGCCGCGTGCGCCGCACCGCGACCGCCGCCGCCCTGGCCCTGGCGCTCGCCCCTGGGCTCGCCGCCTGCGGCGCCACCGCCGACGCCCCCACGCTGAAGTACTACGCGCCGGCCGACGGCGTGCTGGGCAAGCTCGGGGACCTGCGGGCGCTCAACGTCCTCGTCGTCGTCCCGGCCGCCGGAGCCAGCGGCTCGGCCGTCATGTCGATGAGCCTGGTGAACCAGGGCGCCCAGCCGGACACCCTCACGGGCGTCACCGTGGCCGGCCAGCCGGCGCAGGTCACCGGGCCGACCCAGCTGGCCCCGCAGAGCAGCCTCACCGTGGGCGGCCCGGACGCCAAGACCCAGGTGGTCATCACCACCCCGCCCAAGGCCGGCACGCTCGCCCCGGTGCAGCTGCAGTTCCAGCAGGCCGGCACGATCAGCCTGCAGGTGCCGGTCGTGGAGGCCAGCGGCTACTACAACCGCTACGTCGCGCCGAGCGCCGAGGCGACCGCCTCGCCCACCGCCTCGCCGTCGACGTCCCCGAGCGGCACGACCAGCCCGCAGCCGGCCCAGGCCAGCCCGGCGCAGAGCCCGGCCACCGGGGCCAACTCCTCCATCAGCCCCAACCCGACGCCGGCGGCGTCCAAGAGCTGATCCTCGGCCCGCCCGGCGCCACACAGCGAACGCGAGCGGGCCCGCTCCCTTCTCGGAGCGGGCCCGCCGGCGTCTGCCGTCGAACGTGGTTCGGTCTGTCAGGGCTCGAACTTGTAGCCCAACCCGCGCACGGTCACCAGGTGCTTGGGCGCGGACGGGTCCGGCTCGATCTTGGCGCGCAGCCGCTTGACGTGGACGTCGAGGGTCTTGGTGTCCCCCACGTAGTCCGAGCCCCAGACCCGGTCGATGAGCTGCATGCGGGTGAGCACCCGGCCGGCGTTGCGCAGCAGCAGCTCGAGCAGCTCGAACTCCTTGAGCGGCATCTGCACCGGCTCGCCGTCCACGGTGACCACGTGCCGCTCGACGTCCATCCGGACCGGCCCGGCCTCCAGGCTGGGCTGGCCGAGCTCGTCGCTCTCGCCGCCGCGGCGCAGCACCGCGCGGATGCGCGCCACCAGCTCGCGGGTGGAGAAGGGCTTGGTGACGTAGTCGTCGGCGCCGAGCTCGAGCCCGACGACCTTGTCCACCTCGCTGTCCTTGGCGGTCACCATGATGACCGGGACGCTCGAACGCTGGCGCAGCTGCCGGCACACCTCGGTGCCGGGCAGGCCCGGGAGCATGAGGTCGAGCAGCACGATGTCGGCCCCGCCGCGGTCGAACTCCTCCAGGGCGGACGGGCCGTCGGCGGCGACCGCGACCTCGTAGCCCTCCTTGGTGAGCATGTAGGAGAGGGCGTCGCTGAAGGACTCCTCGTCCTCGACGACGAGCACTCGGGTCACGGGGACGCCTCCGGCGTGGCTCGGGCGACAGCGGCCGCCCTGCTGGTGGACGGGCTAGGAGTGGCGGCTGGGCTGCTGGTGGACGGGCTGCTGGTGGACGGGCTGGGGCTGGACGGGCTGGCGGGACCGCCGGTGGACGAGGTGGGCGCGCCGGGCGGGAGCCACCCCGGCTGGCGCGGCCCGCTCGCGCGGGTGGTCGCCTCGGCGGGAGTGGCCGCCGGCGCGGCGACCGGCCCCCTCGGCGCGGGCAGGCGCATGGTGAACGTGGAGCCGGCGCCCTCGACGCTCCACACCGACAGCTCGCCGCCGTGGTTGGCGACCACGTGCTTGACGATGGACAGGCCCAGGCCGGTGCCGCCGGTGGCGCGCGAGCGCGCCGGGTCCACCCGGTAGAAGCGCTCGAAGATCCGCTCGAGGTCGCGCTCGGGGATCCCGATGCCCTGGTCGGTCACCGACACCTCGACGACGTCGGCGACCCGGCGCACCGACACCGCGACCCGGGTGCCCTCGGGGCTGTAGTTGACCGCGTTGTCCACCAGGTTGCGCAGCGCGGTGACCAGCAGCTGCTCGTCGCCGAGCACGGTGGCCCCGCTGTCGCCGCCGGTGACGATGCGGATGTCCTTGGCCTGGGCGGCCAGGCGGACGGCGTCGACGGCGTCGACGACCACGTGGTCGAGCTCGACCGGGTGCGGCTCGGCGAGGGCGTCCTGCCCCTGCAGGCGGGAGAGGTCGATGATGTCCTGGATCAGCGAGGAGAGCCGCTCGGCCTCGCGCTGCATGCGCCCGGCGAAGCGGCGCACGGCGTCGGGATCGTCGCTGGCCGCGGTCACCGTCTCGGCCAGCAGCGCCAGGGCGCCCACCGGCGTCTTGAGCTCGTGGCTCACGTTGGCCACGAAGTCCCGGCGCACCGCCTCCAGCCGCAGCGACTCGGTGCGGTCGTCGGCCAGGACGAGGACGAGGTCCTCCCCCAGCGGCGCCACCCGGGCCACCACGACCGTCATCTCCGAGCCGAGCGGGCCGCGCGGCACGTCCAGCTCGACCTCGCGGACCTCGCCGTCGCGGCGCACCAGCCGAGCCAGGGCGAGCAGGGCCTCCGGGGCGAGGACGTCGCCGCGGACGATGCCGAGCTGGCGGGCGACCTCGCTGGCCCGCAGCACCCGGTCCGAGCTGTCCAGCACGACGGCCGCCGAGCGCAGCACGTCGAGCACGTCGCCGGCGCCCTCGGGCAGCGCGGACGGCTGCCCGACCGCCGCGGTCGATGCAGCGGCGGCGGGCTGGGCGCCCGGCCCGCGTCGGGCAGCGAGCACCGCCGCGGCGCCGGCGAGCACGCCCAGCGCTCCGGCGACCCCGGCCGCGATACCCGCATCCACGGCAGCGATGGTAGGCATGGCACGCACACCCGCCGCACGTCACAGGAGCCGGTCCCGCGTGCCGTCGCCGAGTGTTCACCCAGCCGTCCAGATCCGTTCACGACCCGCTGCCACCCTCCACCCGGACACGTCACGAGCGGCCGGCGCAGGGGGTCAGCCCACCCACGACAGGTCAGCCCACCCACGACAGGAGCGAGATGCGCGACGTCTTCCACGAGGCGCTGGACGCGCTGAGCGACGACCTGGTCGAGATGACCCGGCTCGTCGGCTCGGCGATGGCCCGCGCCTCGACCGCACTGCTCGACGCGGACCTCGCCATCGCCGATAGCGTCATCGCCGCCGACGAGGCGGTCGACCACCTCCACCACGACCTCGAGGCGCGCGCCATCGACCTGCTGGCCCGCCAGCAGCCAGTCGCCACCGACCTGCGCATCGTCGTCACCGCGCTGAGGATCAGCTCGGACCTGGAGCGGATGGGCGACCTGGCCCGGCACGTGGCCAAGGTGGCCCGGATGCGCTTCCCGGAGTCGGCGGTGCCGGCCGACATCCGCGGCACCATCCTGGAGATGAGCCAGGTGGCCGAGCGGATCGTGGTCAAGACCGGCAGCGTCATCGCCAGCAAGGACGTCGAGGCCGCCCGCCAGCTCGAGCGCGACGACGACGAGATGGACCGGCTGCACCGCGAGCTCTACCGGCATCTGCTGGACGGCACCTGGTCGCACGGCATCGAGAGCGCCATCGACATGACCCTGGTCGGTCGCTACTACGAGCGCTACGCGGACCACGCGGTCTCGGTGGCCCGCCGGGTGGTCTACCTGGTCACCGGCGAGTTCGCCGAGGCCAGCACCCCGGCGTAGAGCGGGCACACAGGCGCCGAGCCGGGGGACGGGCTCGGGCGACCGGCGAGGGGGTCGCCGGGGGAGAAAAGGCGAGGGCCGTCGCACGCGCTGTCAGGGGAGCGTGCGGCGGCCCTCGTCGTCATCGCCGGGCCGGGTGCGCCTACGTGCGGCCCTGGTTGGCCACCGCCTCGATCGCCGCGGCGGCCGCGTCCGGGTCGAGGTACTCCCCGCCCTTCACGATCGGCCGCATGGCCTCGTCGAGGGTGTAGAGCAGCGGGATGCCGGTGGGGATGTTGAGCCCGGCGATCGCCTCGTCGCTGATGCCGTCGAGGTGCTTGACCAGCGCGCGCAGCGAGTTCCCGTGCGCGGCGACCAGAACCCTCCTGCCCGAGCGCAGGTCCGGCACGATCGCGTCGTACCAGTAGGGCAGCATCCGGCGCACGACGTCGGCCAGGCACTCGGTGCGCGGCATGAGCTCGGGCGGCAGGTCGGTGTAGCGGGCGTCGCCCACCTGGCTGAACTCGTCGTCGTCGGCCAGCGGCGGCGGGGGCACGTCGTAGGAGCGGCGCCAGAGCATGAACTGCTCCTCGCCGAACTCCTCCAGCGTCTGCTTCTTGTCCTTGCCCTGCAGCGCGCCGTAGTGGCGCTCGTTGAGCCGCCAGCTGCGCTTGACCGGCACCCAGTGCCGGTCGACGCCGTCCAGCGCCCAGAACGAGGTGGCGATGGCCCGGCGGAGCACCGAGGTGTGCACGACGTCGGGCAGCACGCCGCGCTCGCGCAGCAGGCCGCCGCCGGCCTGCGCCTCGGTGACGCCCTTCTCGGACAGGGCGACGTCCACCCAGCCGGTGAAGAGGTTCTTGGCGTTCCACTCGCTCTCGCCGTGGCGGAGCAGCACGAGGGTGTAGGGGGCTTCGGCCATGCCTCGACCCTATCGACGCTGCGGACGTGACCCGGAAACGGTTCGCCCCTCGGACAGCTCCGGCGTAACCTGCGCAGCCGGTCCACAGCCCTTACCCATGCTCTCCCCCGGAGGCCCCGCGTGCCCCGCCTGCAGCGCGCCCTGCGCGACACGGTCGGCGGGCTGCCGCCGGTCTACTGGTGGCTGTGGACCGGCACGCTGGTCAACCGGATCGGGGCGTTCGTCGTCCCGTTCCTGGCGATCTACCTCACCGGCGGCCTGCACCGCTCGGTGTCCTACGCGGGCCTGGTGCTGGCGCTGCTCGGGCTGGGCGGCACCGCCGCCTCGCTGGCCGGCGGGGCGCTGGCCGACCGGGTCGGGCGCCGGCCCACGCTGCTCGGCGCGCAGCTGGGCACGGCCGTCTCGCTGGTCGGGCTGGGGCTGGTGCACGGCGACGTCGCGGTGGCTGGCTGGGCGCTGCTCTACGGCTTCTTCTCCAACGCCACCCGGCCGGCCTTCTCGGCCACGATGACCGACGTCGTCGCGCCGCAGGACCGGGTGCGCGCGTTCTCGCTCAACTACTGGGCGATCAACCTCGGGTTCGCGATCGCCCCGGTGCTGGCGGGATTCCTGGCCCAGGTGAGCTACCTGCTGCTGTTCCTCGGCGACGCGCTCACCACGCTGGTGCTGGCCGCCATCGTGTTCCTGCGGGTGCCCGAGACGCACCCCCACCTGCCCCGTCGGACGGCCACGCCCGACGCGCCCGCCGCAGCCGCCGCCCAGCCCGCCGGGTCGTTCCTGGACGCGGTGCGCGACCCGGTGTTCATGGCCTTCACCGGGCTGGCCTTCCTGCTGGCCCTGGTGTTCATGCAGCACCTGTCCACGCTGCCGGTCGCGATGGCCGCGGACGGCCTCACGCCGGCGCAGTACGGCACCGCGGTGGCCGTCAACGGGCTGCTGATCGTGCTGCTCACCGTGCCGGCCACCGCGTGGCTCACCCGGTTCGCGCGCTCCCGGGTGCTCGCGGTGGCCGCGGTCCTGGTGGGCGGCGGGTTCGCCCTCACCGCCGTCGCGGACAGCTGGGGCGCCTACGCCGGCACCGTCGTCGTGTGGACCCTGGGCGAGATCCTCAACGCCCCGGTCTCCTCGGCCGTCGTCGCCGACCTGGCTCCCAGCCACGCCCGCGGCCGCTACCAGGGCGTCTACTCCTTCGCCTGGGGGGCGGCGTCCTTCCTCGCGCCGCTGCTGGGCTCGTGGGTCTACGACGCGGCGGGCGGGGCCACGCTGTGGGTCGCCTGCGGCCTGCTCGGTGTGCTGGCCGGCGTCGGGCAGCTGCTGGTCGCCCCGGCCCGCGGTCGACGGCTCAGCGCCCTGCGCGCCCTGGCTGCGGAGGCGTCGACGTCGGTGGCGTGATGGCCGGCTGCTCGCACCGGCGGGGGTGGCGAGACCCGTCGCGAGCGCCGCTCACCACAGAGTCTTCATGCTCACCACAGAGTCTTCATGCTCACCACAGCAGATCTGCTGTGGTGAGCGTGAAGTGATCACGGCACCGTGATCATTCCGAGCGGGGCCGGAGGTGCGGGCGGTCGGGTCAGTCGACGTCGGCGCGGTCTCGACCGGGTGCGGTCTCGACCAGGTGGCGGAACGCCTCGAGGTTGGCGGTGGACTCCCCCCGGCTGGTGCGCCACTCCCACTCCTTGCGGATGGCGGTGGCGAAGCCGAGCTCGAGGATGGTGTTGAACGAGCCGTCGCTGGTCTCCAGCACGGTGCCGAGCAGCCGGTCCACCTCGTCCGGGGTCACCCCGGCCAGCGGCAGCTTGCCGGCGAGGTAGACGTCGCCGTGCGGGTCCACCGCGAAGGCGACGCCGTAGAGGGTGAGGTTGCGCTCGAGCAGCCAGCGGTGCACCGCGTCCTGGTTCTCGTCCGGGTGCCGGGCCACGAACGCGTTCACCGACAGGCTGTGCTCGCCGACGACCAGGCTCACCGTCGTCTTCTGCTTGCGGGTGCCGGGGAGCACCACGACGAACCGTCCCGGTGCGGTCTCCTCGTGGTCGAGGCCGCCCTGCGCCAGCCAGTCCCGCAGCACCGCGGCCGCCCGCTCCTGCTCCTGCGTCACGCGGCGAACCTACCCGCGAGGCCGCCGCGCTACCGGGCTCTCGGGGGGTCAGGACCCGACGGCGAGGCCCATGGCCGCGGACTGCTCGGCCACGGCGTCGGCGTAGAGGTCGAGCATCCGCCCGGCGGTGGCGTCCCAGCCGAAGCGGCGGGCGTGCGCCAGCGCGCCCTCGGCCAGCTCCGCCCGCAGCGCGGGCGCGTCCACCAGCCGGCGCAGGACCCGGGCGTAGTCGTCGACGTCGTGCCCGTCCACCAGCAGCCCCGACAGCCCGTCGGAGATGGCGGTGGTGAGCCCGCCCACGGCGCTGGCGACCACCGGGGTGCCGCAGGCCTGCGACTCCACCGCCACCAGCCCGAAGGACTCGCTGTAGGAGGGGACGACGGTGACGTCGGCCGCGCGGTACCACTGCGGGAGCAGGCTGCGGGCCACCGGGGGCTGGAAGCGCACGACGTCGCTGACCCCGAGCGCGGCGGCCAGTCGCTGCAGGGCCTCGGGCTGCTCGGTGCCGCTGCCGCTGGGCCCGCCGACCACGGCGACCACCAGCCGGTGGCGCAGCGACGGGTCGGCCTCGATCATCCGGGCGGCGGCGCGCACCAGGATGTCCGGCGCCTTGAGCGGCTGGATCCGGCCGACGAAGAGCAGTACGACGGCGTCGACGGGCAGGCCGAGCGCGGCGCGGGCGGCCGGGCGGCTGCCGGGGCTGAAGGTGGCGAGGTCGACGCCGGGGGTGACGGTGACGACGCGCTGGGGGTCGGCGTCGTAGAGCTCGACCAGCTGGCGGGCCTCGTCCGGGGTGTTGGCGACCAGCCGGTCGGCGGCCTCCACGACCTGCTGCTCGCCGATGGCGCGCACGTCCGGCTCGGGCTTGTCCCCGGCGGCCAGCGACAGGTTCTTGACCCGGGCCATCGTGTGCATGGAGTGCACCAGCGGCACGCCCCAGCGCTCGGCGGCCAGCCAGCCGACCTGCCCGGAGAGCCAGTAGTGCGAGTGGATGACGTCGTACCAGCCCGGCTCGCGCTGGGCCTCGGCCCGCATCACCCCGGCCGCGAAGGCGCACAGCTGGCCGGGGAGCTCGTCCTTGGCCAGGCCCTCGTAGGGGCCGGCGGCCAGGTGCCGGACGAGGACGCCGTCGCCGACCTCGACCACCGGGGGCAGGTCGCCGCGGGTGGCCCGGGTGAACACCTCGACCTCGGTGCCGAGGGCGGCCAGCCGCCGGGCGAGCTCCACGACGTAGACGTTCATCCCGCCGGCGTCGCCGGTGCCGGGCTGGTCCAGCGGGGAGGTGTGGACGCTGAGCATCGCCACCCGACGGGGGGCGCGACGACGGGCCGGGACCAACCCTGAGACGACCGACATCCGCGAGGACATCTGCGCGGACCACCTCCCGTGTGCGTCACCGGCGCCTACCCGTCGCGGCTCCCGACCCATCGCTGGATCGAGCCTTGCTCGCAAACCCGGGGAGATCCTCCCCGATTCCCCGGGGACCACGCGACCCGAGGCCTCCGGGCGCATCGACCCCGCGTGCCCGCACCGCCACGGTCCGTACCCTGGTGCCTCGTGTCCCGACCCTCCGCGCCCTCCCCCGGCGCGCGCCCGCTGGGGTCGGTCACCCGCGGAACGACGGCACCGAACCGCCTGCGTCGGGTGGACCGCTGGGCCAACGCGGTCCTGGCCGGCCGGCTGCGCTCGGCCGCGGACCCGCTGGTGATCGATTTGGGGTTCGGGGCCGTGCCCACCACCACGCTCGAGCTGCACGAGCGGCTGCGGGCGGTGCGCCCCGACGTCGAGGTCGTGGGACTGGAGATCGACCCGGACCGGGTCCGGCGCGCGCTGCCGCACGCCCGGCCGGGGCTGGCGTTCGCCGTCGGCGGGTTCGAGCTGCCGCCCGCTGAGCGACGCCCGGCCCTGGTACGGGCCTTCAACGTGCTGCGGCAGTACGACGAGGACGAGGTCGGGCCCGCGTGGGCGACGATGCGCGCCCGGCTCGCCCCCGGCGGGGTCCTGGTCGAGGGGACCTGCGACGAGCTGGGGCGGCGGGCCACCTGGGTGACGCTCGGGGCCGACGGGCCGCGCTCGCTCACCCTGGCCGCGCACCTGGGCTCGCTGGGACGTCCCAGCGAGCTCGCCGAGCGGCTTCCCAAGGTGCTCATCCACCGCAACGTGCCCGGCGAGCCCGTGCACGAGCTGCTGGATGCCCTGGACCGCGCCTGGGCCGCGGCCGCGCCCTACGCCGCCTTCGGCGCCCGCCAGCGGTGGGCGGTGAGCGCGGCCCGGCTGCGCGAGGAGGGCTGGCCGCTGCTGGACGGCCCGCGGCGGTGGCGCCTGGGCGAGCTCACCGTGGCGTGGTCGGCGGTAGCGCCCCGGCCGCGGGTCCCGGCGGCTCGCCGGGGAGGCGAGGGCACCGGGCGCTGAAGGGCCCCGGGGTCGGGGCGGCCGCGGCTGTGCGGGCGGGACTGACCCCTGCCGCTCAGGCCGGGCGCGCGCCCGCCGATGGGGGCTGCGACGGGACAGGGGAACCTCGTCGACAAGGATCACTGTGCGCGCACGTCTTCGCCGGTCCCTGAAGACTGCCGCGGCAGTGTTCGGGGCCGTCCTCGTCCTGCTCGGGCTGGTGCTGCCCGGCGGCTGCTCGACCTCGCTCTCGGCCACGCCGGTGGCGCAGGTCTGCCTGGCCACCACCGACCGCACCGTGCAGATGGCAGGTCAGGCGCCGGTGGTCATCCTGCCGGCCGGGACGCCGCGCATGCCCGCCCCCGGGGAGGGCTGTCGCCCGGACGAGCGGTCGATGAGCTGGCCGGTCACCTCCGCCGCCCGCGCCGCGGGCGCCGCGGCCGGCCGCGCCGGAGGGACGAGCCGATCCGGCGGACGCGGGTCGGCTGCCGGGGCGTCGGCACAGACGTCGACAGAGACGTCGCAGGCGCCGGCACCGTCCCCCGCGGATGCCACCACGAGCAGCACCCCGCCGGGACTGGACGGCCAGAGCGCCTACGAGCTGGCCGTCGCGGGGGGCTACCTCGGCAGCCCGTCGGACTGGCTGCGCTCGCTGCGCGGCGCCCGGGGGGCACCGGGCGCCGACGGGCTTGCGGGAGCACCCGGGGGCGGCGGGGCAGCCGGGGTCGACGGCGCGCCGGGTGCGCAGGGCGCGGCGGGTGCTCCCGGGTCCGCCGGTGCCGCCGGTGCCGCAGGCGCTGCCGGGGCGGCGGGGCTGGGCGCCTTCGAGCTGGCCGTGGCGCAGGGCTTCGACGGCTCGGTGCTGGACTGGCTGGCGTCCCTGCGCGGAGCGGCCGGGCTCGCCGGGCTGAGCGCCTACCAGCTCGCCCTGGGCGAGGGCTTCCAGGGCACCGTGACCGACTGGCTCGCCGCCCAGCGCGGGCCGGCCGGGCGTGACGGGGTTGACGGAGCGGTCGGTGCCGTCGGAGCCGCCGGAGCGGCCGGGACCGACGGGCTGCCCGGCGCGGCGGGGGCGACCGGGGCCCCCGGGCTCACCGCCTACCAGCTCGCCCTGGTGGACGGCTTCGAGGGCAGCCTCACCGCGTGGCTGGCCGCCCTGCACGGCACGGCCGGCAGCGACGGGCTCAGCGCCTACCAGATCGCCCGGGAGGCCGGCTTCAGCGGCACGACGCAGGACTGGCTCGACGCGCTGCAGGGAGCTGCGGGTCCCACCGGTCCGACCGGTGCAGCCGGTCCAGTCGGCGCTGCCGGGCCCGCCGGCGCTGCCGGTCGCGACGGCACCGACGGAAGCGACGGAAGCGACGGTGCTGCTGGGGCCGACGGCTCAGCGGGGGCACCGGGGCTGTCGGCCTACGCGCTCGCCCGCTCCACCGGCTACCTCGGGAGCCTGGAGGAGTGGCTGGTCACCCTGCGCGGCGCCGACGGAGCGCCGGGGGCAGCCGGCCGTGACGGTGCTGACGGCGCAGCCGGCGCGACCGGGCAGACCGGGCCGGCAGGGCCGTCAGGGCCGTCAGGGCCGTCAGGGCCGCAGGGTCCCACCGGAGCAGCGGGACGAGACGGCCTGGACGGCGCCACGGGGGCGACCGGGGCTCCGGGAGCCACCGGTGCCACGGGCACCGCGGGACGCGACGGGCTCGATGGCGCCACGGGTGCCGCGGGGGCGAGCGGCGCCACGGGAGCCACGGGAGCCACGGGAGCCACCGGCGCCACGGGCACCGCGGGACGCGACGGGCTCGACGGACGCGACGGGATCGACGGCGCCACGGGGGCGACCGGCGCCACGGGAGCCACGGGGGCCACGGGTGCCGCGGGCGCCTCGGCCTACGACGTGGCCGCCGCGCACGGCTACCTCGGCAGCGAGGATGCCTGGCTGCTGACACTGCAGGGCCCGCAGGGCACGGCGGGTCCGCAGGGCCCGGCGGGGGACTCGGCGTACCAGGTCGCGCTGGACGGCGGGTTCGTCGGGTCGCAGGCTGCCTGGCTGGCGACCCTGAAGGGACCGCAGGGGCTCACGGGCGCTGACGGCCCCGCCGGTCCCCAGGGGCCGATCGGATCGATGGGTCCGCAGGGGCTGCCTGGTGTCGACGGCGTCGATGGTGCCGATGGCACCGACGGGGTGAACGGGGTGAACGGCGTCGACGGCGCACCCGGGGTGCAGGGGCCCGAGGGTGCGCGGGGACCGGAGGGACCACAGGGTTTGCAAGGTCTGCAAGGTCTGCAAGGTCTGCAGGGCCAGCAGGGCCAGCAGGGCCTCGCGGGCGAGCAGGGGCTGCCCGGCTCTCAGGGGATTCAGGGGCTGCAGGGTGTCCAGGGGCTGCAGGGTGTCCAGGGACCGTCCGGAGCGGCCGGGCCGGCGGGCATGGACGGGGCGACCGGCCCGCAGGGCGCCCAAGGAACGACCGGAGCGACCGGAGCGACCGGCGCGACCGGCGCCACAGGAGCCACCGGAGCCACTGGAGCCACTGGACAGACCGGGGCGACGGGGCCCACCGGCGCGACCGGAGCCCCGGGCGAAACCGGGGCGACCGGGGCGACCGGTGGCACCGGGGCCACCGGCCCCAAGGGCGACACCGGAGCCCAGGGCGACACCGGCCCGGCCGGCCCTGCCGGCCCGACCGGACCCACGGGCCCGGCCGGGCCCTCCGGCATCAGCCGCGCCTACCTCGCGGTGCAGGCCGGCAGCCTCAGCCTGTCGCTGGGCGGCTCGTCGGTCGTCTCGATCACCGTCCCGCCGGGCAGCTACCTCGTGCAGGGCGCGGCCGGCGTCCTCACCGGCGTCACCGGCACCGCGAGCTGCACGCTGCTCTCCGGCGGGCTCACGGTGCGGTCGGTCGGCGGCCTGCTCTCCGGCAGCCCGGGCCCCCTGGTGGCCGGCCTCAGCGTGAGCGGCAGCACCACGCTGGACCTGCGCTGCGCCACGTCCCTGCTGGGCGCGAGCGTGAGCGGCGGCACGCTCAGCGCCCTCGCGGTGGACTCGCTCACCGTGAGCTGACCAGGCAGAGATGGGGACGGGGCAGGACGGCGGGCGGAGGCACGGCGGCTGGGGCCGGAAACCCGGTCGGCCCCGGGGCCGCCGCCCACCTACGGTGTCCCGGTGACCGTCGACGCCGTGGTGCTCCGGACCGACCGCCTGCTCGTGCGCGACTGGCGTCCGGACGAGGCCGAGCGCCACCTCGACATGTACCGGCGGCCGGAGGTCGTCCGGTTCCTGGGCTCCACGCCGACGCCGATGCCCTCGTTGGAGCGGGCCGCGGGGCGGATCGAGCGGGTGCGGGAGTTCAACGCGCAGGCTCCGACGGGGTGCGGCTGGTGGGCGGTGGAGGTCGCCGCCACCGGCGTCGTCGCCGGCACCATCGCCGTGCTGCCGATCGAGGACGAGACCGCGGGACCCTCCCCCGCTCCGCCTGCACCGGAGCTGGAGGTCGCCTGGCACCTGCACCCGGACAGCCAGGGGCACGGCTACGCCGCCGAGGCTGCGCGCGGGGTGCTGGACCGGGCGCACCGGCTGGGCGTGCCCGCGGTGCTCGCCCTGGTGGACCCGGCCAACGCCCCGTCGCTCGCCGTGGCGCGACGGCTGGGCCTGCAGCCGCTCGGGCTCTCCGAGCGCTACTACGGCAAGCCGCTCGAGGTGTTCGTGTCCCACCCGACCGGGAGCGAGGGGAGCCGGTGAGCAGGGTGCGCGTCCGCCCGGCCACCGCCGCGGACTGGCCGCAGATCTGGCCGTTCCTCCAGCAGATCGTGCAGGCCGGGGAGAGCTACGCCTACCCGCTGGACCTCACCGAGCAGACCGCCCGGTCGCTGTGGATGGAGGCCCCGCCGGGCCGGACGTTCGTGGCCGTCGACGCCGAGGCGGCCGCCGGACCCGACGATCCCCCCGGTCTGGTGCTCGGGTCGGCCAAGGCCGGGCCCAACCGTCCCGGCCGGGGGTCGCACGTGGCGACCGCCAGCTTCATGGTCGACCCTGCCCAGCGGGGGCGTGGCGTCGGCCGCGCCCGCGGCCAGCACCTCCTGGCCTGGGCGCGGGCGCAGGGGTGACGCGGCATGCAGTTCAAACCCGTGGTCGAGACCAACGCGCCGGCGGTGGCGCTGTGGCGCGCGCTCGGCTTCGAGGTGGTCGGCACGGTGCCCGAGGCGTTCGACTCGGCCGCCCACGGCCTGGTCGGCCTGCACGTGATGTACCGCCACCTGACCTGACTGACCTGACCTGCCGGACATGACCTGCCGGACCTGACCTGCAGGGCCCGCCGGAGCGACCCCGCAGATCCGGAGACCCAGAGCCGGACGCAGCCCGTGCCGGCCCTCACCCGGCGAGGAACCCGGCCACGACCTCGCGCAGCCGCCGGCGCGCGGTCCACAGCGCGGCCCCCTCGTCGAACACCACCAGCTCGGCGCGCGGGAGCAGGGCGGCCAGCTCCCGCGCCACCTCCACCGGGTGCACGGCGTCGCCCTCCTGGCCCACCACCAGGCAGGGCAGGTCGATCCGCCCGACCTCCTCGGCGCTGGTGATCGGCACCTGGGTGGGCAGGGCCCGCAGCGCGCCGGACACGCCGGTGCCGGCCAGCCGCGCGGCCTGCGCGCGCACCCAGGCGACCAGGTCCGGCAGCTCGCGCACGCCCGCCGGCTGCTCCCGCACCAGCAGGTCGGCCAGGCCGTCGACGTCGCCGGCGTCGACCAGGTCGGCCATCCGGGTCATCCGGTCCATGCCCACGTCGGCGCGGGGCGCGGCCAGCACGGCCGGCAGGAAGAAGACCGCCCGCTCGAAGCGGTCCGGGGTGTCCACCAGCAGGCGGAGCAGCGCCGCCGCGCCCATCGACACACCCACCGCACGGGTGGCGCCCCCGTGATCGGCCACCGCGCGCAGCTGGCCGGCCAGGGAGGCGTAGGACCAGGGCGTGCGGCCGACGTCGGAGCGGCCGTGCCCGCGGAAGTGCAGGACGAGCCGGGTGCCGGGGACCCCGGAGGCGAGCGGTCGCGTCTCGTCGATGGAGGCGCCGACGCCGTGGGCGAAGACCGTGACCGGCGCGCCGGACCCGAAGGCGCGCACCTCGACCCGCCCCTCGGGCGTGGGGACCAGCGGCACGGCGATCAGCGCGGCGGTCGGTGCACCAGCGGCTCGCTCATCAGCCGACTCACCAGCCGACTTACCAGCCGACTTACCAGGGACCGTACGGGCCCATGTTCTGCTGGCTGCCGCCCCCACGGCCGCTCACCTGGCGCAACGCCGGGCGGACGTCGACGAGGAACACCAGCGAGGCGACGTCGCCGGCCACCGAGAGCAGCCCCGTGGGCCCGGACAGGAAGTGGAAGGCCAGCGACAGCCCGGTGAGGATCAGCCAGAGCTGCTTGGTCTGCTTCCCTGCGGCCGGGTAGGCCTGCCCGCGGAATCGCAGCGCCTCCACGAACGCGAAGACCTTGGCGGCGAGCAGCACGTAGAACAGCAGCAGCGCGATGAGGCTCGAGATCGCGAACGGGTTGGCAAAGAACACACCAACAGCGTAGGCCACCGCTGCGCGGTCCCGGCGGCCTCGCGCACCTCCCGCGCGGGACGGAGAGCACGACGGCCCGCCCCAGGTTGCCGGGGCGGGCCGTTCGATCGCGCTGCCAGGAGCGGGAGGCTCAGCCGAGCTTCTCCACGCCCTCCTCGGCGGCCTTGGCCGCAGCCCGCGCGGTGCGGGTGGCCGAGGTGCCGGCCGCCTTGGTGGCCTTGCGGGTCGACGCCGCGGACTTGCGGGCGGTGGTGCCGGCAGCCTTGGTCTTGCTCACCGTGGCCTCGGCCTGGCGCTCCGCCGCCTGGGTCGACTCCTGGCGGCGGATCTTCGCCACGACGGTCTTGCCGCGCGTAGCGAGGCCGTCGTAGACCTCGCCGGCGCGGGCGGAGAGCTCGAGCGCCTTGGCCACGGCCTTGGCCGGCAGCTCCTCGGCGTCCTCGCGCAGCTCCTTGGCCTGGTCCTGAGCGGCGGCGGGCAGGCTGCGCGACTGGGCCTGGACCAGCGCGGGCAGGCCGGCCGCCCGCTCCTGCAGGTGCTTGACCAGCTCGGCCGGCTGCACGGTGACGGCCGGGAGCGTGAGCCCGGGCACCTTCACGGTGCGCGCGGACGGAGCCTTCACCTCGGTGCGCAGCTCGGCGAGCTTGCCCGAGGCCTCGCGCAGGGTGCGGGCGGCCAGGTCGGTGGCGCCGACGGCGGCGTAGAGCGGCTTGGGGTCGGTGAGCGTGTCACGCAGCTCGGTGGGGATCTCGAGGCGGGCCATGATCTTCTCCTTGGGACGGGACAGGACGTTCAGGTCGGGGGTGCGGTTCACGACGAAGACGCGTCAGTGCGCCGGGGGCGCGAGGTGGTGCTGCGCCGGGGGCGCGAGGTGGTGGCGCGCGTGCGGGGGGCGTCGGCGGCCGCGGCGCGCGGCTTGGCCCGCGTCTCCGACGGCTCGTCGGACTCGGTGGACGTGGTGGCCTCGGTGGACCTGATGGACTCGGTGGAATCGGCAGAGCCGGCAGCCTGCTTCGGCTGCTCGACCGCGTTCTCACGGACGAACGAGGCGTAGATGTCCAGCAGCACGCGCTTCTGCCGGTCGGTGAGCACCGGGTCGGCGAGCACGGCGGCGGTGACCTCGTGGTCGCCGTCGCGCTCCTCGAGGATGCCGGCGCGGACGTAGAGCGTCTCGGCGCTGATCCGCAGCGCCTTGGCGATCTGCTGGAGGATCTCCGCCGAGGGCTTGCGCAGGCCCCGCTCGATCTGGCTGAGGTAGGGGTTGCTCACCCCGGCGGCGTCGGCCAGCTGGCGCAGCGAGTACTGCGCGCTGCGGCGCTGGTCGCGGATGTACTCCCCGACGCTGCTGAGGGATCCGACGTTCAGCGACCCGAGGGATCCGGTGCCGAGGTGTCCGACGTCGAGCTTGGCCATGTCCCCACTGTGCGCGCCGCTGCTAACTATTGCAAGCGGCGAGCAAGCGCAAGGGGGGTGAGCCGCCTCACGTCGCGGTTGCTGGCCGCGCCGGCACCCCTGCCGACGACTGGGCGCTGCGCGCGGCGGGGAGGTCAGACCCCGCTGAGGTTGGCCAGGTGGCCGACCAGGGCGGTGACGGCCATGGCGGCGCCGCCGCCGAGCAGCACGCGCAGCGCCGGGGCGAGCACGGCAGTGCCGGCGGCGCGGGCCGCGAGCACGCCGGCGACGGCCAGGCCGATCAGGGTGACCAGCACGATGAGCAGCACGCGGGCCGAGGTCGAGGTGCCGAGCAGGCCGAGGAACGGCACCATCCCGCCGACCAGGAAGCTGACCGCGCTGGCCACCGCGGCCTGCAGCGGCTTGGCGGAGGTCTCCTCGGTGTGGCCGAGCTCGTCGCGCAGGTGCGCGCCGAGCGCGTCGTGCGCGTGCAGGGCCTCGGCCACCTGCTGGGCCAGACCCTCGGGCAGCCCGCGGCTGCGGTAGATGGCGGTCAGCTCGGCCAGCTCGCCCTCGGGGTCGGCGGCCAGCTCGCGCTCCTCGAGCGCCCGGTCGGCCTGCTCGACGTCCACCTGCGAGCTGACCGACACGTACTCCCCGGCGGCCATCGCCATCGAGCCCGCCGCCACGCCCGCCAGCCCCGCGGTGACCACGCCGGAGGCGCCGGCTCCGCTCGCCGCGACGCCGACCATGAGCGAGGCCGTGGACACCAGCCCGTCGTTGGCACCCAGCACGGCGGCGCGCAGCCAGCCGGCCCGGCCGGTGCGGTGGGACTCCTGGTGACCGTTGAGCAGCTCGAACATGACCACGTCCCCAGTGAAGCGGACCGCGGCTGCTCGCGCATCGAAGGGAAGGCTGCCCTTCGCTGCCCCTGCCCAGCCCCCCGCCCCCGGTTCCTGCGTCCGGACAGCCGACGACCCCGGCTCCGCAAGGGGCCGGGGTCGTCGGGCGAACGGCTAGCCCAGCAGACCGCCGAGGCCGCCGAGCTTGCCGAGCAGCTCCTGCGGGTTGATGCCCAGCTGCGAGAGCAGGTCCTTGTGCTGCTCGGTGTCGACCTGGTTCGGCAGCTTCTGCTCGGCCTCCTGGGCCTTGCCCTGCTCGCCCTGCGAGCGGAGGAAGTCGATGATCTGCTGCTTGTCGATCTGCATGCCGTGATCCTCTCCTCGTCCCGGTGGCGCACCGACGGGCGGCGCGTCTGCCTACCGGCCCGCTGCCCGGTCCCTCACCGGTCAACCCCGACGAGCCGACGAGCCGAGCGGGTCAGATCAGGCGACCGAGACGGCCCCGCAAGCCGCCGGAGGAGGGCTTGCGCGGCACCGCTGCCACCACCGGCGGGATGGCGGCCACGGCGCACCCGATGGCGGCCAGAGCCGCGGCCAGGGTGCCGGCCAGCGGGCCGCGATCGCTGACACCGGCCAGGGCCGCGGCCACCAGGACCAGCGCGACTGCGCCGAGCAGCGGCATCGGGCGACGGGACACCCGCAGCTTGCCGCGGCGGTCGTCGTCGGCGACGGCGAGCGCGCAGAGCAGGAGCTGGGGGACGCAGGCCGCGGCCATCAGCGCATAGGGGGCCACCTGGGCATGCATGCCCCCGGTGCGGACCACCAGGGCCGCCCCGGCGAGCAGGACGACGCCCACCGCCGTCCGGGTCAGGGCTCCCTGCAACTGCTGCCGGCTCGGCACGCGCTCGCTCACGACGACCTCCTCGGCAGCTGCGGGGCCGTCCTGAGCGACCCGGGCGACGAGGGCAGGGCGTCCCGGCCCACCCTCGTCCAGCGAGGCCGACCGGTCACCGGCCGACATCTCCCGAGGCTACGTGGCCGAACGCGGCCGGGCAGGGCACTTCGCCACGGCGGGTGGTCCTCCGCCGGAGCGCCGCCGCGCTCACAGCAGGACGCGCACCGCTCCCGCGGAGCGGCCGAGGTGCACGACCGGGGTCGCGGCCACCGCGTCCAGCGCCGGCGAGGCGGCCCCGAGCCCGCGCAGGGCCTGCACCAGCAGGGCGTGACGGGGCCGGTCCGCTCCGTCCTCGATCTTCAGGGCCACCGCCGAGCCGTCCGGGAGGGCGGCGGCATAGACGCCCTCGGCGCCGTCCTTGGCCACCAGCCCGGGCACCGCCCGCATCAGCGCGGTGACGTGCCGATGGGTCCCGCCGACCAGCTCGGGATGGGCCACCATCGCGTCGGCCACCCGCCGGGCCGGAGTGCCTACCGGGGCGGTGACCAACGCGGAGAAGGCCCGGGCCAGCCCGCGCAGGGTGAGCGCGAGCACCGGCGCCCCGCAGCCGTCGACGCCGACGGCAGCCACCGGCTCGCCGGCCATCCGCTCCACGGTGGCCCGGATCGCCACCTGCAACGGGTGGTCCGGCTCCCGGTAGGTCTCCAGCGGCCACCCGTTCAGCACGCAGGTGGCCAGCATCGCCGCGTGCTTGCCCGAGCAGTTCATCAGCACCCGCTCAGGCCCGCCGCCGGCGCGGGCGTGGGCGAGCAGGGCCTCGTCGTCCAGCGGCCAGTCCGGCGGGGTCTGCAGGGCCGACTCGTCCAGCCCGGCCCCGGCCAGCACCTCGCGCGCGGTGGACACGTGGACGGGCTCGCCCGAGTGGCTGGAGGCCGCGAGCGCCAGCTGCGGGCCGGCGAGGTCGAGCCCGATCTCGAGCATGCCGGTGGCCTGCAGCGGCTTGTTGGACGAGCGCGGGAACACCGGCTCGTCCACGGCGCCGACGGCCCGCAGCTCGGCGCCGTCCGGGCCCAGCACGACCAGGCTGCCCCGGTGGCGGCTCTCGACGACGCCGCTGCGCAGCACCTCGGCGACGACGGGGACCTCGCGCATGCCGGAGTCGGAACCATGCGAACCAAGGGTGACGGAGCGTTCGGACATGCGGCGACGCTAGCCCGCTCCCCACGGCGACACCGCACCCGAGGCTGCGACCCGGGTCCGGGCTCAGCCCTCCGGGAGCAGGTCCTCGACCCGGGCGCGGCCGTCCTGGTAGCGCCGGCCCACCTCGGCGGTGAGCGCGTCCATGACGTCCTGGACCTTGCGCCGGGTGCCCGAGACCCCGTGCTCGACCTCCTCCACCCTGGCCAGGGCGGCGCGCAGGTCGTCCTCGCTCTGCGCGCCGGCGTCGGAGACGCCGACGTCGGCGATGAGCTGCTCCACCGAGCGGCGGTGCTCGTCGACCCGGGAGGGCTCCACGGTGAGGAAGCGGCCGAGGCCGTGGTCGCTGCGACCGGCCGGGTCGGTGAGGGCGGCGGTGAGCCGGGCCACCAGGTCGGCGTCGTCCCCGCCGTGCGAGGCGGGCACCGTCGGCTCGGCCGGCGCCGTCCGGGCCGGGACGTCCGTGGTGTCGGCGCGGTCCGGTGCGGCGTCCGGCGAGGCGTTGGCGCGGCGGTCGAGCTCGGCGCGCAGCAGGTCCGCGCGCCCCTGCAGCATGCGGCGCACGTAGGAGAGGTCGGCCTCCTCCTGCTCGGCGTCGCGGCGGCGGGCCCGCAGCTCCTCCAGCGGCAGCTCGCCCAGGCCGTCGAGGAAGCCGGCGCCGAGCACGCGGTCGATCCGGCGCCGCCCACCCGGCATCGGGTCGGTGCTGGCCTGCGCGCTGTCGCTGCTCATCGGGCTCCCCCGCTGGGATCGGTGTGGCTCGCGTGGGCCGGCACCGCGGGGGCTCCCCCGGTCCGGCGGTCCTTGACGTGCAGCATCTCGCGCGCCTCCTGCGGCGTCATCGGCGGCCGCTGGGCGAGCGTGGCCAGGGCCGCCGCGCGCTCGACCAGCGGCACGTTGCTGCCCACCTGCTCCCCGGGGGCGTAGGTCAGCGTGTCCTCCATGCCGACCCGCAGGTGGCCGCCGGCGGACAGCGCCGCCAGCGCCACGGCCAGCGTGGTGCGGCCGACCCCGGTGGCCGACCAGCTCGCCCCCTCGGGCAGCGCACGCACCGCGGCGACCAGCGCCTCCGCCGTGCCGGGCATGCCACCGGGGACGCCCATCACCAGGTCGCAGTGCACGTGGCCGCCGTAGGGCAGGCCGTGCTTGTCCAGCAGCCGGTTCATGGCGGTGACGTGGCCGAGGTCGAACAGCTCGTACTCCGGCACGACCTCGAGGTCCCGCGCCTTCTCGTGCAGCTGCACCATGAACGGCCAGGGGTTGAGGAAGACGTCGGCGCCGAAGTTGACCGTGCCGCAGGTGAGCGAGCAGGAGTCCGGCGCGGCGTCGAGCACCCGCAGCCGGTCCTCGAGCGGGTCGTGCACGCTGCCGCCGGTGGACAGCTGCACCACCAGGTCGGTGCTCTCGCGCAGCGCGGCCACGGTGTCGCGCAGGCGAGCGAGGTCGAGGGTGGGCTCGGCGTCGTCGTCGCGGATGTGCACGTGGACCAGCGCCGCGCCGGCGGCCTGGCAGGCGACGGCCTGCTCCACCAGCTCCTCGAGGGTGACCGGAAGCCCGGGCGCGTCGGCCTTGGCGGTCTCGGCCCCGGTGGGGGCGAGCGTGATCAGGGTCCGCGCGGCAGGCATGCGCGCATCGTGCCACGGTCGGGCGATCGGGGGGCGCCGTCGTCCACCGGCCGCGACGACGCTGCGGCACCGTCCCCGCACGCTCAACGTGGCCGCCGCACCTGCCGATGCTCCGGAAGGCTGCGGCAGGCGTGCCGCACGCACGATCTCGACCGATCCCTACGGCCGGTCGCGGCAGGCGAGGACGGGAGGTGCGGCGTGTCCGGTGACGGCACGACGAGCGTCGAGGCCGTCCTGACCGACCTGGCCGGCAAGGCGGCCACCGGCTGCCTCTCGGTGCGTGACGAGCAGGGGGCGCAGGCCGAGCTCTACCTGCGCGAGGGCCAGGTCTACGCCGTGACCGTCCCCGGGCGGCGGCCGCGGCTGGGCGCCCGGCTGACCACCTCCGGCGCGCTCGACCCGGCGCGGCTCGCCGAGGCGCTGGAGGTCCAGCGCACCGAGCTGCAGGGCTGGCGGCTGGGCGAGCTGCTGGTGCACCTCGGCCACGTGGACCGCGCCATCGTGGAGGCCTACGTCGTCGAGCAGCTCGAGGACGCGGTGACCGACCTGCTCGGCTGGCCGGTGGTGGCCTGGCGGTTCCGCGCCAACCGGCGCACCCGTCAGGACGTGGCGCCGCCCTCCGACGTCGCCGAGCTGCTCGCCCACGCCCGGTCCCGCCGGGTGGAGTGGGCCACCGTGCTCGCCGAGACCGGCGGCGCGCTGGGCGTGCCCGAGCTGGTCGACCGCGAGGACTCCGCCGACGCCGACCCGCTGGACCCCGCCGCGTGGGCCCTGCTCAGCCGGGTGGACGGGCGGCGGACCATCGGCATGCTCGCCACCGCGTGCGGCCTGACCCTGTTCGAGGCCGGGCAGGTCGTCCGCCAGCTCCTGGCCCAGCACCTGGTCACCGTGCGGCAGCCGGTGGCCGTGCCCGACGACCCCGTGCCCGACGACCCCGAGCCGGCCGGCGCCGCGGCCGCTGCTCCTGCCTCGGCTGCGGTCCCGGTCGCCGCCCCTCCTGCCACAGTGCCTGCCACGGTGCCTGCCACGGGGCCTGCCACGGTGCCTGCCACGGGGCCCCCCACAGCGCCTGCCATCACGGCCCCAGCGCCCCCCGCGCCGGCCGCTCCCACCGCGGCGGACGACGAGGAGGACCGGCGTCGCCGGGAGGCCGAGGAGATCGCCGCCCTGCTGCAGGCCCGCGCGGAGGCCGACGCCGCCGCGCGCCGGGCCCGGCGGCTGGCCGCCCGCGCCGCGGCCGAGGCCGAGCTGGGATCGACCGACGGGGGGCGGATCGAGCCCGCGCCGGTCGTCCCGACGCAGCCCGCAGGACCGGCGCACGACCTCGAGCCGGCGTACGACCTCCCGGGTGAGCTCGACCCGCTCGACGTCGACCCGCTCGACCTCGAGCGCGAACGTCGGGAGGCGGCCGACCGGGAGCGCCAGCTGGCCCTGGCCGTCCTCACCGCGGTACCGCGGATGCGGCCGCCCGCGCCGGAGCCGACGCCGACCGCGCCGGCGGCGTCGAGAGCAGACCTGCCCCTCGACGACTCGCGCGGCGAGCCGGGCGCCGGCTTCCAGGCGGTCGACGACCTCGCCCCGCCGCCGGCGGCCGTACCCGAGCCGTCGCCCGCCGTCACCGATGGCTGGGCGCCGGCGGTGGGGCTGGCCGACACCGCCGCGCTGCTGCGCGAGCTGTCCAACCTCGGCGTGGACGCGGCCGACCGCCCGCTGCTGCCGGCGGCGTCCGCGCGGCCCACGGCGACCGCCCCGCTGGCCGAGCGGCGCCGTCGCCGGCTGTTCGGGCACTGATCTCACGCGCCGCCAGCCCTGCGTGGGGCGAGCGGCAGGATGGGCCCCGTGCGAGCGGTGGTGCAGCGGGTGCGTGGGGCGCGGGTGCGCGTGGACGGCGACGTCGTCGGGGAGGTCGAGGGCGAGGGGCTGCTGGTGCTCGTGGGGGTGACCCACGAGGACACCCCGGCCCATGCCGAGCGGCTGGCGGCCAAGGTGCACGAGCTGCGCATCCTCGATGGCGAGCGCTCGGCCGCCGAGACCGGCGCCGGGCTGCTGGTGGTCAGCCAGTTCACCCTCTACGCCGACACCCGCAAGGGGCGACGCCCCTCCTGGTCGGCGGCCGCCCCCGGCCCGGTGGCCGAGCCCCTCGTCGACGCCGTCGTGGCCGCGCTGCGCGCCCGCGGTGCGCAGGTCGAGACCGGGGTGTTCGGCGCGGACATGGCCGTCGAGCTGGTCAACGACGGCCCGATGACCCTCCTGCTCGAGGTCTGACTAGGCGGGGACGACGACCTCCTGGGCCGCGGCCACGCCGCCGGCCAGCAAGGGAGCGTCGACCGGCGTGCTCCGCTTGACCACGGCCAGCGCGACCGGGCCGAGCTCGTGGTGGCGGGCCGAGGAGGTGACGGTGCCGACGGTGCGGCCGTCGAGCTCGACCGGGGCGCCGTGCGGCGGGAGGACGTCGACCGAGCCGTCGAGGTGCAGCAGCACCAGGCGGCGCGGCGGTCGGCCGAGGTTGTGCACCCGGGCCACGGTCTCCTGGCCGCGGTAGCAGCCCTTGTCCAGGTGCACCGCGGGGCCGATCCAGCCCAGCTCGTGCGGGATGGTGCGGTGGTCGGTCTCCAGGCCGAAGCGCGGCTGGTGGGCGACGATCCGCAGCGCCTCCAGCGCCCAGATCCCGGCCAGCGGGCGGTCGCCGGCGTGAGCGACGAGCTCGGCGCGGGGCACGAGCACCGCCCGGCCCACGGCGTCGACGACGGCCACGTGCTCCGGGTGCGGCTCGCGGACCGGCTCGTGCACCACGGCGTAGTCGGCGCTCACGTCGGCGACCTCGACCTGGGTCCAGAACTTCATCGACTCCAGGTAGGCCACCAGCGCTGCCGCGCTGCCGGGCTCGACGTGCGCCCACACCGACTCGCCGTCGTCGACCAGGGAGAGGTGGTGCTCGACGTGCCCGTGCGGGTCGAGCACCAGCGCCTGCGTCGACTCCCCCGCGGGCAGCGCGGTGAGGTGCTGCGAGGTGAGCGAGTGCAGCCAGGACAGCCGGTCCGGGCCGGTGACCCGGACGACGCCGCGGTGCGAGAGGTCCACGACCCCCTCGCCGTGCTCCAGCAGCCGCTGCTCGCGCAGCGGGTCGCCGTAATGCGCGGCGACCCCGGCGTCGGGCGGGTCGGCCGGCACGGCGCCGGCACGGTCCAGCAGCGGGGAGCGGTAGGCCGAGGGCGCGCCAGGCTCGGGCGCGCGGGGGGCGGTCGCAGGGTCGTCGGCGGTCACGAGGCGCACGCCGCGCAGCGGCCGTAGATGGCGAAGTGCTTCACGTCGGTCTCGAACCCGTGCTCGCCGGCCAGCCTTCCCACCAGTTCGTCGGCGACCTGCACCGGCACCTCGGTGACGCCGCCGCAGTCGCGGCAGACCAGGTGCAGGTGGTCGACGTCGTCGGCCGCGTGATAGGTCGGCGCACCGTGCCCGAGGTGGGTGTGGGTGACCAGGCCGAGCTCCTCGAGCAGCTCGAGGGTCCGGTAGACGGTGGAGATGTTGACCCCGTCGACGGTCTTGCGGACCTCGGCGCAGATCTCCTCGGGCGTGGCGTGCCGGAGCGTCTCGACGGCCTGCACGACGAGCTGGCGCGCCGGGGTCATGCGGTAGCCCCGCGACCTCAGCTCGTGCTGCAGCTCGTTGCCCACGCCGTGAGTCTAGGAGCGCTACGCGACGTGCTTCAGGCGGGCGCTGGCGTGCGGCTGCAGCGGCTGGCCGACCGCGGCCATGTCGTAGGCCCACATCAGGTCGCCCTCGACCAGGCCGTAGAGGCGGTGCCCGGCGGTGTACTCCTTGGCCGACTCGGTGCGTGCCACCAGGTCGGTCTGGAGCTCGATCCGCGGGCCCTGCACCGAGCCCAGCCAGATCTCGACGTAGCCGGTGGGGTGGGCGAGCAGCACCTCGAGCTCACCCTCGGGGCGCACCCGCCAGAAGCCGGTCTCGGTGGCCAGCGGACGCACCTGCCGGCCCTCGTCGTCCAGCAGCCAGCTGCGGCTGGTGTAGTGCAGGAACGGCCGGCCGGAGTGCTCGAACTCGATCTCCTGGCCGAAGCGGACGTCGTCCATGGTCGGGTAGCCGACGACGCCGGCGCCCTCCCAGCGCCCGAGCAGCCAGGCGACGGGGACCAGCTCCGCGGGCAGGTCGGCGGGGATCTCCATACGGCGTCTCCCTGCCTCCCGGCTAGGACTGGCCCTTGTAGAGCTTGTAGACGACGTAGCCGGCGAACCACGTGATCAGCAGCGCGATGACCACGAGCAGGCTGGTGTAGAAGATCTCGAGGGCGTCCACGGGAGGGAGTCTAGGGATGCCCCGCTAGCGTCGCCGCATGGCCTCCTCCCTCGTGCTCAAGGTCACCTGCGGCGCCGAGGCGCCCGAGCGCTGCTCCCAGGGCTTCACCGTGGCGGCGGTCGGCGTCGCCAGCGGGGTGCCGGTGTCGCTGTGGCTGACCGGCGAGTCGGTCTGGTTCGCGGTGCCCGGCCGCGCCGAGGCGTTCGAGCTGCCCGAGTCCGCCCCGCTGGCCGACCTGCTGGCCGCGGTGCTCGCCGGCGGCACGGTGACGGTGTGCACCCAGTGCGCGGCCCGGCGGGGCCTGGCGCAGGAGGACCTGCTGCCGGGCGTCCGGATCGCCGGGGCGCAGACGTTCGTGGCCGAGGCGCTCGCCGACGGCGCGCAGGCGCTGGTCTACTGAGGGCCGGCCAGCGTCAGTCCGCCAGCCGCCCGACCGAGGAGATGACTCGCCGATCGCGGCGAATTCTCCTGGGTCGGCGAGTAAGGATCACGGGGCCGTGATCGTTCCGGCCGGGGCCGGCAGTGCGGGCGGGCCGGCTCAGCGGACGGCAGGGCAAGCGCCCCAGAGGCCGGCGCGAGAGGCCCGGGCTGCGCGGGCCAGGGCGGACAGGTGGGCGGCGTAGCGGTCCTGGCCGGCGTAGGTGACCGGGCGGACGTCGCCCGCGGTCACCAGGACGTCCTCCAGGAAGCGGCCGTCGGGCAGCCAGACGTGCCAGAGCTGGCGGCCGAACTCGTCCTGCTGCCTGGCCCCCTCGTAGGCGGCGCGCACCTGGGTGCCCGGCGGCAGCAGGGCCGTGAGCGCGTGCGAGGCCTGCGGTCCCCAGCACTCCACCGGCGAGTCCGGCTTCACCGACTCCGGGGCGTTCACCGCCACCAGCCGCACCCGCACCGAGCTGCGCCCGGCCGCCGGACCGGAGAGCGGGTCGGCCAGGAAGGTGTCGCCGTCGACGACGCGCAGCACCCGGGCACTGAAGGCGTCGGCGGTCACCGCGGGTGCCCCCGCCGGCGCCGAGGCCGCCGGCCGCGACGGCGCACCGGATGACTCGCTGCCCTGGCAGCCCGTGAGCAGCCCGGTGCCGAGCACCAGGGACAGCACGAGGGCCGGGAGGGGGCGCACCCGCCCATCCTCCCCGCCCTCGTGCCCGCCCTCGCGCGCCGTCCAGCGAGGACCAGCGACCGTCAGGCCGGGATCGCGACGTCGACCTCGGCGACCTCGCCCTGCCGGGCGAGCACCGTGCGGTCGACCGGGGTCGCCTTGGGCGCCAGCGTGCGCACCGTCCAGGTGCCCGGCGCGGCGAAGAACCGGAAGTGCCCGGTGGCCGAGGTGGGCACCTCGGCGGTGAACTCGCCGGTGGCGTCGAGCAGGCGCACGTAGGCGCCGCCGACCGGCTCGCCCTCGCGCGCCACGACGCCCTGGATCACGGTCTCCTTGGCCACGTCGATCCCCTCCAGGGACAACCCGCCGGTGGTGGCTCCGCACATGTCAGCTACCGTCCCCGAGCTCGACGGGCACACCCACGAGCGAGCCGTACTCGGTCCACGAGCCGTCGTAGTTCTTCACGTTCGGCTGGTCCAGCAGCTCGTGCAGCACGAACCAGGTGTGCGCCGAGCGCTCGCCGATGCGGCAGTAGGCGATGGTGTCCTTGCCGAAGTCGACGCCGGCGCCCGCATAGAGCTTGCGCAGGTCCTCGTCGCTCTTGAAGGTGCCGTCGTCGTTGGCCGCCTTGGACCACGGGACGTTCTTGGCGCCGGTCACGTGACCCGGCCGCTGCGACTGCTCCTGCGGGAGGTGCGCAGGGGCGAGGATCTTGCCGCTGAACTCGTCGGGCGACCGGACGTCGATGAGGTTCTGCGCCTGGGTGTTGGCGATCTCGACGACCTCGTCGCGGAACGCGCGGATGCTGGCGTCCGGCTCCGACGCGGTGTAGGTGGTAGCCGGGCGCTCGACCGCGGCGTCGACGAGCTCGCGCGAGTCCAGCTCCCACTTCTTGCGGCCGCCGTCGAGCAGGCGCACGTCCTGGTGGCCGTAGAGCTTGAAGTACCAGTAGGCGTAGGCGGCGAACCAGTTGTTGTTGCCGCCGTACAGCACCACGGTGTCGTCGTTGGCGATGCCCTTGCCGGACAGGAGCGCCTCGAACTGCTCCTTGTTCACGAAGTCACGACGCACCGGGTCCTGGAGGTCCTGCTTCCAGTCGATGCGGACGGCGCCGCGGATGTGGTTCTTGTCGTAGGCGGACGTGTCCTCGTCCACCTCGACCAGCACGACCTTGGGGTCATCGAGGTGCGCCTCGACCCAGTCGGCGTCGACGAGCACTGCGGAGCGGCTCATGCGGAGATCTCCTTCTCATTGCGTGCCACGGAAAACAGAGGGATGCGCCGGATCAGCAGGAACATCTCGCAGCCCAGGCAGTAACCGAAGGCCGCGTTGAGGAAGGCGGCGACCAGCGCGAGCGCGGTCGCCCCCAGGGCGAGCACCGAGGACCCGACGGCGAAGCCGGCGAGCCCGAGGAGTGCGAACACCAGGCCGACGGCCTGGGCGAAGCGGGGCGGGGCGGCGTCCTCGAGCTCGCGCGGCGGGGCCAGCCGGGGGCGGACCAGACGCCGGTAGAGCGCGCCGTAGGGCGAGGCCTGCACGCCCAGCAGCGCGGATGCGGCGAAGACCAGGGCCTGCACGGCGAGCAGCCAGTCCGCGCCGGTGACCAGGACGACCGCGAGGACGACGGTGGTGATGGTGGCCCCGAACCGCGGGCCGCGCGGGTCCACCTGCGGGCGCCCGGTGCCGGACGGACCGGTGCGGGACCGATCAGGGCGGGACAGTTCGTGAAGTGCCATGACGACGAGCTCCTGTGCGCGAGGGGGGAGGCCGGCGCGCGAGGAGGTCGAGGAGGACCTGCAGGCACGCCGCGGACGCCGGGACGCGTCAGGGCGGCGTGTCGGATGCCGGGAAGCGCCGCCCCGTCAGGGCATGCGACAGAGCGAGCTGGTGGTGCGGCCGAAGTCGACCGACCTCCGCTTGGTCAGCTCTGTGCTGGTCACGGTCCAGGAGACTAGCCCGGCGTCCAGAACGTGGGCGAGCGGGGTCCGGATGCTGGGACCGCTGGTCCGCCTCCTGGACAGCACGGTCAGCTGGCTGCCGCGCCGAGCGCGGCCAGCACGTCGGCCTTCCGCGGCGCCCCGGCCGCTCGCTGCACGATGCGTCCGCCGCCGTCGAGCACGAGGGTCGTCGGCGTGCGCAGGACGTCCAGTCGGCGCACCAGCTCCAGGTGCTGCTCGGCGTCCAGCTCCACGTGAGCCACGCCGGGCACCGTGCCGGCGACGTCCGCCAGGACCACCCGCGTCACCCGGCACGGCTGGCAGAACGCCGAGGAGAACTGGACCAGGGTGAAGCGCTCCCCCAGCGGGGCGCCGAGGTCGCCCGCGGTGAGCGCCGGACCGAGATCCGTCGCGGAGCCCCCGCCGACCTGGACGCTGCGGACCCGGCCGTCGGTGCGTCGGCGGTAGAGCCCGAACGCCGTGGCGGCCAGCAGGGCCACGACGAGGACGACGACGCCGGTCATGGTCGCTGCCAACGCCCCGCGGCGGCGGCGCCATTCCCGGTCGCGGCACCCCTGCCACCGGCCCCGCACGCCCTCCCCAGGACCTGCGCCGACCGGGCCCGCCTCACGAGGCGCCTAACACCACGTCGCTGCCGGTGACGTGCACGCGCACCCCCGGGCCGGTGACGGTGACGCCGGCCAGCTCGATGCCCTTGGGCAGGTCCGGCACCGGGGCGCGGTAGGTGGCCCGGCGCTTCACGGCGTCGGCCAGCGAGGCGGCCAGCTCCCCGCTGCCGCCCACCGAGAGCCGGTCGGGCGTGATCACGACGTCGCGCCCGTCCACCGCGACGTCCGCCAGCGCCGAGACCGCCAGGTCCGCACCGGCGACCGGCAGCGAGACGTGGACCTTGACCCGATCGCCCTGGGCGGACAGCGACCCGGCGGGCAGGCCTGCGGACTGCTCGACCTGGGCCCAGGTGACCAGCGCGGTGGCGTCCAGGGTGCCGCTGCGCACCTGACCGGCCCCGTCCAGGCTGACGTCGTGCAGCTCGGCATCGACCTGCCGGAGGGTGCCGCCGGCGACGTCGAGCGTGGCGGCCGTCACGTGCGCGGCCGGCACCGACCGGCGCACCAGGTCCGGCAGCACCGGGAAGCCCTGCACGCTGACGTGGGGGTCGGTGGCGCCCTGTGCGGCCAGCCGGCTGGTGGCCTGGCGGGACACCAGGACGGCCGCGGCCCGGTCGGCCAGGACCAGGAGCAGCACCAGGGCGAGCAGGCTGAGGACGAGCTTGCGCACCGGCTCAGCCCACCAGCAGGCGGCCGAGCACGTACGCCAGCGGGGCGGCCAGCAGCACCGGCAGCGCGGCTGCGGCGGCGAGCGTGGCGACCGGCTCGGCGCGGTGCCCCGGCAGCAGCGCCCCCAGCGCCTGCCCCAGGGCCCCGACGGCGCCGGCGGCCAGGCCCAGCAGCGCCCCGACCAGAGGGCCCGCGGAGCCGATGGCCCCGGCCGCAGTCCCGGCGCCCACCGCCACGGCGAGCGCCGCGACGACGCCGAGGACGCGACCGGCACCGGAGCGGGCGGCGCCGGCGAGACCGCCCAGGGCAGCCGCCACCCCCGCGGCGAGCGAGGTGGCGGCCACCAGCGAGGTGCCGTCGGGCAGGTCCTCGGCGGCGAGCAGCGCCGCCGCCAGGCCCACCACGGCGCAGGCGGCCGCGCCCGCGGTGAGCGAGCCGACCAGGTCCGGCCGCCCGTCCCTCCGCGCCAGCTGGACGGCGAAGAGGCCGAGCATCGCGGCTCCGAGCACGCGCGGCACCGGCGCCGGCGACGTGCCGGCGGCGAGCACGAGCGCGTCGGTGAGCAGCGCGACCAGGGCGCCCAGCAGCAGCCCGCCGGTCCGGCCGGGGACGCGCAGCGCGGGCCACCAGCCCGCGAGCAGGGCCAGCTGCACGACTGCCAGCGCGACGACCAGCACCCCGCGACCCACCCCGGCGCCCAGGGTGAGCAGCGCGGCGGGCACCAGCGCGGCGGCAGAGGCGAGCGGACGGGTCGGCGGCGACTGGACATCGGGCCCCACCGGCACGACCTGCGCCGTGGCGGGCGGGTCCTGCGACCCCGCGGTCGCGGCGGGTGATGCATCCCGGTTGACAGGGCCGGGCGCCGGCTGCGCCGGCAGCCCCATGGGTTCGGACGGCGACGCGACCGGTGCGGAGCGGGCCGGTCCGGCGCCCCGGGCGGGGTCAGCCCCCTCCCGGCGGTGCCGCCCGCCGGCCCGCGCGGGCCCGCTGCCACCGGCGAAGGGCGGCAGGACCGCGACGACGGCCCCGGCGGCCAGCGCGGCGGCGGGCCGCGCGCGCACCTCGTCGACCAGGAAGGAGCAGCGCTCGAGCACGCGGCCCAGCTCCGCGCCGTGCGCGGCGCGAGCAGCATCCAGCGCCGCCGCCAGCTCGGCGCCGTCGGGCAGCTCGAGCCGCTCCTCGGGAGTGCCGGCCGCGGCCCGGGCGGCGGCCCAGTAGCGGAGCGTGACCTGGATCATCGGCCCGCCCCTGCATCAGGTCCCCCGGCCGCGCCCGCCCGGGCCAGCGCCCAGCGGGCGATCCGGTCGACCAGCTCGGGGCCGGCAGCACCCTCGGCGTGGCCGAAGCCGGGCTCGATCCACAGCTCCTTGGGCTCCCGGGCGGCGGCGTGGACGGCCTCGGCGTGGGCGACCGGGAAGTAGGGGTCGGCGTCGCCGTGCACCACGAGCAGCGGCGTGGGCGCGATCCGCGCGGCCGCCTGGGTGGGCGACTCGGGCACCGGGTCCCACCCCTCCTCGGCGATCCGGGTGCGCAGCCACCAGCGGGCGACCGCGCGTCCGGCATGGGTCTCCACGGCCAGGTGGACCCGTCGCATCGGCGGGGTGCCGCGGAACCACCAGCGGCCCGGCCCGCTCACGGCCACCACCGCGTCGACCGGCGTGGCCACCGCGTGGCCGGCGATGGGATGCAGCGGGCGGGCGCCGCCGGACCGGCTCTGCAGGGCGGCGTGCCGCAGCACGACCGAGGCCCCCATCGACCAGCCGACGGTGACGACGGTGCGATGGCCCAGCGACCGCGCCCACGCCACCGCGGCGTCGAGGTCGAGCACCTCGCGGTCACCCACCGTGGAGGCGCCGCCGGAGCCGCCGTGCCCGCGGAAGTCGAAGCTGACGACGTCGGCGTGCGCGGCCAGGCGCTGCACGACAGTGCGCACCGCGGGGCGCCGCCAGGAGCCGGTGAAGCCGTGGGCGACGACGAACGCGACCTCGTCGGAGCCGGCGGCTGCGCCGCCCGGAGCGGGCGACCGCGGGTCGAGGACGGCATGGATGCGGACGCCGTCGGCGGCGGTGAGCCGGTGGACCTCGGGGAGCCGGCGTTCGGCGACGGGGGCCCAGCGGCCGCCCCGCGCCCGGGCGCGGCCCGCGGCCAGCACGGTGGCCGGCGCGACGGTGCGGACCCGCGCCGGGGCGTGGTCCGGCCCTCGAGTCTCCGTCGCGCGCCGCATCCCGCTATCCTGCCCGACCAGAGGACCTGGGCGCCGTGGCCCCCGGGTCCTTTCGCGTTCACCGCGCCGCTTCAGCCCACTCCAGGAGCTGAGGAGCCGGGGCGGACGCGGGTGCCAGGGCTGCTGCGGCGGCCACCGCTCACCCGGGGAAGGTCGCCCATGAGCCGGATCCTGCTGCTGACCAGCGCCCTGCAACCGTCCGCCGAGGTCCTGCCCGCGCTCGGCCTGCTCAGCCACGCGGTGCGCATCCTGCCGGCCGAGCCCTCCGCGCTGGTCGACGCGCCTCCCGCCGACGTCGTGCTCGTGGACGGGCGCCGGGACCTGCCCCACATCCGGTCCCTCTGCCGGCTCATGCGCACCACCGGCGTCGACGTGCCGGTGGTCCTGGTGGTCACCGAGGGCGGGATGACCGTCGTCAACGCCGAGTGGGGCGTGGACGACGTCCTGCTCGACACCGCCGGGCCCGCCGAGGTGGAGGCCCGGATCCGGCTCAGCACGGGCCGGCTTGCGCTGGGCGGGTCGGCGGTGGACGAGGCGCCGCCGGAGATCCGCAGCGGCGACGTCTCCATCGACGAGGCCACCTACACCGCCAAGGTGCGGGGCCGGGCGCTCGACCTCACCTTCAAGGAGTTCGAGCTGCTCAAGTTCCTGGCCCAGCACCCGGGGCGCGTGTTCACCCGCGCCCAGCTGCTGCAGGAGGTGTGGGGCTACGACTACTTCGGCGGCACCCGCACCGTCGACGTCCACGTGCGGCGGCTGCGGGCCAAGCTCGGCGCGGAGCACGAGGCGCTCATCGGCACCGTCCGCAACGTCGGCTACCGGTTCGTCCTGCCGAGCCCCGGCCAGGAGCGGGACCGGGAGACAGCCGACGCGTGAGCCCAAGCTGAGCGAGCCGACGCGGGAGTGGGGGGGGGGCCCCCGCGCCGCGGCCCCCCCCCCGCCCCCCCCCCGGCGCCGGGGGCGACACCCCACCGACAGGGACGGGGCGCAGGGCGC
>JBQCHF010000210.1:0-54619 GCA_051954955.1 Motilibacteraceae bacterium
ACGGCCTCGAGGGCCGCCTCGACGTCGAGCGCCGCGCGCGGCAGGACGTCGCGCGGGTCGGTCTCCTTGCCACGGAGGTCGATGCGGGAGATCACGGGCGCGAGTCTACCGGCGCCGGCCCGGCCGGCTCCTCGAGCGTCCGCGGGCCGAGCGGGCGCCTCCCACGCTCGGCGGGCGGCCCGCCCCGCGCGCTCCTAGCCTGGAAACTGTGAGCACCGCGCGCACGGACCGGATCCCGCTGTTCCCGCTGGGCACCGTGCTGTTCCCCGGCCTGGTGCTCCCGCTGCACGTGTTCGAGGAGCGCTACCGGCTCATGGTCCGCACCCTGCTGGAGCGGCCGGAGACCGAGCGCCGGTTCGGGGTGATCGCGATCCGGCAGGGACGGGAGGTCGGCAGCGACGGGGTGCGCGCCCTCTACCCGGTGGGCTGCACCGCCATCCTGCGCCGGGTCGACCCGCTGCCGGACGGGCGCTTCGAGATCGTGGCCACCGGCGGCCAGCGGTTCCGGCTGCTGGACCTGGACACCTCTCTGCCCTACGCGCAGGACGAGGTCGTGCTCCTCGACGAGCGACGCGGCGACACCGACGCCGTGCTGGCCGGGTCCGTGGGCCGGATGTTCGCCCGCTACCGCGCGGCGCTGTCCGGGGGCGGGCTGGCCGTGCTCGACGACGCCGGTGAGGCCGGCAGCAGCGCCGGGGCGGAGCCCGCGGACCTCCCGGACGACCTGCCGCAGGACCCGCGCTCGCTCAGCTACCTGGTGGGCGCCGCGATGGTGCTGGACCTGCCCGACCAGCAGCGGCTGCTCGAGCAGCCCAGCGTCGGGGACCGGCTGCGGGCCGAGCTGGCGCTGCTGCGCCGGGAGGCCGCCCTGCTGCGCGCGCTGCCGTCGCTGCCCGCGGTCGACCTGGCGCGGCAGTCGGTCGTTCCGAACTGAGCCGAGCACTGGTGCGTTCGCGCCCGCCGTGGTGCACTGCGGCTCGTCGGTGCGGTGCGGGCGGCAGCAGGGGGTGGCGATGGGCGGCGACGGACGCCTCACCGGGCCGGCAACCAGGCCCGGGAGCAGGCCCGGACGGGACCACTGGAGCCGGCGGATCGCCGAGCTGGACCCGGAGACCGACTTCCACGAGATCTACCGGATCCTCGTGGCGCATGAGTTCCCCTGGGACATGAACCAGGCGCTGTCCTTCGCGCTCTACCGGACCTACGCCGTCCCCTCGATCGGCCGGCTGCTCGCGCAGACCCGGGAGCTGACCGACCGGACCCAGAAGCGCTACGACGACACGGTGATCATCCTCGACGCGATCCTGGAGCACACCTTCGCCGGAGCCGACGGGCGGGCCGCCCTGCGCCGGATGAACCGGATGCACGCCGCCTTCGACATCGCCCAGGACGACATGCGCTACGTCCTGTCCACCTTCGTGGTGGTGCCGACCCGGTGGATCGACGCCTACGGCTGGCGTCGGCTCGCACCCGCCGAGGTCCAGGCGTCGGTGAACTACAACCGCAACCTCGGCCGGCACATGGGGATCAAGGACATCCCCACCACGTATGAGGACTTCGAGACGCTGCTCGACGACTACGAGCGCACCCGGTTCGGCCGCGACCAGGGTGCACGCGAGGTCTCCGACGCCACGCTGCGGCTCATGGGCACCTTCCCGCCCAACCACCTGCTCCCGGCGGCGGTGTCCCGCCGGCTGGCGTTCGCGCTGATGGACGACCACCTGCTCGACGCCTTCGGCTACCCGCACCCGACCCGGCTGGAGCGGGCGCTGGCCGGCGCCGGGCTGCGGGCGCGCAGCGCCTACGTGCGCCGGCAGCCGCCGCGGTTGGAGCCCTGCTACCCGCGCCAGTCCGCCAACGTGCGCAGCTACCCGCACGGCTACGACGTCGCGCGGCTCGGCACCTTCCCGGTGCCGACGCAGCGGATGCGCCCGGCCGAAACCCCCGCGGAGGCGGACGGCACCGCGCGGTAGCGTCCCCTCGCCGACGCGAGGAGGGGAACTGGTGGCGAAGCGGGCTGCTGCGGGCGGCACGCCGGCGACGGTGGCGCTGACCCGCGCGGGCGTGGCCTTCGAGGTGCGGGCGTACGAGCACGACCCGGCCGCGCCGTCGTACGGGCTGGAGGCGGCCCAGGTGCTGGGCGTCGAGCCGGAGCGGGTGTTCAAGACGCTGCTGGCCGACGTCGACGGCCGGCTCGTGGTCGCGGTGGTGCCGGTGAGCGGCCAGCTCGACCTCAAGGCGCTGGCCGCGGCGGTGGGCGGCAAGAAGGCCGCGATGGCCGACCCGGCGGTGGCCGAGCGGACCACCGGCTACGTCGTCGGCGGGATCAGCCCGGTGGGCCAGCGCAAGGCGCTGCCGACCGTCCTGGACGCCTCCGCGCTGGCGCACGCCACGATCCTGGTCTCCGGCGGCCGGCGCGGCCTGGACCTCGAGCTCGCCCCCTCCGACCTGATCGCGATCACCGGCGCGAGCACGGCGCCGGTCGGCCGCCCGTCCTGACCCCGCCCCGCCACCTCCCGGGGCGGCTCGGGAGTGATCACGGGACCGTGATCAGTACTCGCCGACCGAGGAGAATTCTCCTGGGTGGGCGAGTAAAGACGACGTCCCCGTGATCGTTCCGACCGGGGTCGGGAGGATGATCCTGCCCGGTGCGGTCACGTTCGGTCACGGTCGGGCGCGGTCGGTCCAGGCGGCCCAGGCGAGCACGAGCAGGGTGCTGGCGATCGGCCAGAACAGCAGCACGCCGGGGGCGCGCAGGGTGAGCCCGCCGTCCACCCGGGCGCCCAGTGGCAGGCCGGCGGCGCGGGCGACGACGTCGGCCGGGCACAGCGCCTGACCCAGCCAGGCGGCCACGACCGCACCGGCGACGCCGCCGGCGACCAGCCCGGCCAGGGCGCCCACCGGGTGGTGCGGCCAGCGACGCACGGCGAGGACGGCGAGCAGCAGGCCGGCCAGCAGGCACAGCACGCCGAGCCAGCCGTCCGCGGCCACCAGCGCGCCGGAGGTGAGCGAGTCCATCAGCAGGCCGCCGTCGACGAGCACCCAGACCGGCTGCGGCGCGACCAGCGCCCAGACCGCTCCCACGACCAGCCCGAGCAGGCAGCCGGCGCCGGCCACCACCAGGGCGAGCCCGGCCTCGTCGCGCAGGCGTGCGGGGTCGACCAGCGGGACCACCGGCAGCCGGCGCAGCGCCGGCGCGACCGGCTCGTGCCGGGCCGCCTCCGGAGGGCTCGGTGTCGTCAGCGTGCCGCTCCCTGTCACCCGACCACCCTAGGGAGCCGCTGCGCCACGCACCCGTTCAGGTCAGGCAGGACGGGCCCAGCAGCGCCTTGAGGTCGCCGAACAGCGCCGGGGACGGGGTGACCCGCAGCCCGTCGCCGAGGCGCAGCAGGGTGCTGCGCCCGGTGCTCTGCAGTCGCAGGTGCACCTCGGTGGTGCCCGGGTGGGTGTGCAGCACCTCCTTGAGCCGCTCGACCACCGGCGGGGTGCAGCGCACGGTGGGCAGCGCGACCACCACCGGCCCGCGCGGGCCTTCGGTGAGGTCGGGCATGGCGATCTCCATCGCCACCAGCTTGGGCACCTCTTCGCGCCGGTCGACCCGCCCCTTGACCACGACGACGGCGTCCTCGGCCAGCATGGTGGCCACCAGCTGGTAGGTGGCCGGGAAGACCATCACGTCGATCGAGCCCTCGAGGTCCTCCAGGGTGGCGATCGCCCAGGTGTTGCCCTGCTTGGTCATCTTGCGCTGCAGGCCGGTCACCAGCCCTCCCACGGTGACCACCGCACCGTCGGGGCGGTCGTCGCTGCCGGTGAGCGAGGAGATCGAGGTGTCCGAGGCGGCCGAGAGCACGTGCTCGATGCCGAACAACGGGTGGTCGGAGACGTAGAGACCGAGCATCTCGCGCTCGTAGGCCAGCAGCGCTGCCTTCTCCCACTCCCCCACCGGGATCGGCGGGCGCGGCGCGACGTCGTCGGCCCCGCCGCCGTCGCCACCCCCGCCGAACAGGTCGAACTGCCCGATGGCCTCGTTGCGCTTGAGCTCCATGACGGCGTCGATCCGGTCGGCGTGCACCGCCAGCAGGCCGCGCCGGGTGTGCCCGAGCGAGTCGAACGCGCCGGCCTTGATCAGCGACTCGATGGTCTTCTTGTTGCAGACCACCTGCTCGACCTTGTCCAGGAAGTCGTCGAAGTCCGCGAACCGGCCCCGCTCGATGCGGGTCTTGATGACCGACTCGACCACGTTGGCGCCGACGTTGCGGATGGCGTTGAGGCCGAAGCGGATGTCGGTGCCGACCGGGGTGAAGTTGCCGTCGGACTCGTTGACGTCGGGCGGCAGCACCTTGATGCCCATGCGCCGGCACTCGTTGAGGTAGAGCGCGGACTTGTCCTTGTCGTCGCGCACCGAGGTGAGCACCGCGGCCATGTACTCGGCCGGGTAGTTGGCCTTGAGGAACGCCGTCCAGTAGGAGACCAGGCCGTAGGCCGCGGAGTGGGCCTTGTTGAAGGCGTAGTCGGAGAACGGGACCAGGATGTCCCACAGCGTCTTGATCGAGGCCTCGGTGAAGCCGTTGGCCTTCATGCCCTCGGAGAAGCCGACGAACTCGGCGTCGAGGACCTCGCGCTTCTTCTTGCCCATGGCCCGGCGCAGCAGGTCGGCCTTGCCGAGGGTGTAGCCGGCGACCTTCTGCGCGATGGCCATGACCTGCTCCTGATAGACGATCAGGCCGTAGGTCGTGCCGAGGATCTCCTTGAGCGGCTCGGCCAGCTCCGGGTGGATGGGGGTGATGTCCTGCTGCCCGTTCTTGCGCAGGGCGTAGTTGGTGTGCGACCCGGCGCCCATCGGGCCGGGCCGGTAGAGCGCGCCGACCGCGGAGATGTCCTCGAAGTTGTCCGGCTTCATCAGCCGCAGCAGGGCCCGCATCGGGCCGCCGTCGAACTGGAAGACGCCGAGGGTGTCCCCGCGCCCGAGCAGCTCGTAGGTGGGGCCGTCGTCCAGCGGCAGGCTCTCGAGGTCGATGGCCGGCTTGCCGTTGAGCTCGATGTTCTTGACCGCGTCGTCGAGGATGGTGAGGTTGCGCAGGCCCAGGAAGTCCATCTTGACCAGGCCGAGCGTCTCGCAGGTCGGGTAGTCGAACTGCGTGATGACCTGGCCGTCCTGCTCCCGGCGCATGATCGGGATCAGGTCGATGAGCGGCTCGGAGCTCATGATCACACCGGCCGCGTGCACGCCCCACTGCCGCTTGAGCCCCTCGAGGCCCTTGGCGGTGTCCACCACCCGGCGCACCTCGGCGTCGGACTCGTAGAGGGCGCGGAACTCACCCGCCTCGGAGTAGCGCTTGTGCTCGGGGTCGAAGATCCCGGTGAGCGGGACGTCCTTGCCCATGACCGCCGGCGGCATCGCCTTGGTGATCCGGTCGCCCATGGCGAACGGGAAGCCGAGCACCCGGGCGGAGTCCTTGACCGCCTGCTTGGCCTTGATCGTGCCGTAGGTGACGATCTGGGCGACCCGGTCCTCGCCGTAGCGGTCGGTGACGTAGCGGATCACCTCGCCGCGCCGGCGCTCGTCGAAGTCGACGTCGAAGTCGGGCATCGACTTGCGCTCGGGGTTGAGGAACCGCTCGAAGATCAGCCCGTGGGCGAGCGGGTCGAGGTCGGTGATCCGCATCGCGTAGGCGCACATCGAGCCCGCGCCAGAACCACGGCCCGGCCCCACCCGGATGCCGTTCTTCTTGGCCCAGTTGATGAAGTCGGCGACGACGAGGAAGTAGCCCGCGTAGCCCTTGGAGACGATGACCTCGACCTCGTACTCGGCCTGCTTGCGCACCTCGTCCGAGATGCCCTGCGGGAAGCGGTCGTGCAGGCCGCGCTCGACCTCCTTGACGAACCAGCTCTCCTCGTTCTCACCCTCCGGGCACGGGAACCGCGGCATGTAGCGGCCCTCGCCCTCGGTGAAGGACACGTCGCAGCGCTCGGCGATGAGCAGCGTGTTGTCGCAGGCCTCGGGGTGCTCGCGCCACAGCGAGCGCATCTCGTCGGCGCTCTTGAGGTAGAAGTCCTGGGCATCGAAGCGGAAGCGGTTGGGGTCGGCCAGGGTCGAGCCGGACTGGACGCACAGCAGCACCTCGTGGGCGGTCGCGTCGTCCTTGTAGGTGTAGTGCAGGTCGTTGGTGGCGACCAGCGGGAGCGACATCTCCTTGGCCAGGCGCAGCAGGTCCTGGCGGATCCGGGTCTCGATGCCCAGCCCGTGGTCCATCAGCTCGCAGAAGAAGTTCTCCCGGCCGAAGATGTCGCGGAACTCCCCCGCCGAGGTCTTGGCGTCCTCGTAGCGGCCCAGCCGCAGCAGGGTCTGGATCTCCCCCGAGGGGCAGCCGGTGGTGGCGATGAGCCCCTTGCCGTAGGTCTGCAGCAGCTCGCGGTCCATCCGCGGCTTGTAGTAGTAGCCCTCGAGGCTGGCCAGGGAGGAGAGCCGGAACAGGTTGTGCATCCCGGCCGTGGTCTCGGCCAGCAGGGTCATGTGGGTGTAGGCGCCGCCGCCGGAGACGTCGTCCTCGCCGCCGTTGCCCCAGCGGACCCGGGTCTTGTCGGTGCGGTGGGTGTGGCCCGGGGTGAGGTAGGCCTCGGTCCCGATGATCGGCTTCACGCCGGCGCCCCTGGCCTGCCGCCAGAAGTCGTAGGCACCGAAGGTGTTGCCGTGGTCGGTCATGGCCAGCGCCGGCATCCCCATCCGGGAGGCCTCGGCGAACAGGTCCTTGAGCCGGGCCGCGCCGTCGAGCATCGAGTACTCGGTGTGGACGTGCAGGTGCACGAACGAGTCCGTCGACGCCATGGGGGCGGCCACCTTCCTGCTGTGCCTGGTGCTGCCATGCCTGGTGCGGCCAGGCCGGTGCTGCCAGTGCTGCTGAGCTGGAGTCGCGCGTGCTCGGCACCGGGGGAAGGCGGTGGGGCCCTGCGCGCGGCCGCCCGGCGGAGCCCGCCGGTCGGTCGCACGGGAAGTCTAGGTGGGGGCGCCGACCGTTTCCGGCATCCGCGGGAGGCGGCCTGCTCACCCCGGCGTGTCGGTCCTCCCGGCCGGCACTGGTGCCCCTCGCCGCCGGTTCCCCGGCCCGTCGGAGACCTCCGATAGCGTCGTCCCGACCGGCCGGGGGGCAGCCCCGGACGGCACGGGAGGGGAGATCCGGTGGCGGGCGCACGGTGGTCCGGGACGACGCGCAGCGGTCGGGCACGCACGCGCGGGGGCGGGTGGCGCGCGCTCGCTGCCGCCCTGACGGCCCTGACGCTCACCGCCGCCCTCGCCGCCTGCACCGGCGGCTCGTCCAGCGCCCCCGCGGGCCCGAAGGACCCGGCCGCCCAGGCCGCGGGCACGTTCCTCGCCGCCTGGGCGCGCCTCGACGTCGACGCCGCGGCCGCCGCCACCGACGACCCCGACGTCACCAGGAAGCTGCTCGGGGAGACCATCTCCACCCTGCGGGTGAGCAAGGCGGTCCTCACCCCCGCAGCGTCCGTCCCGCTGCCCTCGCCTGGCTCATCGAGCGCCGCCAGCGCTTCGAGCGCCGCCAGCGCCGCCAGCCCAGGCTCCCCGGCCGCCGCGCCGGTCGGCCCGCCGCCCGCCACCCCGGTCGCCGGCTCCCGGCTGGTGCCGTTCCACGCCGTGCTCACGCTGGACGCCCTCGGCGACTGGGCCTACGACGGGCGCGTGGTGGCGGTGCCGAAGGCCGGTGGCGGCTGGACCGTGCACCTGGACCCGGCCACCATCCACCCCGACCTCACCGAGGGGACCCGGCTGAGCCGGCTGCGCGACCTGCCCGATCGCGCCCCCGTGCTCGACCGCAAGGGCCGGGCCTTGATGAGCCCGCGCCCGGTGGTCGAGATCGGCGTCGAGCCGGGCAAGGTCACCGACCCGAAGGCGCTCGACGCGGCAGCCGCGCTGCTCGACGTGGACCCGGCGGGCCTTCGCTCGCGGATGGCCGCGGCCAGGCCGGACCAGCTGGTGCCGGTCATCACCCTGCGCTCGCAGGCGTGGGCGGCGGTGGCCGCCAAGGTCCGCGCTGTCCCGGGGATCATCGTCTCCGACGGCACCCGCACGCTCGCGCCCACCCCGACCTTCGCCCGCGGCGTCCTGGGTCAGGTCCTGCCGGCCACCAAGGAGACCCTCGCGGCCGCCGGCCCCTACGCCTCCTCGGTCGACAACATCGGGGCGACCGGGCTGCAGGCCGCCTTCCAGCAGCAGCTGGCCGGGCGGCCCGGCGGCGCCGTCCGGCTCATCGACCGCACCGACCAGGCGGTGGTCAAGACCCTCGAGAAGTTCCCGGCCAAGCCCGGCACCCCGCTGCGCACCACGCTCGACCTGGACCTGCAGGCCGACGCCGAGGCCGCGCTGGCCAAGGGCGGCGGCCCTGGCGCCCTGGTCGCCCTCGACGCCCGCACCGGGGCGATCCTGGCCGCCGCGAGCAGCCCGGAGGACGGCACCGACAAGGCGCTGGCCGGGCAGTACCCGCCCGGCTCGACCTTCAAGGTGGTCACCGCGGCCGAGCTGCTCTCGCGCGGGCAGTCACCCGACGCGACCGTGCCGTGCCCCAAGTCCGTCGTGATCGACGGCAAGGAGTTCCACAACCAGGGCGGCTTCGAGCTGGGCTCGGTGCCCTTCCGGACCGACTTCGCCCAGTCCTGCAACACGGCGTTCGTGGGCCTGGCCAAGGACCTGCCGGCCGACGCCCTGGCCACCCGAGCCGCCGACTTCGGTTTCGGCACCGCGCTCGACCTCGGCGTGCCCTCCTTCGACGGCAGCGCGCCGGCAGCCGACACCGCGGTGGACCGGGCGGCGGCCGGCATCGGCCAGGGGAAGGTCCTGGCCAGCCCGCTGGTCATGGCCGGCGTGGCGGCCACCGTGGAGTCCGGCGCCTACCGGCAGCCGTACCTGCTCACCGACCGCAAGCCCTCGGCCGCGCCGAAGCCGCTGGACACCACGCTCGACGCCTCCCTCAAGGCCCTCATGTCCGCCGTGGTCACCGAGGGCAGCGGCCGGGCCCTGCGCGGCCTGTCCGGCGAGGTAGGGGCCAAGACCGGCACCGCCGAGCACGGCAACACCAGCGGCACCCCGCACGCCTGGTTCATCGCCTACCGCGGCCCGCTCGCCGTCGCCGTCCTGCTCGAGTCCGGTGGCTCCGGCGGGGCCGACGCCGGCCCGGTGGCCCGGGCGTTCTTCGACCGGGCGGGGACGCTGGGGTGAGGCTGCGCCCGGTTCGCGGATCTTGATGCGCCGGTGAGGATGTGCACGCTCATCGCGAACGGTTCGTGCCTCAAGATCGGGGCGCGGTTCGGGTGGGGAGCGGCTATCGCGGTGCGGTGCGGTCCGAAGCGGGTTGAAAGGCGCTGGTGACGGCGGCAGCCGGCGCGGGGCGAGCTCCGTCGCCGGCCGGCGGTCCTCCCCCGGCGGATCTTGAGACAGATCCACGCTCAGCAGGGTGCACAGCGCCTCGAGATCCGCGGTTGGCGCACGAGTGGAACGCCGTTACGCGACACGCCGGCGAGTCGCCCACCAGCCTTCCACTCGAACAGCCGCTCACCGCCGGCCGGCCGGCGAACGCACCCATCCGCCCACGGCCGCCCTCACCAGCGCCGTTCCACCCGTGACCTACTGCAGCGCGCAGCGCAGACCGAGCACTCGACGAATACCGCCACTATCCCGGCGGGACCGGCAGCCCCTCGTCCCGGGCGACCAGCGCGAGCAGCACCAGCGCGTCGGTCCAGGCCAGCGGTGCGACCGACGCCGGGCGCCCGTGCGCGTCGACCTTCTCCGGCAGCGCGCCCAGGGCAGTGGTGTGGTCCTCGAACCAGCGCAGCCAGCCGTCGGCCGTGGGACGGTCGCCGCCGGCGGCCGCGGCGAGCAGGGCGAAGCAGGTGGCCGGGGTCCAGCTGACCGAGCGGTCCGAGCCCCAGTCCTCCCCCGGGCGCAGCCCCCCGGCCGGGGCGGACAGGACGGTGGAGGTACGGGCCACGGCGGCCTTCACCGACGCCTGGGCCGGCGCGAAGGGCGGGCCCAGCAGCGCGACGGCGGCGTCCGCACCGCCCCCGTCGGGGTAGCGCTGCCAGCCGGTGGCCCCGAAGGTGCGCCGGGCCGCCTCGTCCAGCCGGTCGGCCGCCGCCTGCCAGCGCCCGTGCGCGCCGGCGTCGCCGCGCCGCTGCGCCAGATCGGCGGCGGCGCGCAGCCCGGCTCGCAGCGCCGCGACCGTCTCGACGGTGGGGCCCTGGACCGCGGTCTCCCAGTAGTCCGGGGTGGCGCGCGGCAGGCCGTCGGGGCGCAGCGCGGCGACCGCGGCGTCGGCCGCCCGGGCGACCGCCGGCCACAGCGGCGCGAGCGCGCCCAGCGCGGCAGCCGGGTCCGGCGCGGTGGCCACCATGAACCAGGCGGCCCACGGGAACCAGCCCACGGCGTCCAGCTGCGCCGGACGGCCGTCCAGCACGGGCGAGCCGTCACCCGGGTGGTAGCGCGCCTGCCACGTGCCGTCGTCGTCCTGCACACCGGCCACCCACCGCAGCACCGACAGCGCCTCGTCGCGGTGGCCGGTGGCGGCGAAGGCGGCGGCGACGAAGGCAGCGTCGCGCGGCCAGACGTAGGCCCAGTAGCCGTGCTCGGCAGCCACCACCGCGCCGTCCGGAGCGGTGAGCAGGCGCAGGTCCAGCAGCGCACGCTGCGCCATGGCGCGCTCGGGCCCGGTCTGTCCCGGCACCCGCCCGGAGGCGAGCCAGGCACGGCTGGCGGCGGCGGCCCCGACGGCGCGGGCCGCGGTGACCGGATCGGTGCCGGCGACGGCGGGGCGCAGCGCCGCGGCCACCAGGCCGGCGGCCGGTGGCTGGGTCCCGACCACGAGCCGCCCCGAGGGCTGCTGCAGGACCGAGCTGCCCGGCAGGTAGCGGCCGAGCGTGTCCCGTGGCGCGAGCGGGACGACGTCGCCGGGGGTGCCCGCCACCCCGGCCACCAGCAGCGGCAGCCGCGCTCCCTCCGAACGGGCCGGGGCCGGTGCGGCCGCGAGCGTCACCGCGGCCAGCGTCAGCGCCGCCCCGAGCGCGAGCGCGGACAGCTGTGGGCGCAGCGGGTGCCGTCCACCCGGTCCCAGCGGTCGCGTCCAGCCAGAAGGCGTCGTTGCCGTGACAGCGCCCGGCCGGCGCGGGCCGTCGAGGACGTCCGGGGCACGCAGCAGCGGCGCGCCGTCGCGCGCGAGCGCCGTCGTCATCGTGCTCCCCCGTGCCTCGCCACCGGCCGGCGTTCCCGCCCCGTCACCGCCGAGCCTGCTCCCGCCGCGCCTGCCGGCAGGGGCTCAGCCCACCGGCCAGTGTGCGGCCAGCAGGTCCCGGGTGTCCCGGAGAAGCTGCGGGAGCACCCGGGTGCGCCCGACCACCGGCATGAAGTTGGTGTCGCCGCCCCACCGGGGCACCACGTGCTGGTGCAGGTGGGCGGCGATGCCGGCACCGGCCACCGACCCCTGGTTCATCCCGACGTTGAACCCGTGCGCCCCGGACGCCGCGCGCACCGCGGCCATCGCCTGCTGGGTGAGCGCGCCCACCTCGGCGACCTCGTCGACGTCGAGGTCGGTGTAGTCCGCCACGTGCCGGTAGGGGCAGACCATGAGGTGGCCGGAGTTGTAGGGGTAGAGGTTGAGCACGACGTAGGCCAGCCGCCCGCGACGCACGACCAGCCCATCCTCGTCGGACAGGCCGGGGATCCGGCAGAACGGGCAGCCGTCGTCCGCACCCGGTCCGGTCGGCTTGCCCTCGCCCTGGATGTAGGCCATCCGGTGCGGGGTCCACAGCCGCTCGAAGGCGTCCGGGACCCCGGCGCCGTCCTGGACGAGGGTCTCTTCGGCACCGTTCTCCGACCCGCTGTCGGAGCCGCTCACGACGCCGACGCCTCCGCCAGCCGCTCCTCCACCACGCGCACCACCTTGGCGACCGCGTCCTCCACCGGGACCCCGTTCTCCTGCGAGCCGTCCCGGTAGCGGAAGGAGACCGCCCCCTTGGCGACGTCCTCATCGCCGGCCAGCAGCATGAAGGGCACCTTCTGCTTCTGCGCGTTGCGGATCTTCTTCTGCATGCGGTCGTCGGAGGTGTCGACCTCCACCCGGATCCCCCGGTCGCGCAGCCGGGCCGCGACCTCCTGCAGGTAGGGGACGTGCTCGTCGGTGATCGGGATGCCGACCACCTGCACCGGGGCGAGCCAGGCCGGGAAGGCGCCGGCGTAGTGCTCGGTGAGCACGCCGATGAACCGCTCGACCGAGCCGAACAGCGCGCGGTGGATCATCACCGGGCGCTGGCGCGAGCCGTCGGCCGCGGTGTACTCGAGGTCGAACTTCTCGGGCAGCTGGAAGTCGAGCTGGATGGTCGACATCTGCCAGGTCCGCCCGATGGCGTCCCGGGCCTGCACCGAGATCTTCGGGCCGTAGAAGGCGGCGCCGCCCGGGTCGGGCACCAGCTCCAGGCCGGAGTCGACCGCGGCCTGGCGCAGCGTCTCGGTGGCCACCTCCCACGCCTCGTCGGTGCCGACCGACTTCTCGGGGTCGCGGGTGGACAGCTCGAGGTAGAAGTCGTCCAGCCCGTAGTCGCGCAGCAGGTCCAGCACGAACGCCAGCAGGCTCTTGAGCTCGTCCGCCATCTGCTCGCGGGTGCAGTAGATGTGGGCGTCGTCCTGCGTCATGCCGCGCACCCGGGTGAGGCCGTGCACCACGCCGGACTTCTCGTAGCGGTAGACGCTGCCGAACTCGAACAGGCGCAGCGGCAGGTCGCGGTAGGAGCGCCCGCGGCTCTTGAAGATCAGGCAATGGAACGGGCAGTTCATCGGCTTGAGGTAGTAGTCCTGCCCCTGCCGCTTGACGTTGCCCTCGGCGTCGACCTCGGCGTCCAGGTGCATGGGCGGGTACATGCCGTCGGCGTACCAGTCCAGGTGCCCCGAGGTCTGGAAGAGGTTGGCCTTGGTGATGTGCGGCGAGTAGACGAACTCGTAGCCGGCCTGCTCGTGGCGGCGGCGGGAGTAGTCCTCCATGGCCCGGCGCAGGATGCCGCCCTTGGGGTGGAAGACGGCCAGGCCGGAGCCGATCTCGTCCGGGAAGGAGAACAGGTCCAGCTCGGCACCGAGCTTGCGGTGGTCGCGCCGCTCGGCCTCCGCCATCCGGTCCAGGTAGGCCCGCAGCTCGTCCTTGCTCGGCCACGCGGTGCCGTAGATGCGCTGCAGCTGCGGGTTCTTCTCGCTGCCGCGCCAGTAGGCCGCCGCGTTGCGCATGAGCTGGAACCCGTTGCCGATGAGCCGGGTGCTGGGCAGGTGCGGACCGCGGCACAGGTCCTTCCAGGCGACCTCGCCGTCGCGGCGCAGGTTGTCGTAGATGGTCAGCTCGCCGCCGCCCACCTCGACCTCGGCGCCCTCGCCGGCCTCGCTCGCGCCGCCCTTGAGCCCGATCAGCTCGAGCTTGAACGGCTCCTCGGCCAGCTCGGCGCGCGCATCCTCGTCGCTGACCGCCCGGCGCCGGAAGGTCTGGCCCTCCTTGACGATCCGGGCCATCACCTTCTCCAGCGCCTTGAGGTCCTCCGGGGTGAACGGTTCGGCGACGTCGAAGTCGTAGTAGAAGCCGTCGCGCACGGGCGGGCCGATGCCCAGGCGCGCGGTGGGGTTGACCTCCTGCACCGCCTGGGCCAGCACGTGGGCGGTGGAGTGACGCAGGACGGCCAGGCCGTCGTCGCTGTCGATCGTGACGCCCTCGGCGACGTCGCCGGCGGCCACCTTGCGGGCCAGGTCGCGCAGCTCGCCGTCGACCCGCACGACGACGACGTCGCGGCGGTCGGCGAACAGGTCGGCGTACGTCGTGCCCGCCGCCACCGCGCGCTCGAGGCCGTCGAGGACGATGGTGAGGTCGGGCACGGGACCGGCTCCTGTTCATGGGTGGGCTGCGCCCGCAGGCGCAGAGGCCGACCTGACCGGCGCGAGGGCGCCGAGCACGTCGCGACGAGCCTACCGACCGCGGCAGCGCCGCTTCCCCCGGCTTTCGCTGCCCGGCGGGGCTCGAGGGAGCGGCCCGGCGGGCGGCGCCTCAGAGGACGCGGACCTCGTCGCCGGCGCGCACCTGACCGGGACGCACGACCTCGGCGTAGACGCCGAGGCAGTGGTCCGGCCGCTGGATGAGCCGCAGGACGACCTCGGCGCCCACCAGCAGGTCGCGGCCCACCAGGTCGCGCTCGGACGGGGCGTCGGCGTCCAGCGCTAGCAGGACGTTGGCCCGCGGGTCCTCCACCGAGCAGGCGCAGGAGATGGCGTGCTCGTCGGTCCGGGCGTGCTCCAAGGAGCGCCCGGACACCAGGTGCACCGGGGCGACGTCGACGTGGCGGCGCTCGGCCGCGCGCACCAGCCGCACCGGGCGGCCCAGATGACGGCTGAGGGCGGCATCGGTGGCGTCCCGGCCCAGGCACGAGCCCTCGTCGGGCAGCCGCACCGAGGGGGCCTGGTCGTGCCGGGTCCAGGCCACCTCCACCTCGCGCAGCGAGGGCGACTGCGCGGCGGTGAGCACCTCGCCGGTGGCCGCGTCGTGCACGGCCCACTCGCGGTCGCCGGCCAGCCCGGCGGCGGCGATGTCGACGTCCTGGTGCCGCACCCCCTGGGTCGACTTCACCGGGAAGGTCCACAACTCGCCGACCCTTCCGACCGCCGTGCCGGCCGTGCTCGTCGCTGCCGCTGTGGAGGCCGTGACGGTGCCCGCGCCTGCGCCGTGCGCACCACCGGTGCTCTCGCTCATGACGGCACGCTACGGCCCGGGGCCGCCGGCGCAAGCCCGGCCGCGCCGCACCCGCGCGAGATCGGCGCGAGATCGACAGGTTTGGCGGTCCCGCAGTGGTGGAACATCCCAGCCACGACGAGAGGACGGGGCTTCGCGCGAGGGACCGCGCTCGGAGCCTCGGGGAGTGGTGGTGGAACGGCCCCCGGCGCGAGCCGGGGGCCGTTCTGCGTCCCGCCGGCGTTCGCGTGCTCGGCAGCTGCGATGGCCGAGGAGCACGACCGCGTGATCGATGCAGAAGGCCCCCGACCAGGCGGTCGGGGGCCTTCAGTGGTGGGCGATACTGGGTTCGAACCAGTGACCTCTCCGGTGTGAACGGAGCGCTCTCCCGCTGAGCTAATCGCCCTCGGCGGTGCCGAACTCTACCGGATCCGGACGGCGGGTCGTGCCATCGCCCAGGCCGGTGCCTGGTCCGGCGCCTGCCTGGGTGTCGGTCGGGGTGTGCTCGCGGCGACGAGCCCGCCGAGCTCAGCCCGCCGCGGCGGCGAGCAGCCCGATGGCGAACGTCGGCACCCAGGACGGCGCCCAGGAGGGCGGACCCACCACCGCGAGGTAGGCCGCCACCAGGGCGAGCACCAGCAGCAGGAATGCGAGCCCGATCAGCGCCCGCACCGGCAGCGGCTGGCGGCTCACCCAGCGGGTCCACGCCGACACCTGCTGGCGAGCGAAGTGCAGCAGGCGCTGGGCCCACACGAACTCCGAGGCGAGCACCGCCAGGCCGGCGAAGATGATCAGCCAGCCGGGCCCGGGCAGCGGGAGCAGCACCACGCCGGTGACGATGATCGCGGCACCCACCAGGGCGACGACGACGCGCCAGGCGGCGTGCGCGGTGCGGTTGCGCCGGATGTAGCGGTCGCGGAAGCCGAGCCGCCGCTCGGCCCGCTCGATGCCCTGCTCGAGGTCCTGACCGGCGTCGTCGACGGCGTGCCGCAGGCGCTGCGGCGCGTGCTCCTCGCTCGTGCGCTGGTCGTCCATCCCACCCCTCGTGCAGCGTCCTCGTGCAGCGTCCTGGTGCAGCGTCCTGGTGCAGCGTCTTCGTGCAGCGTCTTCGCGCACCGCCCTCGCGGCCGGCCCCTCGTGGACCGCGAGCGTCCACCCGTCCACGTCCCGCCGTCCGTCCAGCCTGCCGCACCGACTGCCTCCGCCGCAGCCGGGCGCGCCAGGGGCTGACAGGTGTGGCCTGGCGAGGCCGGCACGGATCGAGCCCGGTCTCCCGCGCGGGCGGGGTGGCAGGGCGCGGCGCACCGCTCACGGCGGGTTTGCCTACGAGAGGCGACGGGCACCCTCGCGGTCGTCGGACGAACGACGGCGAGCACCGGTTCCCCAGGGGCTCCCCGCAGGCCCGTCCACAGCCCCACCCGCAGCCCCCACACCTGCGCACCACACCAGCCCACCGAGGCAGCAGACCCGAAGCCGGCCGGACCGCCGGCGAGCCGGGTCAGCCCAGAGCGGAGGAACGATGCAGTCGCGAGGCACCGCCACCGTCACCGCCGACCTGCGGGTCCGCCTCGAGGTGCCCGGCGACGTCCCGGTGCCGCTGCCGGTGCGGCTGCACTACCGCACCGACGAGCCGTTCTCGGTGCGCGCCGAGTTCCTCACCGGCGACGCCGGCAGCGTGGAGTGGGTCTTCGCCCGCGACCTGCTGCGCGACGGCCTCACCCAGCCCGCCGGGGACGGCGACGTGCGGGTCTGGCCGGTGGCCGGGGGCACCCCGACGGTCTCGATCGCCCTCACCTCCCCCGACGGCCACGCCCGGCTCGAGGCCGACGCCACCGCGATCAGCGCGTTCATCGAGCGGACCGCCGCGCTGGTGCCCCCGGGCACCGAGCCGTCCTACCTGGACCTGGACAGCGAGCTCGACGCCCTGCTCCGCCGCTCCGCCTGACGAGGAGCACCCCCGGACCGTTCGGGGTCGTGGGCACCTTGGTTCCTTCTATCGGAACCGAGGTGCCCACGACCCCGTTGCTCGTGCCGTCGACGAGCCGACCGCTCAGACCCGCGCGACCTCGACCTTGCCGCGCCCCCCGGCGGCCACGTGCCGCGGCTCGCTGGACGGCGCGGTCATGGCGAACAGCGTCCGCCCGTCCTCCCCGCCCAGCGCGCAGGCGTAGGCGTACTGCGACGTCGTGACGGTGCCGGCCACCTCACCGCCCTCACGGAAGCCGACGACGGCAGGCTTCAGGGCGGCAGCGGCCCACACCACGTCGCCGTCGGTGCAGATCCCGTCCGGGGCGACGCCGGCCGCCGCCGTGGACGCCCAGACCCGCCGGTTGGACAGGCTCCCGTCCGCGGCGACGTCGAACGCGGTCAGCTGCAGGCGCAGCGTCTCGGCCACCACCAGGGTGCGCCCGCCGTCCAGCAGCACCATCCCGTTGGGGAACCGGACCTCGTCCGCGGCCACGCTCACGGTGCCGTCCGGCTGCACCAGCGCCAGCCGGGTCAGCCCGGCGGACTCGTCGGCGATCACCTCGGCGTCCGGGCGCTGCGCCAGCGCCGCGTGCAGGTCGAAGCCGAAGTTGCCGACGTAGGCGCGCCCCTCGCCGTCCACGAGCATGTCGTTGGCGTGGAAGTCGGCCACGTCGGACAGGTCCGCGTGCTGGACCAGGCTCCCGTCGGGCTCGAGCCGCAGCACCCTGCGGTCCAGCATGCTCACCACCAGCAGGCGACCGTCCGGGAGCCAACCCAGGCCGGAGGGCTGCTGGGGGACGTCGAGCACCTTCTGCTCGCGCCCGTCCAGGTCGAGGGTGAACACCGCGTGCCGGTAGAAGTCGCTGAACCACAGCCGGCCCTGGTGCCAGCGCGGTCCCTCACCGAACGCCAGGCCCTCGCGCAGCACCTCGCTGGTCACGCTCGACGCCATCGTCGCGTCCCTCCTGCTCGCACCCCACCCGTCGTGGTCGCCGGGCCTCCTGCGCCGCAGTCTGCTGGGCGCAGCCGGCCCTGACCACCCACCGGGCGCCTGGTGGGGTCGTGTCGGTGCGATCGGGGCTCAGGGGTCGACGTCGGCGGCGCTGCGGGCGGCGAAGGTGGCGGCGACCTCGCGGGTGAGCGGGCCGGGCTTGCCGTCGCCGACCGGTCGCCCGTCCACCGTGCCCACCGCCTGCACGTCGCGCGTGGAGGAGGTGAGGAACACCTCCTGGGCCTGCGCCAGCGCGCTCAGCGGGACGTCGCGCTCCACGACGTCGCACCACGCCAGCACGAGCGCGCGGGTGACGCCGGCCAGGCAGCCCGAGGCCAGCGTGGGCGTGACCAGCTCGCCGTCCAGGGCCAGCACGACGTTGGAGCCGGTGCCCTCGCAGAGCATCCCGGCGGTGTTGGCGAAGAGGGCCTCGCTGGCACCGCGCGCCTTAGCGTGGGCGAGGGCGACCACGTTGTCCGCGTAGGAGGTGGTCTTCAGCCCGGCCACCGCGCTGTGCTCGTTGCGGGTCCACGGGACGGTGGCGACGTCGGCGGTCTCGGGCCACGCGGTGGCGGCGGCCGCGGCGACGACCAGGGTGCAGCCGGCGTGGCCGCGCTCGGAGCCCAGTGGGCTCGGGCCTCCGGTCCAGGTGATCCGCAGCCGTCCGGTCCCCTGGGCCGCCTCCGGCTGGGCCAGCAGCTCGCCGATGGCCGCGCGCACCCCGTCCTCCTCCGGCACCGGCAGCCCGAGCCCGCGCGCGGAGAACGCCAGCCGCCGCAGGTGCCGGGTGAGCGCGAACGGCGTGCCGCCGACCACCTTGCACGTCTCGAACACGCCGTCGCCCACCGTCAGGCCGTGGTCGAAGGCCGAGACCCGTGCCTCGCCCTGCTCCACCAGCCCGCCGTCGAGCCCGCCGGCGCCGTCAGCGCCGCTGCTGCCGATCCAGACCTTCACCGCTGCTCCTCGTCGTGCTGTCCCTCGTCGTGCTGTCCCTCGTGCTGCGCCGGCCCACTACCCCCGCTCGACCGCTGCGACGCGACGGCGAGCAGCCGGGCGGCCTTGAGCTCGGTCTCGTCCCACTCGGCCGCCGGGTCTGAGCCCCAGGTGATGCCGGCGCCGGTGCCGAGGCACAGCCTGCCCGGCTCCCGCCAGAACGTGCGGATGCCGACGGCGAGTCGCCCCGTGCCGCGGTCGGCGTCGACCCAGCCGACCGCCCCGCAGTCGGGGCCGCGCGGGACCGGTTCGAGCGTGCGCAGGGCCGCCAGCGCGCTGCTCTTGGGGGCTCCGGTGACCGAGCCGGGCGGGAAGGTGGCCGCCAGCAGCCCCGGCCAGCCGACGCCGCCGGCGAGCCGGCCGCGGACGGTGGAGACCAGGTGGACCAGCCCGGGGTGCTCCTCCACCGCGAGCAGGGCCGGCACCTGCACGCTGCCGGTGCGGCAGGCGCGGCCGAGGTCGTTGCGGACCAGGTCGACGATCATCACGTTCTCGGCCCGGTCCTTCTCCCGCAGGTCGGCCTCGGTCCGCCCGGTGCCCTTGATCGGCCGGGACTCCACCACGTCGCCGGCGCGGGACAGGAACAGCTCCGGGCTGGCCGTGGCGACCTCGACGGTTGGGCGGCCCTCCCCCGGCAGCCGCACGTATCCCGCGTACGGAGCCGGGTTGCCGAAGGCCAGCAGGCCGGCCAGGCCCAGCAGGTCCGCGTGCTCGGGCAACGGCGCGTGCAGGACCCGGCAGACGTTGGCCTGGTAGACCTCCCCGGCGGCGATGCGGCGGCGGACGTCCTCGCAGGCGGCGAGGTAGGCCGCTCGGTCCATCGAGCTGCGCCAGGCCGCGGTCGGCACGCCCGGCCAGGGCGCGCGGGGCAGCGGCGCCGGCCGCACCCTCGCGAACCGGCCCAGCGTCACCTCGCCCTCGAAGCCGAGCACCACCGCCCACCAGCCTTCGCGGTCCAGGTCCGACACGTCGTCGGAGACCTGCTGCAGCTCGGTGGCCAGCACTCCCCCGAACCAGGCCAGCGGCGCGCGCACGCTGCGCTCGGGCTCGGGCTCGGGCTCGGGCTCGGGCTCCGGCTCAGGCACGGCCGGACGGTAGCGCCCCGCGGGCTCGCGCCGTCGTCAGGCGGCGACGACGGGGCGCACCAGGCCGACCCGGTCGGCCAGCAGCCGGGTGACGACCACCGCGGCGACAGTCTGCGCCGCCAGCAGGCCGACCAGCACGAGCAGCTGCACCCGGCCGGCCTCCAGTGGCGAGGCGCCGCCGAGCAGCAGCCCGACGAACGCGCCGGGCAGCACCACCAGGCCGACGTTGCGGGTCTGGTCCAGCGAGGGCACCAGCGCCCGGGCGGCCGCCACCCGGCCGAGCTCGCGCACCGCCTGGCGCGGAGTGGCACCGACGGCGAGCCAGGCCTCCACCTGGTCCCACTGCGTGCGCACGTCGTCGAGCAGCCGCTGCCCGGCCAGCGTGGTGGCGGTCATGGCGCCGCCGAGCACCTGGGCGGTGAACGGCACGACGTCGCGGGCGCTCCAGGCCAGCGCGCCGGTGGCGAAGACGACCACGGTGGTGACCAGCGCGCCCGAGCCGATGGCGACCGCGGCCAGCCGGGCGGCCTCGGGGACCCCGCGCAGCCGCCGCCCGCTGGTGAGCGCCGCGGCGGTCAGCATCACCGCGAGGTAGAGCGGGGCGAGGGCCGGCGTGCCGAGGACCACGCGGACGACCAGACCGACCAGCAGGAGCTGCACGACGGCCCGGCCGGTGGCCACCACGAGGTCGCGGCCGTGCCCGAGCCCGGCCAGGTGGCCGACCGCCCCGGCCACCCCGGCCAGCAGCACGACGGCGACGGCGAGCGCCGCCAGCGGGTGGGACGTCACGCGCTACGCGCCGGCGGGGCGCAGCGCCACCCCGGCGGCCGCCTCCAGCACGGCGAGCGCGACCAGGCGCACCGTCCGCCCATCGGGGACGTCGGCGGTGGCGTCCACCTCGGTGAGGTCCAGCGAGCGCACCCGTGGGTCGCGGGCGGCGGCGTGGGCGGCGTCCAGCAGGGCGCGGGCGCTCAGGCCGCCGGGCAGCGCCGCGGGGCAGGCCGGGGCGACCGAACGGTCGCAGACGTCGACGTCGAGGTCGACGTGCACCGGGCCGCCGCCCGCGCCGGCGACGTCGAGCGCCTCGGCCATGACGTCGGCCATCGGGCGCCGCTCGGCCTCGTGCAGCGGCACCACGGTGATGCCGAGGTCGCGGGCGCGCGCGGCGTACTCGGGCGAGTTGGCCCAGTCCGCGATCCCGACCTGCACCACCCGGGTGCCCGAGAGGCCCGCCTCGACCAGCCTGCGCACCGGGGAGCCGTTGCTGCGCCCGTCGCGCAGGTCGTGGTGGGCGTCCAGGGTCACCAGCCCGGCGGTCGGCAGCTGCGGCCCGGCCGCACCGCGGGCGACGGCGCAGGTGATCGAGTTGTCCCCGCCCAAGGCCAGCAGCAGCCGGGCCCGGGCCACGCCGTCGGCCGCCGCGGCCTCGGTGGCCGCCTCGTCCGCGTCGGGGTCCGGCACGTCGCCGAGGTCGAGCGCGGCGACGTCGGCCAGGTCGAGCCGGTGCCGCCAGGACCAGGTGCCCAGGCGCAGCAGCGCCTGCCGCACCGCGGTGGGCGTGGCGTGGGCCCCGGTCGGTGAGATCGAGGTCCGCGAGGCCGGCACGCCCAGCAGGGCCAGGTCCGCCGGGCGGCCGGCCGGCCCATCGACAGGGCGACTGCCAAGACGGGCGGCGAGCCAGTGCCCGGCCCGGGGCCAGCGCGGGTCGACCGGGAGCGAGGCCGAGGACGGGTCGCCGGGGGTGCTGGGCTGGTTGCTCACCGGCACATCCTGTCCCTCGGCGCTCGGCTCGGTGCACTGCCCGAGGCACATCTGGGTGCACGGCTGCGGGTCGACGGGAGCGCGGTCGGGGGTTCGCTTTGGATCGCCGGGCCGGATGTTGCTATGGTTCCACCCGCACCGCAGGACCGGGGTCAGCCCCGGGAGCGCGGCTCGCGCGGACGTGGCTCAGTTGGTAGAGCATCACCTTGCCAAGGTGAGGGTCGCGGGTTCGAGTCCCGTCGTCCGCTCGAAAGAGGTCCGGTCTCCACTCCCAGGCCTCCTCGGTGGAGTGGCCGAGAGGCGAGGCAACGGCCTGCAAAGCCGTGTACACGGGTTCAAATCCCGTCTCCACCTCGATACCCGGCACCACCTGCACGGGCGATTAGCTCAGCGGGAGAGCGCTTCCCTGACACGGAAGAGGTCACTGGTTCAATCCCAGTATCGCCCACCACCTCGCAAGGCCCTCGTCCTCGACGGGGGCCTTGCGCTGTCCCGGCACCTCCCTGAGTGTCCGATTCCACCGTGTCCGCCAGGACGCAGGCTCTAGCGTCGCCCCATGCCGACCAACCGGCTGGAAGCCTTCAGCGACGGCGTGCTCGCCATCGTCATCACGATCATGGTGCTCGAGCTGCACCCGCCGGAGAGCACCGCATGGGCCGGCCTGCGCCCGCTGCTGCCGGTGTTCTTCGCCTACGTGCTCAGCTTCGTGAACGTGGGCATCTACTGGAACAACCACCACCACATGCTGCACGCCGCCGACCGGGTCAACGGGCGCGTGCTGTGGGCCAACCTGCACCTGCTCTTCTGGCTCTCGCTGCTGCCGTTCACCACGGCGTGGATCGGCGAGCACCGCCTCGCGCCGGTGCCCACTGCCGTCTACGGCCTCGACCTGCTGATGGCTGCCATCGCCTACGCCGTGCTGCAGCAGACCTTCGTGCGCGAGCACGGCCGCGGCTCGACCTTCGCCAGGGCCTTGGGTCGCGACGTGAAGGGCAAGCTCAGCGTGGGCGCCTACCTGGTGGCCGTGCCCCTCGCCGCCGTGCTCCCGTGGGCCTCCGTGGCCTGCTATGTGGCGGTCGCGGCGATGTGGCTGGTGCCGGACCGCCGGCTGGAGCGCCGGCTCGTCCCCGAGCCCGCGCCGCTGCCCGAGCCCTAGGGGGCGACGGCGGGCGTCGGCGACCCCCTCCGGCCCGTCGGCTCCAGCCGCCGGCCGAGCCGCTGCGCTGGGGACTCCACCAGCCGCCAGGACAGCTCGGCAGCCAGCAGCGAGCCCAGCAGGCCGAGCGGTAGACCGATGTGGCGGGGCAGCTCATTCGTCCACAGTGCCAGGGGCCAGTGCCACAGGTAGATGCCGTAGGAGCGCGCGCCCAGCCAGCCCAGCGGGCGACTGGCCAGCAGGCCGGACCCCAGGCTCTGCGTGCGCGGGTCCACCAGCGCGGCCACCAGCAGCACCGCGCACACCGCGGCCAGCTGCGGGCCGCCGATGAACTTGGCCGGCGCCTGGCCCACCTCCAGCAGCAGGTAGGTGAGCACCGCCGCGGCGAGCGCACCGGACCAGCGCAGCACCGGCGCCGGCAGCCGGCGCAGGCCGCCGGCGGCCCACACCTGGGCCAGCAGGGCTCCAGCGCACAGCTGGGCCAGCCGCGGCACGGTGCCGAAGTAGATCCAGTTCTGGATGCCCGGGCGGCTCCCCCACACCAGGAACGGCAGCACGGTGCCCAGCACCAGCAGCACGCAGGTCACCGCCGCGAGCGCGGCGCGGGGGTGACCTGCGCGGCGCAGCGCCAGCGCCGTGAGCAGCGCCCAGCCCGCGTAGAACTGGCCCTCCACCGACAGCGTCCACAGGTGCCCGAAAGGCTGCGGCAGCGGGCCGTCGAGGGCGCTGGGGAAGGCAAGGAGCAGGTTGTAGACGTAGCCGAGCGCGGCGGCGGCGGGCCACAGCAGCGAGCCGACCGGGGTGGGCGGTCCGGGCGCGTGCGGCGGGCCGAACGGCGTGGAGGCGAACCACCCCTCGCGCCCGAACCGGGCGCCGACCAGCAGGACCACAGCCAGGAACACGACGAGGGCGGGCACCAGGCGCCAGAACCGGCGCCGGTAGAAGCGGGCCAGCCCGATGCCGCCGTGCCGGTCGTGGTCGGCGAGCAGCACGGTGGTGATGAGGAACCCGCTGAGCACGAAGAAGACGCCGACGCCGAAGAAGCCGCCGGCGAAGAAGGGCACGCCGAGGACGTCGGGGGGCACCGGGAAGTGGTAGGCCATCACGGCGCAGATGGCCAGCCCGCGCAGCCCGTCCAGCGATGGGGTGCGCGGCAGGGCGACCCGAGCGCCGCTCTGCGTGGCCGGTCGCGACTGCAGCGTGGTCACCGCCGGGGTGTTCCCCGGGCGAGAGCCGCGTACCGCGCCGAGCTGGCCGGTGGGGGGCCCGACCGAGGAGAAGACCCGCCGACCCAGGCGAATTCACCACGGTAGGCGAGTAAAAATCACGGGACCGTGATCGTTCCGGACCGGGCGGGGGGCTTGGGTCCCTTTATTCCCTGCACGGCGGGGCCGAAGATGGTCGGCGAGGTGGACTTTCCACGCGAGTGGGCATGCCACCATGAATACGCCAGCCAGCACCTACGCAGGGATGCAGATGCCTCACCCGCTGCCTGACCCGCTGGACCACCACCCCGCCACGCCCGACGCCTCCGTCTCGGCCGCCGTCATCGAGACCGGCCCCGCGGAGCCGGCGCACGGCCACCACCTGCCGGCGGTGATCGAGATCGGGCACCTGCGCGGCACCGTGTGGCGCGCGCTGCGGATGTTCGTCGAGGCGATCGCCGTGCCGACGATCCTGCTCGCGGTCCTGCTGCACACGTCGGGCCTGGTGCCCGCGCTGGCGGCGGCCATGGGCTGGTGCGTGCTCACCGTGGTCCTGCGCTGGGTGCTCGGCCACCGGCTCCCGGGCACGCTGCTGCTCGGCGTGGTGGCGGTGCTCGGCCGCTCGCTCGTGGCGCTGGCCACCTCCAGCGCCGTGGTCTACCTGCTCCAGCCGGCCATCGGCTCCGGGCTCACCGCGCTGCTGTTCATCGGCAGCGCCGCCGTCGGGCGTCCGGTCACCCTCCGGCTGGCCCGCGACTTCGTCACGCTGCCCGAGCACGTGCTGACCCGCCGCGACGTGCGGCGGATGTTCACCGAGGTGGCGGTCCTGTTCGGCGTCTCCCGGCTGATCGACGCGGCCATGACGGTGGGCGCGCTGCACTGGGGCGTCGACGGCGGCCTGCTCTCCCGCGGCATCCTCAGCCCCGTCCTGACCCTGCTGACCATCGCCGCCTGCACCGCCTGGGGCTGGCGCTCCATGCGCCGCGCCGGCATCACGCTCCGCCTGGCCCGCGGCCCGGTCACCACCCCGGCCGCCTGAACCACGGTCACTAGGGTGGGTGGGTGCCCGCCCACCCCCTCGCGCCCGGCGCCGTGGTGCTGGTCACCGGCGCCAGCGCCGGGATCGGTCGGTCGGTCACCGAGCAGCTCACCGCCCGCGGCCTGACCGTCGTCGGCGTCGGGCGGGACCCCGGGGCGCTGCGCGCCGTCCACGGGCGCACGGGCGCCACCACTCTGGTCGCCGACCTGGGCCGCCCGGACAGCGCCGGACAGGTCGTGGAGGCCGCCCTCGCCGCCCACGGCCGGCTGGACGCCGTCGTCGCCAACGCCGGCGTGGGACACCTCGGGCCGGTGGCCGAGATGGCGCCCGAGCGGATCGCCGAGCTGGTCGACGTCAACCTGCGCGCCCCGATGCTGCTGGCGCGGGCCGCGCTCCCCGCGCTCCAGCGGCAGCCACGCGGCGCGCTGGTCTTCGTCGGCTCGATCGCCGGTGCCGTCGGGGTGCCCGGCGAGACGGTCTACTCGGCCACCAAGGCCGGCCTGGCCGTGTTCGCCGACCTCCTGCGCGAGGAGGTGCGCGCCAGCGGGATCACCGTGTCCACCCTGGTCCCGGGCGTGGTCGACACGGCCTTCTTCCAGCGCCGCGGCGCCGCCTACGACCGGGCCGTCCCCCGGCCGCTGCCCGTGGAGCAGGTCGCCCGGCGGGTGGTCGACCTGCTCGACAGCGGCGCACCGCGGCGGGTGGAGCCGCGCTGGCTGGCCGTCCCGGCCCGGCTCTCGGGCGCCGCCCCCGGCCTCTACCGCGCCCTGGCCCGCCGGTTCGGCTGAGCCCCCAGCCCGGCCGGTGTCAGCCCAGGGCGCGCACCGGTCGGTCGGCGCCGAGCGCCTGCCGGGCGGCGGCGAGGATGCCGGCGCAGTCCAGGCCGTGCTCGGCCAGGATGGCCTCGCGCGTGCCGTGAGCGAGGAAGCGCTGCGGCAGCCCGAGCGTGTGCAGCTCGGCCGGCACGTGCGCCTCGCGCAGCGCGCGCCCCACGGCGTCGCCGAAGCCGCCGGCCACGCCCCCGTCCTCCACGGTGACGACCACCCGGTGCCGCGCGGCCAGCTCGACCAGCGCGGCGTCCACCGGCAGCAGCCAGCGCGGGTCGGCCACGGTGACCGACGCCCCGGCCCGGACCAGCTCGTCGGCCGCCTCCAGCGCGGCGCCGGCCAGCGGGCCGGCCGGCAGCAGCAGCACGTCGGACAGGCCGGCGCGGGCCCCGCCCGCCTCCCGCAGCACGTCCACGGCACCCACCCGCCGCAGCGCCGGCACCGGTCGCGGCACCGACCCCTTGGGGAAGCGCAGCGCGGTCGGCCCGTCGGCCACCGCCACCGCCTCGGCGAGCAGCTCGCGCAGCGAGGCCTCGTCGCGCGGGGCGGCCAGCCGCATGCCGGGGACGACGCCGAGCAGCGAGACGTCCCACATGCCGTGGTGGCTCGGGCCGTCGCTGCCGGTGACGCCGGCCCGGTCCAGCACGAAGGTGACCGGCAGGCGGTGCATGGCGACGTCGAGCAGCACCTGGTCCACCGCTCGGTTCAGGAACGTGGCGTAGACGCAGACGACGGGGTGCAGGCCGCCCAGCGCCATGCCCGCGGCCGAGCCGACCGCGTGCTGCTCGGCGATCCCGACGTCGAACACCCGGTCCGGGTGCTCGCAGGCCAGCGGCAGCAGGCCGGTCGGGCGCAGCATGGCCGCGGTGAGCGCGACGACGTCGGGCCGCTCGTCGCCGATCCGGGCGAGCTCCTCGGCCACCACCTCGGTCCATCCGATCAAGGCCGCCGGTCGGCGTCCGAGCTGCGCGCTCGCCGGGCGGGGTCCGGCCGGACGCGGGCTCACCGCGTGCAGGCAGTCGGCCTCGTCGGTCTCGGCAGGCCGGTGCCCCTTGCCCTTGACCGTCCAGACGTGCACGACCACGGGACGGGCGAGGTCGCGGGCGCGGGACAGCGCCGCCTCGACCGCCTCGACGTCGTGCCCGTCGACCGGGCCCAGGTAGGCGAAGCCGAGCTGCTCGAACACCGTGGTGCCGCCCTGGCCGGCCGTGTCGCTGACCGGGTCGCGCAGCCGGGCGAGGTGCGCGGCGACGGCGCCGACGGTGGGCGCGTAGGAGCGTCCGTTGTCGTTGAGCACGACCACGACCGGCCGGTCCGGCGCGGCACCGAGGTTGTTCAGCGCCTCCCAGGCCATGCCGCCGGTGAGCGAGCCGTCGCCGACGACGGCCACGACGCACCGGCGGGCCGTGCCCGTGGCGCCCTGCAGCGCGGCCGCCCGGGCCAGGCCGTCGGCGTAGGACAGGGCGGTGGAGGCGTGCGAGTTCTCCACCCAGTCGTGCTCGCTCTCGGCCCGGCTGGGGTAGCCGGACAGGCCCCCGGGCTCGCGCAGGGTGGCGAACGCGGCCTGCCGGCCGGTGAGCAGCTTGTGCACGTAGGCCTGGTGGCCGGTGTCCCACACGATCGCGTCGCGGGGGGAGTCGAACGTGCGGTGCAGCGCGATGCTCAGCTCGACCACGCCGAGGTTGGAGCCCAGGTGGCCGCCGTGCTCGGACACCGACTCGACCAGCAGCTCGCGGACCTCCGCGGCCAGTCGGGGCAGCTGCTCGGCCGGCAGCGCACGGACGTCGTCCGGCCCTCCTACGAAGGGTAGGAGACGGGGTGCGCCGGGGCCGTCGTCAGCCACCGGTCGCCGCCCGGATCGACTCGCGCAGCGAGCCCATGGTGGCCATCACCGCCGTCGGCTCGTAGCCGCAGTGCGCCATGCAGTTGGCGCAGCGGTCGTCCTTGCCGCGGCCGTAGGAGTCCCAGTCGGTGTCCTCGACCAGCTCCTTGTACGTGGCGACGTGACCGTCGTCGAGCAGGTAGCACGGCTTCTGCCAGCCCAGCAGGGAGTAGGACGGGATGCCCCAGGCAGTGCAGTCGAGGTCGCGCTTGCCCTCGAGGAAGTCCAGGAACACCGGCGAGTGGTTCAGCCGCCACTTCTTGCGGTTGCCGGCGCCGAACGCCTTGGCGAACAGCTCCCGGGTCTGCTGGACACCGAGCCAGTGCTCCTGGTCCGGCGCCTTCTCGTAGGCGAACCCGGGCGAGATCTGCATGTTGTCCACGCCGAGCTCGTCGTTGAGGTAGTCGAGCACGTCGATGACGTCCTGCGGGGTGTCGGTGTCGAAGAACGTCGTGTTCGTCATCACCGTGAAGCCCTGCTCCTGCGCCATCTTGATGGCGGCCACGGCCTGGTCGAACACACCGTCCTTGCACACCGACTCGTCGTGGCGCTCGCGCAGGCCGTCGATGTGGACCATCCCGGAGAAGTTGCGGTGCGGCTTGAACTTGTGGATGTGCTTGGGCAACAGCACCGCGTTGGTGCACAGGAACACGATCTTGTTGCGGTCCAGCAGCTGGCGCACGATCTCGTCGATCTGCGGGTGCATCAGCGGCTCGCCGCCGGCGATCGACACCATCGGCGCGCCGCTCTCCTCGATCGCGCCGACGGCCTGCTCGACCGGCATGCGCTGCTTGAGCATCGAGGCGGGCTGCTGGATCTTGCCGCAGCCGGCGCACTTGAGGTTGCAGGCGAACAGCGGCTCGAGCTCGACCAGCAGCGGGAACTTGTCGCGGCGCAGGGCCTTCTGCTTGAGCAGGTACCCGCCCAGCCGCAGGGTTTGGTGCAGGGGCATGGACATGCTCAGACGACCTCCTTGGGAAGGGTGAACGCGACGTCTTCGTCGCTGGTACGCACCTCGCGCGCACTGACCGGTCCCAGACCCGCCAGGGCCTGGACCAGCTCGTCGACGAGGTGCGGCGGTGCCGAGGCACCGGCCGTGATGCCGACGCGGCTCGCGCCGGCCAGCCAGCGCAGGTCGACCGCGCCGGCGTCCTCCACCAAGTGCGCCCGGGTGCCCTCGCGCTCGGCAACCTCCACCAACCGCTTGGAGTTGGAGGAGTTCTCCGAGCCGACGACCAGCACGAGGTCTGCCTGGCGGGCGACGTCGCGCACCGCCCGCTGGCGGTTGGTGGTGGCGTAGCAGATGTCGTCGCTGCGCGGGGCCTGCAGCGACGGGAACCGGCGACGGAGCACGTCGGTGATCTGGTCGGCCTCGTCGGTGGCCAGCGTGGTCTGCATGACGTAGGCCACCTGCCCCGGGTTGCGCGGCTGCACGACCTCGGCCGAGGCGACGTCCTCCACGACGAGGACGTCCTCGGGCGCCTCCCCCACGGTGCCCTCGACCTCCTCGTGGTCGGCGTGCCCGACGAGCAGCACCGAGGAGCCCATGCCGGCGTAGCGGCGGACCTCGGCATGCACCTTGGCCACCAGCGGGCAGGTGGCGTCGACGACGAACAGGCCGCGCCGGGCCGCCTCGGCGCGCACCGCCGGCGCGACGCCGTGGGCGGCGAGCACCACCCGGGCACCGTCGGGCACCTCGTCCAGCTCGGTGACGAACACCGCGCCGCGCTCCTCGAGCTGGCGGACCACGTGCGCGTTGTGCACGATCTGCCGGCGCACGTAGACCGGGGCGCCGAAGCGGTCGAGAGCCCGCTCCACCGTCTCGATGGCCCGCTCCACCCCGGCGCAGAAGCTGCGCGGGCCGGCCAGCAGCACCTCGCGGGCACCGGCCGCGGCCACCCAGTCCCGCAGCACCGGCGCGGCCCGGCGCAGGGCGGCCAGCGCCCGCACACCGCGCAACGGGGTGCCCGGGTGCAGCAGCGGGTGCTCGGCGGTGTCGACGACGGCGCGCACGACGGCGATCGGCCGCTCCCCCACGGCCGCGGCCAGCCGCCCGGACTCCATGTCCACCGCGAGCAGCCCCCGCTCGCCGTGCAGCCGGCGGGCCTGGCCGCTCACGACGCCGTCGGCGCCGAGCAGCGGCCCGACATGCACGGTGAGCCCGACCCGGCGCAGCGCGGCGGCGAGCATGGGCGCCGAGGTGACCGGCACGACGCGGCCAGGGCCGCCCCAGGCCTGCTCGGGCAGGTGGACCTCGCTGGCCACGACGACGTCGCCGGGCCGGACCTGCGGGGCCAGCCCGCCGGCCACCCCGGCCACCAGGGCCGCCTGGGCGCCGTCGATCCGGCGCAGCACGCCGTCGCCGGCGCAGCGCTCCCCCATGCCGGTGCGCACCAGGGGGACGCCGCGCAGGCCGCGCTGCACCGCGCTGTGCTCGACGCGCAGCGGGGTGAGGACGACGCCGCTCATGCCTGCGCCTCGACCGTCTGCTGGGCCTGCTGGGCCTGCTGGGCCTGCTGCTGCGCCGGCACGTGCGCGCTGGACAGGTAGCGGCCCAGCGCCGAGAGCGGGAAGACCAGCCGGTAGAGGTGGTAGTTGATGAGGAAGTCGCCGGGGAACCCGGTGCCGGTGAACTGCGGCTCGTCCCAGGTGCCGTCCGCGCGCTGGGTGCGCGCCAGCCAGGCGACGCCCCGCCGGACCGACGCCGACTCGCGCTCGCCGGCGGCGAGCAGGGCGAGCAGCGCCCAGCCGGTCTGCGACGCGGTGGGCGTGCCCCGCCCGACCCACGAGCGGTCGGTGTAGGAGCGCAGGTCCTCGCCCCAGCCGCCGGAGGCGTCCTGGTGCTCCTCCAGCCAGCGCACCGCCCGGCGGATCGCCGGATGCTGTGGCGAGAGGCCGGCCCGCACCAGTGCGGGCACCACGGCGCCGGTGCCGTAGACGTAGTTGGCGCCCCAGCGGCCGAACCAGGAGCCGTCCGGCTCCTGCGCGCCGAGCAGCCAGGCCACGCCGCGCCGGGCCGTCTCGGTGCCGGCCAGGCCACGGGCGGCCAGCATCTCCACCGCGTGCGCGGTGACGTCGGCCGACGGCGGGTCGATCACCGCGCCGAAGTCGCAGAAGGGGAGCTTGTAGGCCAGCTGCCGGGTGTTGTCGGCGTCGAAGGCACCCCAGCCACCGTCCTTGCTCACCATGCCGGCCACCCAGGCCGCGCCGCGCTCGATCGCGCCGGACGTGGCGGCGACGTCGGGGTGCGCGATCCGCTCGAGGGCCAGCACCACCTCGGCGGTGTCGTCGACGTCGGGGTAGCCGTCATTGGCGAACTCGAACGCCCAGCCGCCGGGGGCCAGCTGCGGCCGCTGGACCGCCCAGTCCCCGCGCACGGTGATCTCCTCGGCGAGCAGCCAGTCGGCGGCGCGGACCAGGCCCGGGTCGTCGGCAGGCACGTCGGCGTCGCGCAGCGCGGTGACCGCGAGCGCGGTGTCCCACACCGGTGACTGGCACGCCTCCAGCCGGCGCACCACGCCCTCGGGCGTCTGCTCGCGCACGAGGAACCCTTCCAGGCCCTCGATCCCGGCGCGCACGGCCGGGTGGTCCATCGGGTAGCCGAGCAGGTGGAGCATGAGCAGCGAGTAGACCCAGGGCGGCTGGATGCCGCCCCAGCCGCCGTCGGCCTCCTGCCGGGCCAGCACCCACTCGGCCGCGCGCCGCATCGCCAGCTGCCGCAGCCCGCGGACGGGGTGACGGCCGTAGCCGTGCAGGACCTTGTCCAGCTGGGTGAACGCACCGCCCCAGCTCAGGACGGACGGGGCGGGTGCCGGCCCCCGCCCGCTGCGCAGCGCGTCGACGCCGAACGGCAGCGGCCGGCACGGGCGCAGCGTCGCCACCACCGTGAGCGGCACGATCGTCTGCCGCGCCCAGCAGGCCCAGTCGTAGACGTTGAACGGCATCCACCGCGGCAGGAACACGATCTCGGGCGGCAGGTTGGGCAGGTCGTCCCAGGACCAGAGGCCGAACAGCGCCAGCCAGATCCGGGTGAACACCCGGGAGCGCTCCAGACCGCCCTGCTCGCGCACCCAGGCCGCGGCGCGGGCCAGGTGCGGCGCGGCCGGATCGTCGCCGGCCAGGCGGAGGGCCACCCAGGCCTCGATGGTGGTGGACAGGTCCCCCGGGCCGTCGAACCAGTTGGCCCAGGTGCCGTCCTCGCGTTGCTGCGAGCGGATCCAGCGAGCCGCCTGCTCGGTCTCCGCGGGGGTGCGGATGCCGAGGAACTCACGTAGCAGCAGGTCTTCCGCGTCCATCGTGACGTTGGTCTCGAGCTCACCCTTCCACCATCCGGCCGGGTCCTGCAGCCCCTGCAGGTGCGCCACCGCGGCGTCGCGAGCAGCCCGCGCGGCGCCGACGACCTCGGCCTCGTCGTGCTCCACGGTGAGGCCGGACAGGCCGTCGCGCGGTCCGACCAGCGACTGCTCGGCGGCGAGCTCCGCGGCCTCGACCGGGTCGGTGCCGAGCGAGACCTGCACGGAGGGATCGGGCCGGAACGGGGTGGTGGTCACCGGTCAGAACCTCCTGGAGACGAGAGAGCGCGCGAGCTCGACGAGCTCGGTGCGGGCGGGGTCGACCAGGTCGGCGCTGTCCAGGGCGGCCTCGGCCAGACCCACCTGACGGTCGGCCTCCTGCGCGGCCCAGTCCCGGCCGCCCGCGCGCTCGACCAGCGCGGCGGCGTGGCGCAGCGACGCCTCGTCGTCGTCGGCGGGATCGCTGGCCAGCCATTCCCTGAGCTGCTCGGCGTTGCGATCCTTCTCCGACAGGGCGTAGGTGATCGGCAGGCTCTTCTTGCGCGCCCGCAGGTCGGCCAGCACCGGTTTGCCGGTGGTGGCCGGGTCTCCCCAGATGCCGAGCAGGTCGTCGACGAGCTGGAAGGCCAGTCCCACGCACTCCCCGTAGGCCGAGAGTGCCTCCACCTCGCGCGGCTGCGCTCCGGCCAGGACGGCGCCGACGGCCGCGCTGGCGGCCAGCAGCGCACCGGTCTTGCCCGCGGCCATGTCCAGGCACTCGCCCAGGCCGACGTCGTGGCGCGACTCGAAGGCGAGGTCGGCGGACTGCCCGCGCACCAGCTCGCCGACGGTGCGGGCGAGCAGCCGGGCGGCGGCGACGGCACGCCCGTCCCCACCCTCGAGCAGGACGTCCTGGGCCAGCGCGAGCATGGCGTCGCCGGCGAGGACGGCAGGGCCGGCGCCGAAGACCACCCAGGCGGTGGGACGGTGCCGGCGCTCGACGTCGCGGTCCATCAGGTCGTCGTGCAGCAGGGAGAAGTCGTGCACCAGCTGCACGGCCACCGCTCCGGGCAGGCCGGCCTCGGCGGGGGCGCCCACGGCCTGCGCCGACAGCAGCGCGAGGGCCGGGCGCAGGGCCTTGCCGCCACCGCCCTCCGCCGGCCGGCCCTGCGGGTCGGACCAGCCGAGGTGGTAGGAGGCCACGGCGCGGCTGGTCGGCTCGAGCCGGGCGACGGCCTGCCGCATGGCGGGGAGGTAGAGGTCGCGGCCGCGCTCGAGCGGGCCGGGCGGCGCGGGCTGCTGGCCCTCGCGTCGGCCACGTCCAGGGCGCAGGTCGGTGACGGCGGTCATGCGGCGCTCCCGGTGGGACGGAGGGCGGGCGGGGAGGTGTGCCGGCTGTCGCGCTCGGACGAGGGGCGCGGGATCCGCGCCTGGCGCAGGAGGGCGTCGGCGGCGGCGCTGCCGCTGCGCACCGCGCCTTCCATCGTGGCCGGCCACCCGGTGTCGGTCCACGCGCCGGCGACGGCCAGGCCCGGCAGCGCGGCGGCGGCCGGTGGGCGCAGCGCCCCGCTGCCGGGAGCGGCCCGGAAGGTGGCGTGCCGCTCCCGGGTGACGAAGGAGTCGAGCACCCGCGCCCCGCGGGCCCGCGGCAGCAGCTCGGCCAGGGCCGGCAGGATGCGCTCGCGCACCTGCTCGGCGGGCAGGTCGACGAGGTCGTCGGCGGCGGACAGGCTGACCACCAGGTACTGCTCCGCTCCCGGGCGGTTTTCGATCAGGGGGCTCTCGATCAAGCGGCTCTCGATCAGGTGGTTCTCGGTGCGGTCGAACACCCACTGCACCGGGCTGTCCAGCCCGGCGGCGAACGGCTCGTCCAGCACCCGGCGGTCGTAGCGCACGTGCACGTCGACGATCGGTGCGGTGCCCAGCCGCTGCGCCCAGCCGGCCGGCAGGTCCAGTGCGCCCTCGGGCAGCAGCCGCTCGGCAGCCGCCGGCGGCACCGCCAGCACCACCGCCGCCACCTGCTCGACCCTGGGCTCGCCGTTGACCTCGGTCCGCAGCAACCAGCCGGAGTCGTCGCCGGCTGGGTCGTCGGGGGCGTCGGGGTCGTCGAGGTCGTCGAGAAGCTCGAGCCCGCGCACCGCGGTGCGCAGGCGCACCTCGGCTCCCGCGGCGGACAGCGCCCTCGCGGCGGCGTCGCCGTGCAGCTGCTGCAACGGCACCCGCGACCAGCCGATGTCCGCGGCATCGGCCGCGCCCAGCAGCCCCTGCTGGAAGACGGTGGCGGCCATCGCGAGGGAGGCCTGCGCGGCGGGCAGGTTGAGCGTGGCGACGCCGACCAGGTCCCACAGCGCGGCGACGGCCGCCGGGCTCTGGCCGTGCTCGGCGAGCCACTGCCCGAACGACTGCGCGTCGACGGCCGGGTCGGCGGCGTCCAGCCGCTTCATCGCCAGCGCGGCGGGCCCGACCCGCAGCCGGTCCGCCCAGGGCAGCGGCGCGTAGCGCAGCAGGGACGCGGCCAGGTGCAGCGGGGCGGGCAGGCCGGTGCGCCGCAGCCGGGCCGGTGCGCGGCCGGGGCGCAGCACCGGCACGTCCAGGCGCGGCTGCAGCACGACGTCGCCGGCGGTGCCGAGGCGCCCGAGCAGGGCGCGGTAGGCGGTGCAGCAGCGCAGGAACACGTGCTGGCCGTTGTCGACCCAGAGGTCCGCGCCGGACCAGGAACCGGCGTCGCCGTCAGCGCCGCGGTCACGGGGCGCGCTGCGGCGGAACGAGGTGGTGAGGCCGCCCAGACGCGGCCGGCTCTCCAGCAGCAGCACGTCGCGACCGGCGTCGGCCAGGGCGACGGCCGCGGTGATGCCGGCCAGCCCGCCCCCCACGACGGCGACCCGCCCGCTCGCCCCGCTCATGCGCCCATCCCGGACAGGGCGCGCGCGGCGACCCCCGCCTTCTGCCAGCCCGACAGGGACAGCCGTCGGTCGTAGACCAGCTCCGGGCTCCCGGCGATCTGGTCCAGCAGGCGTCGGTAGATGCCGGCCATCGCCCGCGCGCTGGCTGCGCTGCGGTGGTCCAGCAGCGGCACCAGGCGCAGGCCGGTGCCGTACCAGGAGTCGGCGCGCTCGGCGGCAGCCCGGATCAGGTCGCCGAGCCGGCCGTCCGGGTCTGCGAGCCGACCGTGGGCGTCGATCTCCAGCGCCACCCCGAAGCGGTCCAGGTCCTCCTGCGGCAGGTACACCCGTCCGTTCAGCAGGTCCTCCCGGACGTCGCGCAGGATGTTGGTCTGCTGCAGGGCGATGCCGAGGCTGTCGGCGTAGTGCGCGGCCTGCGGGTCCGGCCGACTGCCGAACACGCCGAGGCACAGCCGGCCGATGGATCCGGCCACGCAGCGGCAATAGGTGACCAGCTCCTCGAAGGTGCGGTAGCGCCGCCCCTCGCTGTCCATGAGCACGTCCATCTCCATGCCGTCGACGAGCTCGCCGAAGGCGCCCAGCGGGATGGGGAAGCGGCGCGCGCCGTCGTGGACGGCGGAGATGACCGGGTCGGCGGCGTCGCCCCGCTCCACCGCGGCGCGCAGGTCGTGCAGGGCCTCGCGCTTGGCCTGGACCGGCAGGTCGCCGTCGCCGATGTCGTCCACCCGGCGGGCCAGCGCGTAGACGGCGCACAGCACGGACCGCTTCTCGGACGGCAGCAGCCGGATCCCGTAGTAGAAGTTGCGCGCTTGCGCGCGGGTGATCTCCTCGCAGGCGACGTAGGCGTCGGCGGTGGTGCTCACGATCTCCTCCTCGGCCCAGTGCCGTCCGACATACCCGTGCTAGGCGCAACAAACGGAACAGACAGTAACGATCTGGTCAGGACGGTGATCGCATGCCGGGCGACGTCGGCGCGTCGGGGCCGCGGGGTGGCGACCAGGACGTCGACGCCGGGGCGCAGCAGCGCGTCCGCAGTCGCCAGGCCGCCGGCCAGGAACCCGGCGACGGCGAGGCGCCCCCAGCCGCGCAGCTCGCGCACCAGCGGCGCGCCGTCCGCGAGCAGCCGGGCCGCCCGTTCGGTCTCCCACCGCACCAGGGCGGTGAGCGCGGGGCTGGACGACGCGGCATCCAGGTCGGACTCGGCGACGCCGAACGCGGCCAGGTCCTCCTGCGGCAGGTAGACCCGGCCGCGGGCGCGGTCCTCGGCCACGTCCTGCAAGTGCTCGAGGACCTGCAGCGCCGTGCAGACGCGGTCCGAGAGCAGCTCACGCGCGGGGGTGGACTGCCCGAAGACCTGCAGCACGATCCGGCCGACCGGGTCCGCCGACCGCGTGCAGTAGCCGCGCAGCTGCTCGAAGGTGGCGTAGCGGGACACCCGCTGGTCCTGCAGGTTGGCCTCGACCAGCCGCTCGAACGGCTCGAGGGCGAGCCCGCAGGCGCGCACGGTGGGCACCAGCCGGCGCAGCACCTGGTGCTGCGGGACGGCGCCGGGACGCCAGACGGTGCGCAGGTCGGCGGCGAAGGCGTGCAGGTCCGCGGTGCGCGAGGCCGGGTCGCCGGCTGCCGCGTCGCCGAGGTCGTCGATGGTGCGCGCGACGTCGTAGACCGCCTGCAGGTGGCGGCGGTGGGCGGCCGGGAGCAGGCGCAGGGCGACCGGGAAGTTCTCCGCCGTCTCGAGCGCCCGCAGCTCGGCCTCGCGCGAAGGGAGGGGATCCGCCCCGGCTCGCGGTCCCACTACGGGGTCCAGGGAGGTCCACCGAGCGCGCCGGTCCGTCCGCCGGAGCTGCCAGCGCTGCCGGGCACGGCGCAGCGCAGGTGGAGCGGCAGCGGCGGTCACGCTTGCAGCATCCATGTGCCACGGCGCGGAATTCTGCGAGTCGATCAGTAGAAGTGGCGTCGGATGTTGTGGCAGAAGTACAACTGGAGGGGGATTGGATCGTCGTCGCCACGGTGTCGCTGCGGTGTCGCTGCGGTGCGCGGGGAGCCGTGCGCCGGTAGTGAGAAGGTGACGAGGATCGCCCTGCTGCCCCGTCACGCAGTGCCCAACCTCTGTCCACGGCGGTGACCGGGTCGGAGGAGCGCTTCCGTGGCAGGTGGCACCGCACGTCAGGGCGTCGTCGTCAGGGTCCAGGACGCCGCGAGGAGAGGAGGCGTGTTCGTGGACGAGCCCGTGACGGCCGGCGCGGACCTCGAGCTCACCGGGGTGACCGCGGACGTCGACGGCGCCGGCCACCTCCCGCCGGACGACGGCCTGCTCGCCCGACTGACCGCCTCGCTGGTGGACGGCCTGCCCGGGCTGCTCGGGGAGGTGGCCGCGCTGCTGGACGACGGCTGGCCCGACTACGCCCGGTTCCTGCGCGAGCACCACGGCCAGGTGCTCGGCGCCGCGGCCAGCGCGATGCCCGCGCTGGTCACCATCGCCACCCGCACCTTCGTCGACTCGGACGCGGCCGGGGACCCTGAGGTGGCACCCCGCCTGTTCGAGCAGATCGGGGCGGTCCATGCCCGCGCCGGGCGCGAGCTCACACCGTTGCTGGCCGCCTACAACGTCGGGGCACGCGCCGCGTGGCGGCACGTGGCGGCGGCGGGGGTGCGCGCCCACGCCCCGCAGCAGATCCTCACCGCCCTGGCCGAGGCGGTGTTCGCCTTCGTCGGGCAGCTGTCCGCGGCCACCACCCGTGGCTACGTGCACGAGCAGTCCGAGTCGCTGGTGGCCCGCGAGCGCCGCCGGGACGAGCTGGCCGAGATGCTGCTGACCGAGCGCAGCACCCTCCCCCAGCTGCAGACCGCGGCGCAGCGGGCGGGCTGGCCGCTCCCCCGGGAGGCCGCGGTCGTGCTGGTGCCGCGGCAGAGCCCGCTGGCCGACACCCTGGGCAGCCGCTTCGACCCGGGCTGGCTCCCGGTGCGGCGCACCGGGCTGGTCGGCGCGATCGTGCCCGACGCCGGCGCCCCGGCGAAGCGGCAGCGGATCGCCTCGCGCCTGGCCGGCTGCGGCGTCGTCGTCGGCCGCGCGGTGCCCCTGGACGAGCTGCCCTCCAGCGCCCGGATGGTGGCGGTGGCGCTGCGCCTGGTGGCCGAGCAGGTGCTCGAGGGCGGCGAGGGGGCCGACCCGGTGTTCGTGGAGGACCACCTCGACACCGTGCTGGTGCACCAGGACGGCAGGGCCTTGGCGCTGCTGCGCGAGGTGGCCCTCGCCCCCCTGGACGAGTGCACGCCGGCCACCCGGGACCGGCTGGAGGAGACCCTCTGCGCCTGGCTCGGCCACCAGCGCGACCAGAAGGCGACCGCCCGCGCCCTGCACGTGCACCCGCAGACCGTGCGCTACCGGCTGGGCCAGCTCGAGGAGCTCTTCGGCCGCGACCTGCACACCCCCGACGGCATCCGCCGGCTCACCCTGGCCACCTGCTGGGGCGCCCCCAACCCGGTGCACGCTGTGGCCGGCGCGCTGGTCCGCCCCTCGTCCTGACCCCGGCAACCTGCACCGCCGCGCCCTCTCGGCCCCGCCCGGAATGATCACGGGACCGTGATCGGTGCATGCTCACCTCGCCCGATCGGCCGAGGGGAGCATGCACTTCGTGTGGTGAGTGCCCTCCTAGCCGCCCTGTCGCACCGAGTCCCCGGGCAGCTCGACGACCCGCTCCGCCGGCTCCACCGGCAGCACCGCAGCCACCGCCGCCTTGAGCTCGGCGAACGCCTCGCGCACGGCGACGTCGAAGGCGGCCAGGTCCGGCAGCAGCCGGGGGTGCGCGGCGACGCCGAGGCAGAGCGCGCCGTCCCACCCCAGGGCGCCGACGGCCAGCGGAGTCCCCGGCGCCAGCGGCAGCAGCGGGAAGGCGGCCGCGAGCGGGACGCCGGCCAGGCTCAGGGTGAGATCCGGCCCCGGCATGTTGGAGACGATGCCGGAGAAGAAGCGGCGGCCGTAGACCGTGCGGGCGAACCAGGCGTGCAGCGGCACCGGCATCACGACGCCGGCCGCCTGCATGACGAAGCGCGAGGCCACCGCCCGCGTGCCCGAGCGCAGCCGGGCGCTGCGGCGCGTCACCGCAGCCAGCCGCTCGGTCTCGTCATGGTGGTCCAGCGGGATGTCGGCCATGACCGCGGCGGTCACGTTGCCCTCCTGGGCGGACCGCGGGTCGCGCACGGTGAGCGGGACGGCCACCCGCAGCTGCGGCGGCACGGCGCGGTCGACCGGCCACACCCGCCGCAGCCCGCCGGCCACCACCGCCATGAGCAGGTCGGTCACCCGCGCGCCGTGCGCCCGGGCCACCGCGCGGACCTCGTCCAGCGGGATCACCACGCGGCCGAACCGGCGGGCGGCGTCGTCGACGCCGGCCACCCGGTGCGGCGAGGGACCGTCGGTGGCGAGCTGAGCCAGCCCGGCCACGGTGGCCAGCGCGGTGGCCCCCCGGGAGGGACCGCGCACCAGCGGGGGCTCGGGCAGCGCCGGCTCGAGCAGGTGAAGCGCCTGGCTGACCGTGCCGATGCCGTCGGCGACGACGTGGTGGACGACGAACACTACGGCGGACAGGTCCGGCTCCAAGCCGTGCACCAGGACCAGCCGCCACAGCGGGCGGTCCCGCGGCAGCGGCACCGAGGCGATCTCGGCCACCACCGCGTCCAGGGCCGCGGCGCCCGGCCAGCCGCCCGCAGCGAAGCCCGCCGGGGGGTCGGTGCGGACGTCCCGCGCGGTCACGTGCCAGGACCAGTCCAGCTCGGGCGCCTGCACCCAGCGGGCCCGGCGCCACCGGCTGGGACCGGACAGCATCTGCTGGAACCGCGGCAGCCGGTGCAGCTGCGCGCGGACCACCGCCTCGACGTCGTCCCGAGCGGGGGACGGGTCGGGACACCCGGTGGTGTCCAGCAGCACCACCCCTCCCACGTGCTGGGGCGCGGCGGCGTTCTCGACGTGCAGGAAGAAGGCATCGGCCGACGGCACCAGCGCTGCGGGCACGTGCTCCCTCCCCCGCACCCGGTCCACCACCGCCACCGCGCCCCAGGCGAGCACCGCCCCGGCGACGGCGTCCAGGACGTAGTGGTTGGCGGTGGCGAGGATGACGAACAGCGTGACCAGCACGTGCACGGCGCTCACCAGCTGGGTGCGCCAGCCGCCGGCGATGTAGGCGAGCACCACGCTCACCCACAGCGCCCAGGCGAAGTGCAGGGACGGCATCGCGGCCAGCTGGTTGGCGTGCGCCACCAGCGGCGAGCCCCACGACCCCACCGTGTGCCCGGTGCGCACGGTGTCCACCAGGTCCAGCCCCGGCACCAGCCGCGGCGGCGTCACCGGGTAGAGCGCGAAGCACGCGATGGCCACGACGTTGAGCAGCACGAACGAATCCCGTGCCCAGCGGAACAGCTCCGGCCGCCTGGCCCACACCCAGAAGATGAGCGCGAAGGCGCTGATGACGTAGGTGATGGCGTACTCGTAGTTGGCCAGCGTGCGCAGCACCTCGTGCGGGGCCAGCCAGGCGTTGAGCGCCGGCACCACGTCCAGGTGGAGCGCACGTTCCAGGCCGAGCACGTCGCGGGCGTGCGCGAGCGCCGCGCTGTCCCGCGACGGTCCGCGCAGGCCGGCCACCACCGAGTAGCCGGCGAAGACGAGCAGCCCGAGCAGGAGCTGTGGGACGAGCGGCGGGCGGGCACCCGGAGCTGCGTGTGCGCGCCGGCCCCGTCTCCACCTCACCGTTCGATCATGTCACTGGCAGCCGTTCCCGCCAGCGACGGAACGTGGTCGCGCATGGCATCGTCCGACCCGGGCACGAAGAACCCGTGGTCACGCGGGCAGAATCCAAGCAGGCAAAGATTCAGGCAAGCAGCATCTCGACGAGCAGCGTCGAGCGCGCGCGCTTCACCGGACAAGAGGCGGTATGACCGACCGGACCGAGACTGGCGCGGACGCGGTCACCGCGTTCGACCCGGCGGCCACCCTCTGCGTCGACATGCCGCGAACGCTCGTCCTCACCGGTCATTTCCCGCCCGAGCCCGGCGGGGTGCAGACCTTCACCTGGGAGCTGGCCCGCCGCCTGCCGCCGGACCGGCTCGTCGTGGTGGGCCCCTCCTACGACGGCGACCGCGCCTTCGACCGCAGGCTGCCCTTCCCGGTCCTGCGCCGGCGCGGCTACTGGCTGACCCGAGACCTACGACGTGTCGTAGCCGACACCGGCTGCACCGCCGGCTGGATCCCGGCCACCGCGCCGTTCGGCCTGTTCGCCTCCCGGCTGCGGGCCGCCGGGGTGCAGCACGTGGTCGCCTCCACCCACGGGCAGGAGCTGGGCTGGCTCAAGGTCGCGCCCACCCGGGAGGCGCTGCGCCGGGTCGTCCGCGGCGTCGACGTCCTCACCTGTCTCGGTTCCTACACCGAGGGTCACCTGGCCCGGGTGGTGGACCGCCCCGGGAAGCTGCACCACCTGGCCGGAGGGGTCGACACCTCGGTGTTCCACCCGGCCGCTGGTCATGGCGACGACGGTCAGATCCGCTCGCGCCTCGGCCTCGTCGACGGCCTCCTCGTGGTCAGCGTCTCCCGCCTGGTGCGACGCAAGGGCCACGACGTCCTGCTGCGCGCCTGGCCGGAGGTGCTGCGGCAGATTCCCGGTGCCCAGCTGGTGATCGTCGGGATCGGGCCGATGCGTGACCCGCTGGAGCAGCTGGCCAGGGAGCTGCAGGTGCACGGATCGGTGCACCTGCCCGGCTTCCTACCGCTGGAGGACGTCGCCGCGCTGCTCGCCGCGGCGGACGCGTTCGTCATGCCCTCGCGCGATGACCGAGCCGGCCTGCAGACCGAGGGTCTCGGGCTGGCCGCGCTGGAGGCGTCGGCGTGCGGCACGCCGGTGGTGGTCGGCCGCTCCGGCGGCAGCGTGGACGCCGTGCAGGACGGCGTGACCGGGCTGCTCGTGCGCGCCGAGGACCCCGCGCCGGTGCGCGACGCCCTGCTCACCCTGCTCACCGATCCCGCGCGGGCGCAGGCGATGGGACGGGCCGGCGCGTCCTGGGTGCGCGAGCGGTGGACGTGGGACCGCTCGGCCCGGCGGCTGGCCGAGCTGCTGGCCGCCTCGGGGTGACGGCGGAGGATCAGCCGCGGGACACCTCGGGGGGGTCCACGGCCGCTCCCGGCACCGGGCAGACGGCCTCGCGCTCCCAGCGGGCCACGTCGATGACGGCGTGCTGACCGGCGAGCGGGCGGCGCTCGGGCGCGGGCTCGGCCGACGGGCGCAGCAGGCGGGAGTGGCTCAGCCCGGTGACGCCGGCGGCGATGAGCAGCCCGCCGAGGACGACGGCGGCCAGGCGGGAACCGCTGCTGGGCAGGAGCTCACCGAAGCCGACAGCGGCGATCGCCGTGCCCACCAGCGGGTTGGTCACCGTCATGACCGTGGTGGCGGTGGCCAGCCGACCGGCGGCGAACGCGGCCTGCTGCAGCAGCAGACCGGTGCCGGTGGCCAGCGCCAGGGCGTAGCCGACCCAGTCCGTGGCCGTCCCCGCTACGCCGACGGTGGTGAGGTCGATGGAGGTGAGCTTGACCAGGGTGGCGCTGGAGGCGAAGCCCGCGCCCGCCGCGCACGCCAGCAGAGCGGCCCGGGCCGGACCGGACCTGGTGGAGGCGGCCAGCGCCACCAGGGTGACCACGGCGCCGGCGAGGATGAGCAGGATGAGCAGGACAGCGCCCCGGTGGGCGTGGGAGGCACCCGAGGAATGCCCGCGGCCGAACAGGAACAGCGCCAGGCCGCCGCAGACGGCGGCGCCGGCCAGCCAGTCCCGGCGGCTCGGGCTCTCTGGACGCCCCACGGTCGACAGCGGCAGAGCGAACAGCAACGTGGTCACCTGCAGGGCCTGCACGACCGAGACCGATCCCTCGTGCAGCGCGGCTCCCTGCACGAGGTAGGCCACGGTGCCGACCACCCAGCCGAGCAGCCAGCGCTTGTCCCGGACCATCCGCCGGAAGGTCTTGCTGATCCAGCGCAGCAGCGGTGGCTGGGAGCCGTCCTCGCCCACCTGCACCTGGCGGCCGGCGCCGCTGGCCGCGCGCTGCTCGAGGAAGTCCGACAGCGCGTAGAGCAACGCGGCGACGAGGGCGAGGGGGACGACGACCACGAGCACGACAACACCTCAGCCCCTCGAACTCACTCCCGGCGGGCGGCGCCGGACCGACGGCTCGCCCTGCGGCCATCGTGCCGCAACCGCAGGGCGCGCGCCCCGGGCTATAGCCCCGGCGTCACGCCCGGTCGGGCCGACGAGCATCCGTCGTCCCCGCCCGTTGCCCGCCAGTTGCTCGCCGGTTGCCCCGTGCACCGTTCCTGCCCCGCGACACGGCGATGAACCGGCGGGCATGAGCACGCTCTGTCATGGAAGGAGTCCGGCCGAGCGAAGCAGTGCCGCAGCGGCACTGCCGTGGACCCTTGGGGCGGACAGCCGGTGAGCGCACAGCCAGGACAGCCGCGGTGGAGCGGGAAGTACGCGGCGGCGGTCGCCCTGGCTCTGCTGGCCCTGTGCCCGAACATCGTGCTGAGCACCGCGCTCACCCCCCTCGCGCAGGTGCTCGGCAAGGACCTGCACGCCTCTCCCGGGGGCCTTCAGGTGGCCGAGGCGCTGAGCAACGCCGGCTACGCGCTGGGCGCGGTGGTCGCTGCCGCACTGGCCCAGCGTTTCGTGCAGCGCAGGCTCTTCCTCGGCTACGAGGCCGCCTTCGTCGTCGGCTCGGTGCTGGCCGCGCTGGCGCCCGGCCTGCCGCTGTTCTTCGCCGGCCGGGTGCTGCAGGGACTGGCCACCGGCCTGATGCTGGTGGCCGCGCTGCCGCCGCTGGTCACCCGGTTCGGCGTCGGCAAGCTGCCGGTCACGGTGGCGGTGGTGAACGTGGGACTGTTCGGGGCCACCACCCTCGGGCCGATCGTCGGCGGCCTGGTGGCCGCCGCCGGGACCTGGCGCCTCCTGTTCGCCGTCCTGGGGGTGCTCGGGCTGCTCGGTCTCCTGGTCGGGCTGCTCGCCTACCAGCGGTCGGACCCGCTGGCGCCGGACCTCCCGGTCGACCGCACCGCCCTGCTGCTGGCCACCGTGGCGACGGTGCTGCCCTTCCTGGCCACCGGCCGGCTCACCGGCCGGTCGCTCACCTCGCCGGTGGTGCTGGTCCCGTTCGTCGTGGGCATCGCCGCCCTGGTGGCCCTGGTGGTGATCGAGCGGCGCAAGCGGGAGCCGCTGATGCCGGTGCGCGCCCTGTCCACGCAGCTACCGGTCACCGGCACGGTCGTCGCGATGGTCGCCGGCGCCGTGTTCGTCACCGTGGTGGCGCTGGTGGGGCTGCTGCTCACCCAGGTCGCGCAGCGTGGTCCGGCCGCCGCGGCCGCGCTGTTCTGGCCCATGCCGCTCGGGCTCGTCGTCGCGGCGGTCGCCTTCGGGGTGCTGTTCCGGACCCGGTGGCTGCCCGTGCTGGTCGACGTCGGCCTGGTGGCGCTGGGTCTCGGGGCGGTCGTGCTGCTGCTCGCGGGGAGCAGCCGTCCGAGCACCGGGGCGGTGCTGCTGGCCACCTTCCTGCTCGGCCTGGGCGCCGGCGCCACCGTGTCCCCCGGCCTGTTCCTGGCCGCGCTCGGCGTCCCCTCCAGCCAGCTGGGCCGGGCCTTCGCCCTGGTCGAGCTGCTGCGCAGCGAGGCCGGCTTCGCCGTGACACCGGTGGTGCTGTTCCTGGTCGGGACCGCGGCGGACCCGGCGCGGGCCGTCCACCTCGCACTGCTGGCCATGCTCGGGCTGGCCGGGCTCGGGCTGGTGGCGGCGCTGGCGATCCCGGCGCTGAGCGGCGCCCGCCTGCGCACGCCCGACCTGCACCACTGGCTCGACGACGGCGAGCAGGCGCTGCCCTCACCGGCCACCGGCGTGCACCTGCGCCCCGGCGTCGAGGACGAGGCGGCCGAGCCGCTGCTGCCGCGCAAGCGCCCGCCGGCGGCCTGAGCCCGTTCCGACAGCTCACATCGAGAGCTCGCATCGCCAGCTCACACCGACAGCCCACACCGACAGCTCACACCGACAGCTCACGCCGAGGCAAGCGCCCGCTGCGGGCGCCGGGCCAGCAGCTCGTGCTCGGGGATGCCGAGCACGGCCGCCGCGGCCGCGGCCCCGCCGGCCAGGGTGCCGACCAGGCCGTGACCGGTGCGGGTGGCCGCACCGGCGAGGAACAGACCGCGCAGGGACGTCTTGGGGCCGGGACGCGACATGAGCTGGGACGGGGTGAAGGCCAGGCCGTAGGACTGCCCGCCGGAGACCCGCATCCAGCGCTCCTCGACCAGCGGGGTGAAGGTCTCCTCGAAGGCCAGCGAGTCCTCGATGCCGGGGACCAGACGGTCGGCCAGGCCGAGCAGGCGTCCGCGCAGCTCGCGCTTGCGGGCGGCGTAGCGGGCCCCGGCCGCGGCACCCGGCTCGACCCCCCAGTAGCGGTGGCTGGGCGAGGAGATCGTGAGCAGCTGCAGGTTGGTCTGGCCCGGTGCGCACAGGGCCGCGTCGGTGGGATCCACCAGGCTCGTGGGGCACAGCGTCAGGCTCATGGCTGGCGGCTGCTGCCCGTGCCGCAGCGCGGCGAAGGCGCGGTCCACGTCGGGGTCCTCGAGCACGTGCTGGCCCGCCACCGGAACGCCCTCGGCGCGCAGGTCGCGGTCCAGCACCAGGAACATGCCGGCCACCGGGAGCGGCAGCTCGGCGCTCCGGACCCGGCGCACCACGCGCTCGGGCAGGGCGCCGTCGGGCACCAGCTCCAGCACGGTGCGCCGCAGGTCGCCGGCCGCGACGACGACCGGGGCGAGCACGTCGAAGGACGTCTCCGACGCGCTGTCGTAGCCGGTCGGCGAGACGCGGACCCCGCGGACCTGCTTGCCGCTCACCAGGATCTGGGTGACCTCGTGCCCGGTGAGCACCGCGCCGCCGTGCCGGTGCAGCTCGTGCACCAGGCCGTCGGCGATCCGCTGCGCACCGCCCTCGGGATACGAGGCGCCCTGCAGGTAGTGGCTCAGCACGACGGCGTAGGCCACCAGGGAGAGCCGGGCCGGCTCGGTGCCCATGGTGACCACGTGCAGCCCCAGGACCGCTTTGAGCTGCGGTGAGGCGTGCAGGGCGTCGAGGTAGCCGCCCAGCGTGGACCGGGCGTGCCGCAGCAGGCTCCGCGCCCGCCAGGGCAGCGCGGGCAGCCCGAGCACGCCCGGGTGCTGCTGCAGCCCGCGCATGGCCGCCTCGAGCTCGCGCACCGTGCGCAGGAAAGCCTCCACGGTGTCTCGCTCGCCCGGGAAGGCGAGGAGCAGCTGCTCGCGGAACCCTGGCAGGCCACGGGGCGCGGCGACGTCGGCACCGGGCAGGACGACCCGGAAGTTCATCGCCGGGTCGTAGTCGCGGAAGGCGATGTCCAGCCCGAGCGGTGCCAGGAGGTGCTGCGCCTCCCGCGCCACCGTGAACTGCAGGCCGACGTCGAAGGAGTAGCCGCCGCGCTGCAGGGCCGTCAGGTGCCCGTCTGCGACGTCGCGCGCCTCCACGACCAGGACCCGGCGCCCGGCGACGGCCAGGTGGGTCGCGGCCGAGAGGCCGCCGGAGCCGGAGCCGATGACGACGACGTCGGCGTCGCGCAGGCCCGCGGGCGTAGGGACAGCCAAGCGTCCTCCTCGTCCTCGCACACGTCGTCCCACTGCACCGGGGCCCGAGGGGCACGACCCGGGGCATTGGTCCCGGCGGCCGGGCCGATCGCGCGGGCGACCGGTCCGGACGGTGTCCGCGCCGCTGTCCCGGGCAGGAGGCACCGGAGGGCACGAGTGGGCCGGCCGCCGCGAGGACGGCCGGCACGATCGCGAGGAGGAACCAATGGACGGTCGGGACGACGATGACAGCCGCGCTGACAGCCGCGCTGACACCCACGCTGACACCCGGACCGAGCTCGAGGGACGTGACGAGCTCGGCGGCACGGTGGGCGCGGGCCTCACCGAAGGAGCGCTGCAGGACGGCGGCCCGCACGAGCCGGGCACCGAGGACGACGACACGCCGGCCACCGGCGGGGTGAGCACCACCCCGGCCACTCCCCCGGCCTGACCGCAGGTGGGCACCGGCGCACGAGCCCGTGCGCCGGCGCCCACTGGTAGAGCGTTCCGTCGGTCAGGGGCGGATGCGCCCGCGCGACTCGGCGGAGATCCGCTTCCACCGCGCCCGCTCCTCGGCCCGGAGGCGGGCGTCGTGGCGGGTCGCCATCCAGCGCGCCTCGCGCTGGAGCTTGCGCCAGCTCACCAGCCGGCGCTCGGGCAGGTCGCCGGCCTCGACCGCCTCCCGCACGGCGCAGCCCGGCTCGCCGGCGTGGGCGCAGTCGGCGAACCGGCAGCCGGCGGCCAGCTCCTCGACGTCGGCGAAGACGCGGTCCAGCGACTCCGCCTCCACCGCGGTCAGGCCGACCCCGCGCAGCCCGGGGGTGTCCACGACCAGGCCGCCGCCGGGCAGCAGCACCAGCTCCCGGTGCACGGTGGTGTGCCGGCCCTTGCCGTCGACGCGGATCTGCTGGGTGGCCATCACCTCGGCCCCGGCCAGCGCGTTGGTCAGGCTCGACTTCCCAGCCCCGGAGCGACCCAGCAGGACCAGGGTCGACCCGGGCGCCACCAGCTCGCGGAGCGCCGGCACACCGTCGCCGGTCCGGGTGCTGACGACGTGCACCTCCACGCCGGGGGCGCCCGCCGCCACGTCGGCGCGCACGTCGTCGGCGTCGGTGACGAGGTCCGCCTTGGTCAGCACCACCACCGGGGTGGCCCCGCTCTCCCAGGCCAGCGCGAGGAACCGCTCGATCCGCCCGAGCTCGGGTTCGGGGAGCAGCGGCTCGACGACCACCGCGAGGTCGACGTTGGCCGCGAGCACCTGCCCGTGGGAGGACTCCCCCGCGGTGGCCCGCACGAACGCGGTGCGCCGCGGCAGCAGGTGCTCGACGACACCGATCCCCTCCTCCCGCCCCCGCTCGGGGGCCGGGCGCACCAGCACCCAGTCACCCACGCAGGGGGTGGCGGTGGGATCGGCGGCGGCGACGGCCGCCACGGGTGCCGCCAGCTGGGCGCGCGCGACCGGGGCGCCCAGGACGTCGACGGCGCCGCGGTCGACGCGGCTCACCCGCGCCGGGTGCAGCGCACGCGCGGCCGGGCCCAGCCGGGCGACGGCGGCGGCGTGCCCCTCGTCCCAGCCGAGCGCGGTCAAGGTGGCCTCGGGCGGCACGTGATCGCCGACGTGGAGGCCGTCGTCGGAGTGGATGGTGGGAGGTGCAGTGGACGGACGTGCTGGGGTGCGGGTCACCGCGGGAGCCCTTCGACAGGTGCGCCCGGGCCGCTGCCCACGAGCGGGCAGCGACGCCTCCGCCGTCGGTCAGCCGATGGCGGGGAGGGGCGCGAGGGAGGTGGGGGTCGGCGTGCGGCGCACGGGCGCCGCCAGGGTCCGGACAGCCATCACGGCCACCTCCTCGATCTGCTCGGGACGTCTGGTCCGGCGGACCAGCCGCCGGCGCCGAGGAAGCTACGCGGCCGGGGGCATGGGTGTCAGCGGGTTTTCGTGACCGTGCTCGTGACCGTGCTCGCGTCCGTGCTCGCGTCCGTGCTCGTGACCATGCTCGCCTCCGTGCTCGTCGTCGCGGTCCCGGTCCTCCGCGTCCACCCGGCTGCCCTCGCGCGCCTGGGAGGTGGCGCTGCTGGGCCACACGTCGTCCACCGTGGCGTTGAGCGCGGCCCCGATGAGCACGGCGATGGCGAGCATGTAGAGCCAGATGAGCACCACGATCGGTGCGGCCAGCGGACCGTAGATCGACGTCGACGAACCGCCGACGGAGAAGGACAGGAAGCGTCGCAGGGCGAACGAGCCGACGATCCAGATGGCCAGGGCCAGGAAGCCGCCGGGCAGGTCCCACCGCCACGGCGTCCGCACCGGCACGGCCACGTGGTAGAGCGTGGTCAGGAAGACGACCGAGAGCAGGACCACCACCGGCCAGTAGAGCAGCAGCGCCCAGTCCAGCTCCGGGGGCAGCAGGTCGCCGACCAGCTCCGGGCCAACCAGGACCAGCGGGATCGTCACCGACCCCAGCAGCAGGCCGATGAGGTAGAGGCTGAACGAGAGCGCGCGGGTGCGGATGATGCCCCGGCGGCCGGAGAGCCCGTACATGATCGTGATGGTGTCGACGAAGACGTTGAGCACGCGCGAGCCGGACCACAGGGACAGCACGAAGCCGACCGAGATCAGGTCGATCCGGCCCTTGCGCAGGACGTCGTCGAGGGTCGGCACGATGACGTCGGCCACACTCTTGGCCGACAGCAGCAGCCCGGCGACGTGGATGATCCTGCCGCGCACCTGGTCGACCACCTGGTTGCCCAGCAGGTCCGCGGCGTAGCCGATGCTGCCGACCAGCCCCAGCAGCAGCGGCGGCAGGGACAGCAGCGCGAAGAAGCCCGCCTCGGCCGCCAGCCCGGTGACCCGGTAGCGGAAGCAGACCCGGATGGTCCCGGTGATCAGACGCCAGACGGCGCGCAGCGGCGACAGCGTGCGCACGCGAGCGTCGCGGCCCGCGCGGCTCGCTCCGGTCTCCACGGTGCCCGCCACCCCTCAACGGTAGCCAGGACGGGTCGAGCCGCCCTCCGACACGTCCGCGCGGCGCCGACGCGTCGACGCCGGAGCCGCACCGATCCCAAGGAGTGGACGGCACGTCCGGCATCTGGACGCCGGATGCGGGTCTGCTCGCGGCGCAGGTACCTTTTGCCCATGACCGCGACTGCGACCCTCCTCGTCGCGCGGCTCCACGTGGACAACTGCCACGTGTCGAGCGCGGTCTGTTGCTGCGCCTGAGCTTCCCGCTCCCCCGCTGAGCCGACGGCGTCCGCCGCCTCGTCGATCTCGGCCCCGCTCTCCCGCACCCGCCGACGGCGTCGTCGGCACCGCCGTCGCGCTGTCCGCCCGTCGACCCGCGCGGCCAGCGCCGGGCACGGGAACCAGCTCCACCCGCCGATCTCCACCCACCGCACGCCCACTCGGAGGACCTTGCCGTGACCGTCGTCGAGCAGACTCCCGGCAGCACTCCCCGCCCGCCCGCGCCGGCCCGGCGCGGCGCCGCCAAGGGTCAGGGGCAGTGGGCGCTCGGGCATCGCGAGCCGCTCAACGGCACCGAGCAGATGAAGAAGGACGACGACGGGCTCAACGTCCGGCGCCGGATCGAGACCATCTACGCCAAGGGCGGTTTCGCCTCGATCGACCCCACCGACCTGCGCGGTCGGATGCGCTGGTGGGGCCTCTACACCCAGCGCCGGCCCGGGATCGACGGCGGGCGCACCGGCATGCTCGAGCCGCACGAGCTCGAGGACGAGTACTTCATGCTCCGCGTCCGGGTCGACGGCGGGGCGCTCACGCCGGAGCAGCTGCGCACCGTCGGAGAGCTCTCCACGACCTACGCGCGGGACACGGCCGACATCACCGACCGGCAGAACATCCAGCTGCACTGGGTCCGCATCGAGGACGTGCCCGCCATCTGGGAGCGCCTGGACGCCGTGGGCCTGTCCACCACCGAGGCCTGCGGCGACGTGCCCCGCGTGGTGCTCGGCAGCCCGGTGGCCGGCGTGAGCGCCGATGAGGTGCTCGACCCGCGCGCGGCCATCTCCGCCGTGCGCGCCCGCGCCGTCGGCAACCCGGAGTTCTCCAACCTGCCGCGCAAGTACAAGACAGCCATCTCCGGGATGCAGGACATCGTCCACGAGGCCAACGACTGCGCGTTCGTCGGCGTGGTGCACCCCGAGCTCGGCCCCGGCTTCGACCTGTGGGTGGGCGGCGGGCTGTCCACCAACCCGATCCTGGCCAAGCGGCTGGGCGTGTGGGTGGCCCCGGACGACGTCGCCGACGTCTGGGCCGGCGTCACCGGCATCTTCCGCGACTACGGCTACCGCCGGCTGCGCAACCGGGCCCGGCTGAAGTTCCTGGTCTCGGACTGGGGCGTGGAGCGCTTCCGCGAGGTGCTCGAGACCGAGTACCTGCACCGGAAGCTTCCTGACGGGCCCTCGATCCCGGCCGTGGCCCCGGTGGACCACGTCGGCGTCCACCGGCAGAAGGACGGCCGCTTCTACGTCGGCGCCACTCCTACGGTCGGTCGGACCTCGGGGACGGTGCTGACCAAGGTGGCCGAGCTGGCCGCGGCACACGGGTCCGGCCGGCTGCGGACCACGCCGATGCAGAAGCTGCTCGTGCTGGACGTGCCCGAGGACCGGGTCGAGTCGCTGGTCGAGGGGCTGGAGGAGATCGGCCTGCGGGTGCGGCCCAGCTCCTTCCGTGCCGGCACCCTCGCCTGCACCGGCATCGAGTTCTGCAAGCTGGCCATCGTCGAGACCAAGGCCCGCGCCGCCTCGCTGGTGGAGGAGCTGGAGAAGCGGATCGGGGACCTGGACTCTCCCATCAGCATCAACGTCAACGGCTGCCCCAACTCCTGCGCCCGGGTGCAGGTGGCCGACATCGGCCTCAAGGGGCAGCTCGTCACCGACGCCGCGGGCAACCAGGTCGAGGGCTTCCAGGTGCACCTGGGCGGCGGCCTCGGCCTCGACTCCGGGCTGGGTCGCAAGCTGCGCGGGCACAAGGTGACCGCCGACGAGCTGCCGGACTACGTCGAGCGGCTGGTGCGTCGCTGGCAGGACCAGCGCGAGGAGGACGAGCGCTTCGCCCAGTGGGTCGCCCGCGCCGACGAGGCGGAGCTGCGGTGAGCGAGCGCGCCACCCCCTTCCACTGCCCCTACTGCGGGGACGAGGACCTGCGCCCGCACGAGGCGTCGCACGGCGCCTGGTCGTGCCGCTCGTGCACCCGCGTGTTCAGCCTCAAGCTGCTCGGCCTGCAGCCGGCCGGCTCGCCTGCCCCGGAGGTCTCCCCGTGACTGCCGCGTCGGTGGACGCACCCACCGCCCTGATAGCCGTCGGTGCCGCTCGGGCGGCCCAGGCCCTGACCGAGGGCGGCGTCGTCGCCGAGGCCCGCGCCGCCCTGGAGTGGGCGCGCGAGGCCTTCGGCGAGGAGGTCGTGGTGGCCTCGAGCATGGGCGACGAGGTGCTCGTGCACCTGGCCGCGCAGGCCGCGCCGGGCATCGACGTGCTGTTCCTGGACACCGGCTACCACTTCGCCGAGACCCTCGGCACCCGCGACGCCGTGGCCGCCACCCTGGACGTGCAGGTGCGCACCGTCCTGCCCCTGCTCACGATCGCCGAGCAGGACGCGCAGTACGGCGAGCGGCTGCACGAGCGCGACCCCAACCAGTGCTGCGCGCTGCGCAAGGTCGAGCCGCTCGAGCGGGGCCTCTCCCCCTACGCCGCCTGGGTCACCGGGATGCGCCGGGTCGACGCGCCCACCCGGCGGGACATCGACGTGGTCGGCTGGGACGCCAAGCGCTCCAAGGTGAAGCTCAACCCGATCGCGTCCTGGACCGACGACGACGTGGCCGCCTACGCCGCCGAGCACGGCGTGCTCATGAACCCGCTGCGCCAGCTGGGCTATCCGTCGATCGGCTGCGCGCCCTGCACCCGCCCGGTGGCCCCGGGCGAGGACCCGCGGGCTGGCCGCTGGGTCGGCACCGACAAGACCGAGTGCGGCCTGCACACCTGATGGGAGCCACGATGACTGCCGCCGCGACCGCCACCCTGACCGCCGCCACTGACACGCGCGCCGCGCGCCTGTCCCAGCTCGACGTGCTCGAGTCCGAGGCCATCCACGTGATGCGCGAGGTGGCCGCCGAGTTCGAGCGGCCGGTGCTGCTCTTCTCCGGCGGCAAGGACTCGGTGGTGATGGCGCACCTCGCCCGCAAGGCGTTCTGGCCCGCGCCGGTGCCGTTCCCGGTGATGCACGTGGACACCGGCCACAACTTCCCCGAGGTGCTCGCCTACCGGGACCGCTTCGTGGCCGAGCGCGGTCTGCGGCTGGTGGTGGCCAGCGTGCAGGACTCCATCGACGCCGGGCGCGTCCGCGAGCGCCCCGACGGCACCCGCAACCCGCTGCAGACGGTCACCCTGCTCGACGCCATCCTCGAGCACCGCTTCGACGCCGTGTTCGGCGGCGGCCGGCGCGACGAGGAGAAGGCCCGCGCCAAGGAGCGGGTGTTCAGCCTGCGCGACGAGTTCGGCGCCTGGGACCCGCGCCGGCAGCGTCCGGAGCTGTGGAACCTCTACAACGGCCGGCACCGGCCCGGCGAGCACGTCCGGGTCTTCCCGCTGTCCAACTGGACCGAGCTGGACGTCTGGCAGTACCTCGAGCGCGAGCAGGTCGAGCTGCCGGCCATCTACTTCGCCCACCAGCGCGAGGTGTTCCGCCGCGACGGCATGTGGCTGGCGGTCACCCCGGTCACCCAGCCGCGCGAGGGCGAGCAGGTCGAGACCCGCACCGTGCGCTACCGCACGGTGGGCGACATGAGCTGCACCGGAGCGGTCGAGTCCGACGCCTCGTCGTACTCGGCGGTGGTCGAGGAGGTGGCCGCCAGCCGGCTCACCGAGCGCGGGGCGACCCGCGCGGACGACAGGCTCTCCGAGGCCGCCATGGAGGACCGCAAGAAGGAAGGCTATTTCTAGTGACCACCGACCTTCTTCGCCTAGCCACCGCCGGCTCGGTCGACGACGGCAAGTCCACCCTCGTCGGCCGACTGCTCTACGACACCAAGTCGGTGCTGGCCGACCAGCTCGCGCACATCGAGCGGGTGAGCACGGACCGCGGCCTGGAGCGGGTGGACCTCTCACTGCTCACCGACGGCCTGCGGGCCGAGCGCGAGCAGGGCATCACCATCGACGTCGCCTACCGCTACTTCGCCACCGCCGACCGCAAGTTCGTGCTGGCCGACACCCCGGGGCACGTGCAGTACACGCGGAACATGGTGACCGGCGCGTCCACCGCCGAACTCGCGGTGATCCTGGTCGATGCACGCAAGGGCGTGCTCGAGCAGACCCGCCTGCACGCCGCGGTCTCCGCGCTGCTCGGCGTCCGGCACCTGGTCGTCGCGGTCAACAAGATGGACCTGGTGGACTTCGACGAGGTGGTCTTCCGGACCATCGCCGCCGAGCTGGCCGAGCACGTGGCCGTCCTCGGCGTCACCGACGTCACCGCGATCCCGCTCAGCGCCCTCGAGGGCGACAACGTGGTGGACCGGTCGGAGCGGACTCCCTGGTACGAGGGCCCGACCCTGCTCGAGCACCTCGAGGCCGTCCCGGTGAGTGCGGACCCGGCCACCCAGCCGGCCCGGTTCCCGGTGCAGTACGTCGTGCGCACGCACACCCCGGACTACCGCGGCTACGCCGGGCAGCTCGCCGCCGGCGTGCTGTCCGTGGGCGACGAGGTGGTGGTGCTGCCGCGCGGGCAGCGCACCACCGTGACCGGCATCGACACCTACGACGGCCCGCTGTCCCAGGCCGTCGCCGGGCAGTCGGTCACCGTCCGGCTCGCCGACGACGTCGACGTCAGCCGCGGCGACATGATCGCCCGGGTCAAGAACGCGCCGAAGCCCAGCCAGGACATCGACGCGATGGTCTGCTGGATGACCAACGAGCCCCTGCGCCCGCGCCAGAAGCTCGCGATCAAGCACACGACCCGTATGGGCCGGGCCCTGGTCAAGGACATCCAGTACCGCCTCGACGTGAACACGCTGCACCGCGACCAGGACACCAAGGAGCTCGGGCTCAACGAGGTCGGCCGGGTGCAGCTGCGTTCCGCCGTACCGCTGCTGTGCGACGCCTACAGCAAGAACCGCAGCACCGGGTCGTTCAT
>JBQCHF010000211.1:0-30925 GCA_051954955.1 Motilibacteraceae bacterium
TGGCTCACCCGCTACAACACCAAGCGGCGCCACTCCTGGTGCCGCTACCTGACGCCCGTGACCTACGAAGCCCGCTACACAGCTAGACTGCAGACCGCCGCCTAATCACACCCCGTGTCCAAGAACCGGGGCCAGGGCCCGGCCGACCCGGAAGGCACGCAGCAGCGGCCGGCCTCCCGGGGTGGTCAGCAACCACTCCTGCTGGCCGCCGCCCGGCGCCACGTTGGGGTCGGCGGTCGCGGCGACTGACCCACCCTGCCCGCCCTGTGGGCGACGCCGTCGCCTCAGCCCGCCCGCACCGGCCCGGTTCGGTGCTGGCGCCTTGCCGTCGGGGGCGGGTGAGGTGCGGCCGGGGGCCGCTGGTGGAGCAGATGGAGTAGCGGCGTCCGGTGTGCCGGCGCAGGCGGCGGCTGGGCGGTCCGGGTGACCGGCGCTCGGGGTGGGGCCGGTGGGGGCTGGGTTGGTAGGGGCAGGTGGGCGTGGCGGGGTGAAGCGCTGCGCGGCGGCCTGGCGGGTGCACCCGAGCTGCTCGGCCACGGCGGCCCAGGAAGCGCCGTCGGCCCGGGCGTGCCGCACACAGGCGCTGGTTCGCGCCTGCACCTCGCGCTCCAGCGCCCGCAGCGCGGCGAGCTCGGTCAAGGCGTCCGCCGCGGCTGAGACCCGGCCGGCCAGGGCCGTCAAGGTGGGTTGCTCGTCAAGGGGGCTTGGCACGGGCGGGACGGTGCCGGGCAAGTCGGCTTGCGCAACCGCCCGCGGCGGCCGGCCACGTGGACCCGGGGCAGGGCGCTGTCGCTGGCCGTCGCGGCGACCCGGATGCGTCGCGGCCGTGAGACCGGGCGCAGGGGCACACCGCGGGCCGGTAGCAGCCGGGGCTCAGGCGGCCGCGAGCGTTAGCGCGAGCTGGCCGGTGGCACGACCGCGGCCGTCTCGGGATGGGGCGCGGCGAGGGGCTGGTGGCCGGGCTGCCGGTGCAGTTGCCGGCGAGATCGATGTCGACGTGCACAGTTCGAGGTTCTCGAGGCTGGGGCCGAGTCCTGTCTGCACCTGGCGTAGGCCCTTGCTGATGTGGCGGCGGCCGTCGGGGTGGCGGGGGAATGGGACGGACGGTGCCGGCCGCGGGTCGGTGCCGGTCAGGGTCCATCGCCCTGGCTGTCGCAGGCCGCGTTCGGTGGTCCAGCCCCGGCAGGCCGCGAAGTCGGCCAGCCACCACCGGTAGGCGTCGCGTTCGGCATCGTGGGTGTCGGCGCGGCGCGCCACGACTCCGGCCGCACCCAGCACCGCCGCGGCATCGTCGAGGCGGTCGAGCCCGCGCGTGCGCCACTGTCGGCCGCTGGCGCGGACCAGTCCGGCGGCTGCGAGGCGGTGCAGGTGCCGGCGGACGGTGCGCAGGCTCAGCCCCGCGCGGGCCGCGACCAGGGCGGGGGTGGCTGCACCGGGGACCAGGGCGGTGTAGACGGCGGCGGCGTAGCGGCCCAGGCCGTCGCTGGTGAAGGCGTCGTGGGACTGGATGGCCACCACCGTGGACAGGTCGACCCGGGTGGGGGGCGCCGGGTTAGTGTCCCAGCTAGGCCCTCCGGCCAGCAGCCGGCGAGCAGACGCATGGTCTGTCCCGTCGCCGGTGCCCAGCTGGTCTGGGACGGCCGGGTGGTAGGTGGCGGCCTGCGGCCCGCTGGCCGGGGAGACGGGTTCGAGCCAGCCGTCGCGGGCGAGCCGGTGCAGGGCCCGGGCGGCACTGGAACGCCCCAGACCGGCGCGTTCGGCAAGCCGGCGGGCGCTGGCCGGCACACCCTGCTCGCTCCAGCGGCCGGCGTCCTCGAGGAAAGCGTCGAGGACCGCGCGGTCGCTGCGCCCGGCCTGCCCGCCCCAACGCCGGGGCACCGCGTCGGCCGCCGCGCGTACGGAGGCGACCAGCTCGGCCTGCTGCTGTACTGCTGCGGCTGGCTTGGGCGGAGCCGCGGGGTGCTGCTCGGCGTACCGCTGCCGTCCGCGCCAGAGCCGTTCGGCGGCGGCCAGCACCTGAAGCTGGGTCCGGGCCTGGTACCGGCCGCGGCCTTGGTGGGTGCGGCGCAGATGGTCCAGGCCCCGGTTGGCCGGGTCGAGCGCGGCCGTGGCGAACTCCTCGAAGCTCCAACCGGCGTTGAGGTAGCCCAGTGCGATCGCCGCGGCGACCGCGGAGCGGTCCCGGTAGCGGCCCTCCACGTCCCCGTCGCGCTCCAGGCGCCGCAGCCGCAGCGACAGTACGCGACGGACACGGACCTCGGGCAGGGCGACGACGTTGTCGGGCTGCGGCGGGACAGCAGTGATGGCGCACAGTCGGTCGAAGGCGGCCCGATGGTTGTCCTGCTCGAGCGTGGCCGCCGCTTCGGGCGCCGGGGTGAGCAGCCTGGACACGCCGCCGTGCCGGTGCGGTGCGCCGGGTGGGCGGATGCTGCCGGTGGCCGGGTTGCACAGGCAGCTCGGATCCAGGGTCGGCAGGTGCGCCGTGTGCAGGTGCCGGGCCAGCGCGGCGACCTGCGCCGCGGGCAGCGGGTCCTCGAACACCGCGATCAGGTGCCGGCCCCCGCCGGGCCCGGAGACCGCCTCGATGAACCGGACGCCGGCCTCGCCCAGCCATCCCCGCAGGACGAGCGCGTCCGCGTCGACGTCGCCCTTGGAAGCGTCCAGGTCGAAGGCCAACCGGTAGTAGGCGCCGTCCCTGGCCAGGTAGACGGCGTAGGGGAGTGTCGGCAGGGCGCCTTCGTCCCAGGACCGGTCCCGGTAGGAGTTCAGCACCCGGCCGTCCGCGCGCGTCGCGACCCGCAGCCGGCCCGGGCGCGCCGACACCCGGCGCGCCACCTCGACGGCGGAAGCGCCGGCGGCGGCGTCGGCGCAGGTTCTTGGGGTTCGCACCGCCGGGACGGTGCGAAGCACCGCCGGGACGTCAAGCAGCCCCCGCCGGTGCACCCGGCGCGGGCGCCGCCGCTAGCTCAGCAGCCGATGAGGCGGGCGTAGGTCGTGGACGGCGGGTAGCCCAGCACAGCGCCGAGCACAACGAAGCCCGCTGCGCTGGCCTCGTCCCACCACGGTGGCAGCATCACGCGGCCGCGCTGGACCGGCGGCTGGGCCAGGTCCAGGTCGAAGGCCAGCTCTAGGCCCCGGTCGACCTCGTCCAGCAGCCACGCGGCGCGGGACCGGTCCGGGTCGCCGGACGCGACGGCGTGCCACGTCGCCCGCAGGGCACGCTGGTTCACCCGGTCACCCAGCCGCCGCGGGGAGATCCACACCTTCGTGTTCCAGTCGCGGGAGACCAGAGCTGACAGGCCGGCTGCCCGTGCCGCTGCTGCCCACCGTTCGGCGTCCGCGTCGGAGCCGAAGAGCAGACCGGTCGGTTTCGCCCCGGTCAGCACGCGAGCGAGCAGGGCCTCGTTCTGCCGCGTCCCGCCCGGGGTCATCGCCAGCTCGTGCATCCAGCCGCCGCAGAAGTCGAGGTTGCCGAAGGTGTGGGTGGCCGGCCCTGCCGCGGTGGGCAGGTCCGGGAACCGGTAGGTCGTGTAGGTCAGGTCGAACGGCACCTGCCAGAGCTCGGCGTCCTCCTCGTCGTGGTACCGGGCCTCGGCCGGGATCGGCCACGGGGCCTCGTCCCAGGTGGGGTAGCCCTTCACCACGATCCGGTAGGGCCAGGCGGTGCTGGTGAACCAGCCGCTGGGCTGGGTGCCGTCGCTGTCGGTCAGGCGGGTCCACCCCGGGGGTGGGGTCGCGGCGTTGGACGGCCACACGACGGCGGTGGTCAGGTTGCTGTTCACGGGTTCTCCCAGGGTCCTTGGCGAGCAGGGTGGGTGCCACGGTGCGGCCGCGCTCTGCCGCCGCAACCACCCCTCCTCCGGGCGGGCTCACCGGGCCTGCGGCACCTCGCATTCACCAACCCCGGCGCGACCGCGGGCTGCTGAGACCCGCGCGGGGACGCAGGCGCGGCGGAGCGACGCCCCGACCTGGTCGCCGTCGAAGCGATGAGCGCGCACCGGCTGCGACCCGCTTTCGGCGCCGGGGAGGCCGGCGTGGTTGACGCGCCCGGCCGGCTGAGGGGTCAGATCCTGGGACCGGTTCGTGGCGTGGCGATGTTTCAGCAGGTGCTGTCGATCCAGAGGCACTGTGGCGTGGCCGGCCGGCGCGGACATCGCCGGCCATCTCGCTTCTGGGTGGCGGTCGGCGGCAACCGGACCCCGTCCACCCTGACCCCACTGATCAGCGAGGTGTCATCGGGAGGGCCTGGGATTCCTGCTGCATGTGGTGGAACGACGCCGGTGGCTTGGCTGCGCGCGTCGGGGGATGGTCCCGGTTGTGCCCATAAGCGCGCGGCCGTTCGTGGCCACCGACGTCGTTCCTGTGTCGAGGCGCCGGCCGTGGGTGCCCGCCGAACCGGGAGGCGGCGGGCGTTTCGGGGTCGGTCGCTTCGACAAGGTGCATGGTCCGGGGCAGGGCAGGATGCGCAATGGACCCCGGTCGAGCGCTGCCGACCTCTAGTGCTCGTGCGGCGCCCGACCTCCGACGTCAGAGGTCGGACGCAGAACAAGGCTGGTGGGTAGACCAGGACGGCACCGAAGACGAGCAGACTCACCTCGATGTTCTCGTCCCGCCATGGCTGCTGGGTCACCGGCCCTGCCTGGCAGCTGCCAGCCGGACTGCGATCGAGCGGCGCGGAGCTGCCTACCGGCAGCCGCCGGTACGAGCGGCAGGGGCGTGAGGGAGGGGTAGCACCCGGGCCCCTACCGGGATCGGACATGAGCCCCTGGTCAGCCGCGCCCACCAGCAGCCACGATGCGGCACCGCCGCTGCGCTTGATTCTCGCCGGCTCGCTGCTTCAACTACCGGGCTTCGCGTCCGGCGGGCTCGGCACCGCCGACTCCCTCACAGGCCGGCGAGGCGCCGGACGAGGTGTAGCCCTTCGGGGGTGCCGGGCCACTGCCGTTCCAGGGCCTCCGGTCCCGCGCGGCGAACGACTGAGCGAAGGGCGATCGCGACGATGATGGCGTCGTCGGCGTAGCCGAGGACAGGGATGACGTCGGGGATGAGGTCGATCGGGGAGAGCAGGTAGCCAACGAGCAGTAGCAGCCGGATCCGCACTCCGCGGGGCAGGGTGGGGTCGGCGGCCAGGCGCCGGATCAGCCGGACCAGATCGGGTAGCAGGCGCAGCGCGGTGGCCAGCGCGTCGGTGTCGGGGTCGTGCCGGTAGGACCGCCAGAGCAGGCCGACCAGGGCGGTGTAGAGCAGCAGCAGACCGGCGACGACTCCTAGGAGGGTCTGCCACCGCATCTGCTTCTTCCTCCGGTCAGTGCTCGGTGAAGATGGTCCAGGCCTCTCGTGCGCCGTAGTAGACGAAGCCGAGATCCACACCTTGGTGGTCCAGTCGCGGGAGACCAGAGCTGACAGGCCGGCTGCCCGTGCCGCTGCTGCCCACCGTTCGGCGTCCGCCTGGGGCCCGACGAGCAGACCGGTCGGCTTCGCCCCTGTCAGCACGCGAGCGAGCAGGGCCTCGTCTTCCCCGTCCCGCCCGGGCGTCGTGGCCAGCCCCTCGATGCAGCCGCCGTAGAAGTTGAGGTTGCCGAAGCTGTAGGTGGCCGGCCCTGCCGGGGTGGGCAGGTCCGGGAACCGGTAGGTCGCGTAGGTCGACGGGGCTCTCTCCTGCGGCTTCGACACACCGCAGGGCCGCTGATCGCCGGCCTGGCGTGGGTCGCGGCAGTCCTGGCCGTCGCCGTGCTCGTGCTGCTCAGGTCCCTGCCTTCCGGCGCGGAGGCACGGGAGGCAGCGGCGGCACGGGCTCGGTGACGGCGAGCACCGCGGCAGCCACCTCGTGCGGGTGTGTCAGCGGGAGGCGGTGCCCGCCCTCGAGGACCTCGACCTGCACCGAGCCGACGCGCGGCAGGGCGAGCACGGCCTCGACCGGGGCGGTGGTGTCGTGCGCGCCGAGCAGCACGCTGGTGGGGACCGCGGGGGCGGCCAGGGCCTGCGGGAGCGGGTTGGCGTTCAGCAGCGAGTCGACCCCGTCCTGGTAGGCGGGGAAGCTGTGGTGCGTGCCGTCACGGGCAACCTCGGCGGGGACGTCCGGCTCGATCCGGTGCGCGGCGTGGCCCATGACCACGCGCAGTGCGCACATCGTCCCGCAGACCACCGCCGCGGAGGTGCGCTCCTCGACCGTCGTGCGGGCCAACCAGCCGCCGGTGCTCAGCGCGGCCGCGGCCGTCGCAGAGTCGTCGAAGGCCGGCGGGGCCACCAGCACCAGGTGGGCCACGAGTTCGGGGGCCATGCAGGTGGCCGCAGCACTGACCGCCGTGCCGTAGCTGTGCCCCACCAGCACGACAGGACCGCCCACCAGCCGCAGCACGCCCACCAGCGCGGCAGCCTGCTCCGACAACCCGTAGGAGGTTGCGATGCGCATCGAGCGGCCGTGCCCGGGAAGGTCGACGGCGAGGCTAGCCACCCCAGCCTCCGCGAGGTCGCGCTGCACCGTCGCCCACGTGCTCGCGGCCCCGCCCAGGCCGTGGACCAGCACGACCCGGGTCGGCCCCGGGCCCGCGACGACCCGCGCGAGCGGAGTGGACGGGTCGAGCTGTGGGCGCACGACCGCGGCGCCTCCGAACCCCGAAGCCGGGAGGAGGCCGCGGTGGACCTCGTCCCTGCGCGCGCCCGACCACGCCGCGAGCAGGGCCGTGGCTCCGAGGACCGCCGCCCCCGCTACCAGCAGCCAGCCCAGGTCGCCTCCGGGGAGGTGGTGGGAGGTGATGTGCAGCAGGAACACGTCCATCCACCGCGCGTGGGGGACCCCGAGGGTGAACAGCACGTCGGGGAACATCGCGACGGCGTGCAGCGGCAGCACTGCGAGCACGAAAAACCGGGACGGGCGGCCCATCACCAGCAGGTGCAGGGCGGCCCAGGCCGCGGCCACCGTCACCGCGACGAGGAAGTGGACGGCCCAGTGGAACCGGCTGTCGTGCGAACGGTAGGTGGCGAGCACCACGAGCTCGACGAGCACCACGAGCAGGATCTGGGCGAGCACGCCGCGGGCGCGCAGCGGCCGGGTCGAGGCCCGTGCCACGTCTGCGCGCGACCCTCTTGCGACGGGGGACGACGCTGCGCGGCGGCCGGTCATGCCACGGCCCCGGCGATGACCGCCGGCTCGAAGGCGTTCGCCGCCCAGTCCGGGTCGAGGGTCGAGTAGCGGACGCGGCGCTGCGGGTCGACGACCGCGTAGCCGACGCCGGGGCCGCCGTCGACCGGGATCGGCAGGCCAACCGCGCGGGCCAGGCTCCCGGAAGGGTCGGCCAGGTAGCCCGTCGGCGCGTCGGCAGTCGGCAGCACGACGAGGACCCGGGCCCCGTCAGGCTGCTGACGCCGGAAGCCCGCGAGATCGGCGGCGTCGGCGGGACGACGCAGGAACAGAAGCTCGACGACGCCGTCACCGAATCTCACTCCCGCGACCAGCGGGGGCACCTTGCCGCGGACATCGGCGAGGCCGTCACGCTGGCGCGCCGGGTCACGCTGGTCGAGCGGGCCCTGCGGCCGGTGCACCGCGAGCACCGCGGCTGCGAGCAGGGCGACGAGCAGGGCGCCGCCCAGCAGCACCTGCCACGGCGACGGCGGGACCGGGGCGTCCTCCTGCACGGGCTCCTCCTGCTCGAGGGTGGGGTAGCACTCTCGCGCACATCGCCCCGCCGCGCCCGGGGGACTGGTGCGGCGGCGCCGAAGGGTCCGCGACCGGTCAGACGATGGCTGAGGAGCTCCTGCATGGTCCGGCAGCGCTGCCTCGGGCAGCGGGTGGGGAGCGAGTGGGCGCTTGCCGGGCGGCGCCTGGTGGCGGGAACGGGTGCTGGGAGGGGTGCGGGCAGCGGCAGACGCTTGAGCATCAGGGCGTTGACGGCTACGAGCAAGGAGGAGCCACTCATGCTGACCGCGGGGACCTCCGGGCACAGGACCAGGCCGAGCGAAGCTGCGGGGGTACCGGCGGCAAGCGGCAGCGCTACGGCGTTGCAGCCGACGGCCAACGCGAGGTTCGGGCGCATCTTCCGCCACCCATCGCCGTCGGCCTGGGGTCACCTTGAGGGTCGAGCCGCCAGTGGTCCGGTTGTCACGGAGCCACTGGCGGACTGCTGAGCGTCGGCTTCCTCGTGGTGGCGGCGTCGCCACCGCAGCTCCAGGCGTGGGGTGCCGTCCCGGTCGCTGGGGAACGCGGCCTGGAGATGGGCCCGTTGGTCGTCCGGGCTGAGGGCGAGGAGGGCGTCGACGGCGGCCTGGAAGGTGGGGGGCTGGTCCATGCCGTCACTGCTGGGCGCGGGGACGGCATGGGCAAGCGGCTAGCGGTCGCTGGCGGCCTGGGCGGCTCGGTAGGCGGCCACGATGGCGGCGGGGATGCGGCCGGTGTCGGGCAGGTTGCGGCCCTGGGCGCGGGCCCAGGTGCGGATGAGGGGGGCGTCTCGGCCGGTCTTGACGGCTTGCCGGCAGGTGCCGTTGTGGACGGTGCGGTACTTGCCGTTCTTGGCGATGCTGCCTGGACCGCCGCCCTCGTCGAGGGTGCAACCTGCCAGCCGGCAGGTGGCGTACTCGACCTTGGCGGCGGTCTGCCGACGCTTCTCGGCGTGCTCGCAGGCACGGCTGTGCCAGGTGCGTCGGCCGCGGCCTTCCTGGCGGATGCTGCCCGGGCCGGCGCCTTCGTCCAGGGTGCAGTCGGTGTAGCGGCAGCGGCTGTGCTGGCCGGTGGTCTGCCCGGCGCGGCAGTCGTCGTCGTGCCAGGCGGGGCCGTGCTGGTCGTCCCACTGCCAGGTGTTGCCGGCGCCGAGGCCGATGTCGCGGCTGCAGGCCGGCTTGGCGCAGGCAACGACGTGGCCGCTGCGGTGCGGCTGGGCGTCGAACCAGGCGATGTAGGCGTGGGGGAAGCGCACGGTGCGGGCGGTGCGGTGCATGGGGTGCCCGGGCGGGGTGGCGGCTCGCCGGCACCGCCGGCACAGGGTCATGGCGCCCAGGGCCAGCACCTCGGCTGCGGGGACGAGCACGGTCGCGTAGGTCTCGGGGCAGTCGTCGTAGGGGCACAGGGTCCACCCGACGCGCTTGTGCTCGGCGGCCAGGGAGGCGGTGGCCTTGCCGTGCCAGCCGTCGGGGAAGCCCGGGGCGGGCAGACGGCGCAGTGCGGGCGGGTAGAGCCCGTTGACCTTGTTGGTGTGCGTGGAGGCGTCCAGCACCCGGCGGCCCTTGGGGTCGTCGGGGCCAAGGACGGCGGCGAGGGCGTCGGCACGGATCCCGACGGCGGGGTCGACGGCGTGGCTGAGGATGGTGAGCTGGTCGCGGCGGTGGTCGACGTCCAGGTCGTAGGCCCACACCGCGCCGCGCCCGGTGCGGGTGCTGCCCCCGGGGGTCGGTGCGGGGGCGAAGAAGGTCAGGACGTGGTCGTTGAAGCCGTCTCGCCGGTCTACCGGTTCGCCGGTGGCGTGGGCCCACAGGACCCGGGTGGTCTCGGCGATCGGGCAGACCACGGCCTGGGCGAGTCGGGCGTCGTCGCCGAACAGGCCGGTGCCGCGCAGGTGCGCGGCGACCTGACGGATCACGTAGGCGTGGTCCATGTCGGCGGCCCGCGCGATGTCGCGGACCGGCTGCCCCTGGCTCATCCGCCTAGCGGCCAGCTCCCCGGCGCGGGCCAGGGCCCCGCGGGCCCCGTCCCGGCCGTGGATGCTGGTCACGCTGACCCGCACGCCTTCGACGGTGACGGTCTCGCCGCCGGTGGTGGTGAGCACGACGTCCCCGACGAGATCCCACTGCAGGCTGTCGCCGGTGGCGCAGAACGTGGGCGGCTGGGGGAGCGTGTAGCGCAAGGCCCCGGCGAAGCCGGGCGGGACCTTCCCGGCGGCGTAGACCCCGCGGAGGCCGACGACGAGGTCGCGGGGGTCGGTGACATCCAGCGCGGGCAGCTCGACGGCCGGCGCATCCGGCGTCGGGGTCTGCTGCAGCTGGGCGTGCTCGTCGACCGCCTGCTGCCAGTCCGCCCAGGCCGCCCCGGCGCTGGTCTTGGCCGCAACCAGCCGGGGGTGGTCCTCGGCTAGCCCCTCCCCGCGGAGCGCCGAGACGGTCTCGTCGCTCCCGGTGGCGTACCGCAGCGCCTTGCCGATCCGTGCGGTGAGCTCCTTCTCGGCCGCCTGCCGGGCCTGCGCGGGGCTGGCCTGCTCGACGGTGTGGGCCAGAGCGGGGGACAGCACGATCCGGTGCGGGCCCAGGTCGTGGCCGTCGTCGGTGAGGACCTGCACCGCGGCGGTGATCATGTCGGCGAGGGCGGCGGTGAGGTCGCGTTCGGTGAAGGCGGTGTGCAGGGTGGTCGCCCCACGCTTGCGGCTGATGCCGCCGGCGGGGCCGGTGGTCCCGGTCTCTTCGCGCAGCTCCCACTGCAGGCCGCGTCCGGTGGCGCGCTGGGCCTTGGTGCCGCGGGCACGCAGGAACGTCCGGGCGCCCTCCTGCCCGTAGGGGGCGTAGACGACGGTGACGGCCCGGTCCGGTGTCCTGCCGCCCCGGCGGGCGCGGCGGGAGGCGGCGGCGTCCTTCTGGATCTGGGCGATGTCCTCAGGGGAGAGGTCTTCGAGCATCTCCTGGTCGAGCTCTTCCACCGGGCGCCGGCCGTTGTCGTCGACTCCGCGCAGCGCGATGAGCCGGTCCCACCGGGCCCGCTCCTCCTCATCGCTGACCCCGGGGATCCAGCCCTGCCGCGGTTGGCCCTCGGGGCCGGCGACGGTGGGCTTGGGCAGGGCGATCCGGTAGCTGACCGCGCCGAGCCGGTCCGGTTCGCCGCCGGCGTTCAGGCCCTCCCAGCGGCGGGTGAGGATGTGCCCGGACCCGGGGCGCAGCTGGTTGTCCATGACCCCGGTGAACAGCAGCTCCAGCTCGCCGTCGCGGTAGGCCTCCAGCTTGCGTCGGACGAAGAACCGCTTCGCGGCGGCCGGGTCCAGCTCGTTGACCGGCACCCCGAAGGTCTTCACGTCGCCGGAGGTGACCCCGTAGTCCTCGCCGAGCACCTCCAAGATCTGCGTGTAGGTCTTGGAGCGGTCCAGGCCGAGTTCCTGCAACCGGGCGACGCTGGCGATGTGCTCGCCGTCCACGGCCAGCTCGTAGGTGTCCGGCAGGCCGTCCACCGGTACCCGGCGGCTGCCCAGCGGGGCCATGCCGGCCGGGTAGGGGAAGTAGCCTGCCCGGGCCTTGTTCAGCCGCCCGACGAAGCGGCGCATCTTGCCGACGACGACCTCGACCTCGGAGCCGTAGGCGATGAACGTCCACAGCATGCGCATGTGGCCGCCCTGGGCGGGGTCGATGTGCAGGTCCTTGGCCTCGAACGCGGTCAGGTCGCGCGCGGCGGCGTCGTACATCAGCGCGGCGGCCTTGCTCGAGCGTAGGAACCGGGTGGGGTCGAATGCGTAGACCAGGCTCGGGTGCTCGGTCTTGTCGAAGGCCCCGGCGTCCCGCTTGGCCATGAACTCCGGGTCACCGAGGCCGTTGAACGCCGGGTCGGCGATCGCGGCGATCACGTGTCGGGTGAAGGCGTTTCCGGAGGCCTCGTCCATCTTCGCCGCCGACTCGGCGTAGACGATGAATCGGGACTTCCCGATCACCACGCTGACGCCGAGGAAGTACTGGCTGCCTTCCCGGTACAGCACGGTCAGCCCATGCCGACGCTGCCACTCCCTGCGCAGCCGGGCGCCTTCGCGGCTGGACGCCTGCATCATCACGACGTTGAACCGCTCCAGGAACGTTCCGACGTCCTCGAACCGGCGGTACTGCTCCAAGACGTGCAGCTGGTTCGCGCTGCCCTTCTGGTCGCCCTTCCCGCTCACCCGCAGGATGAAGATGCGGTCGATGGTCTTGCGGACGTAGCTGGTGTTCACGGCGGTCTCCCTCGGTCGTGGTGACCCGAGACAGTGCGCGCCCCGCCTGCCGACGCAATCGCTGCCAATCAGGTACCGCCCACGGCGCGCCCACCGCGAGACCGGGCACCTGGTTCCCCGGTTTGCGTGCTGACCCCTACATGACGGAACCGCAGGTCACAGGGCTTGAGCCCCTCACGTGAGCACTGAACTGGGCTGCGCGCGAGGATGCGTGACTGAGTTGCACGTGCATCGGGCGAGGCTGGGTCAGCGGTCGGAGCACCGACGCGGAACGAGGCTGCGCAGCTCCCCTGGAGGTCTGACGTCGATCCCGGTCGTGTTAGGCAAGCTGAACCCGGCGGGAGGCCTGCGCAGGTCGGAAGGCGACAGTCTGGGGGCGCCGGGCCACGTCGACCGTTGGTTGCGCGAATGGTGGGCGGCGGGACCTTGCCGACCATGTACATCCACCAAGAGCACAACCACTGGCCCCGCACACCGGCCCGAACGGCCGCCCGGCTTCGGCAGGTCGTGTCCCTGCCGGACCTCACCGTGAGCACGCGGGGAAGCATGCTCAGCATCACCTGGGTGGAGGGACCCGCAGAAGCGCCCGTCTTCGAGGAGTTCCGCAAACGGCTGAATGGTGTTGTTTGGTGGCGGGGCGTGCGGCTGTACCGCGCTTCCAGCGTCGGTGCCGCCCTCATCCACTACTGGGAGCGCTCGGACCCGTACCTGCTCCACCGCACCTGGGGTCACCTCTCCGAGCGAGACCTAGACGTCAAACCCCTGCCGAACGATCTGCGCACCCTCGGCGCCGTTCTCGCCGGCCTCGCCGACGTCCCCCTGCCGGTCTGGTCGGCTGGCACCGCAGGCGCTGGGACGTCAACATGTGGGCCACTCTCGTGCGGCTCGGCGGCCCGGGACTTATCGAGACCATGCTCTCCTGACGGCGAGCACTGTGGGTGCGCGGCGACCTGGCTAGAGCCCCTTCCTGCGCCCGGCCGCTCGGCTCACTGGGTCGACGCCCGACTCGAGGCATCCACGCCGCACAGCGACACTGGGAAGCGCTGCGTGGGCGGCAGCGGAAGAATCATGTGCTTCTCGGCCCAGATCTGAGGCTGCTAAAGCGCAGGGAGCTCCCGCCAGCGGACGGCCGGGGCCCGGCGAGCGGTTACGGGACCGGCTGCGGGTATCCCGGGCCGCACAGCGGGGCGACCTCGCGCATCGCACCGCCGAACCAGCCCATCGGGTCCATGATCACGCCGTTGACCACCGTGTTGAAGTGCAGGTGTGGGCCGGTGGCGAAACCGGTCGCGCCGACGTAGCCGATGACCTGGCCCGCGCTGACCGACTGGCCGCTGGAGACGGCCCGGGAGGACTGGTGGGCGTACCAGGTGGTCAGGCCGCCGGCGTGCGCGATGACGGTGACGTTGCCGTCCCAGGCCGAGTAGGAGGTGTCGACGACGATGCCGTCGGCCGCCGCGAGGATCGGTGTGCCGTAGCCGGCGGCGATGTCGATGCCGGCGTGGCAGGACAGCGACCCGGTGGCGGGGTTGGTACGGGGCCCGACTACTCCGAACAGTGGTCCGCTCGCGGGCCACACCAGCCCGGCGCCGCCTCCGCGCGAGGCGGCGGGCGGCGCAGCGGGCGCGGGCGCTGCGGCCCGGCGCCGCTTGGCTGCCTGCTCTGCGGCCAGCTGGGCGGCGAGCCGGCGCTGGGCGTCGGCGATCCGCTTGGCCAGCGCGGCGGACTCGCGCTGGGCCGAGGCCAGCGCGTCCTGCTCCCGGGCCTTCTCCTTCTCGATGGTGGCCAGCGCGGCGGCCTGCGTCCGCTCCAGCGCGGCGACCTGGGCCTGGGCCGCGTCGGCCTGGGCGGCGAGCCCGGCGGAGGTCTGCACCGCCTGCGCGGCCTGGCCGTGCAGGGCGCTCAGCCGCGCCTGGCGGGCCTGGAGCTTGGCCTTCTCGTCGGCGAGCTGCTTGGCCGTGCTCAGCAGGTCGGCGACGACTCCGTTCTCCTTGTTGGCCACCGCGCCGGTGATCGCCTTGGCCTCGGTGAAGCTGGTCATGTCCTTGGCCGAGAGCATCAGGTCGACGAGGGCGAGCTGGTCCGCCCCGCCGCTCATGTACTGCTGGCGGGCCACCGAGCCGAGCTCGCTGCGCACCTGGTCCAGGTGGGCCTGCGTGGCGGCGATCCGCGCGGTACTGCGGGCGACGTCGTCCTGGGCCTGCGCGACCTGGTCGGCCAGCGCCTGCTCCTTGGCCCGGGCGGCGTCGAGCGCGCCCTGCGCGGCGGCGGCGGCCTGCTGGGCCTGCGCGAGCTTGGTGCGCGTCTGCGCCAGCGTGGCCGCGGCCTGGTCGGCGGCCGCCGAGGAGTCGGCGAGCTGGCCCTTGAGCTGCCCGATCTGCTGGTCGACCTTGCTCTTGGCGGCCCGGTCGTCCTGCGCCACCGCGGGACCCGCGGCCAGCACCAGTCCGGCGACGGCGATGGCGGCAACCCAGCGAAGGCGCAGCGAGCGCGCTGCGCGTAGGGGGTGCAGTGGCACGGAGCGGGGATTCCCTTGCGTTCGTAGGGGCTCAGGTAGTCACTCGTCGGGTGCTAACGGTAGAGGATGAACAGGTCAGCGCTGGCCATGTCGCGACAGTGGGCGTGGCCCCGCTTCGACACGGGGTCAGGTGACAGGTCGGCCTGGCGGGACGGCGCCGACCCCGAGGTGGGTGCCGCGCCGAACCAGTTCTCCGCCCGGCAGCGGTCTGCCCGGACCCGGGCGTGGCCGCCTCTTCGGTGTTCTACGCGCTATGTCCGCAGACCTCTACGCGCTCTGCTCGCAGACGGAGCGGTGGCTCGCCCGAGGCCCCCCGAGGGATCGCTGGGGCCGGCGGCCGCATGCGAGTTCGTCGCGGTTACGAGGACGGCAGCGGGGCGCCCCCGCTGGATGCTGAGTCACCGCCGGAGGGGGAGGGGGGCGTCGGGTCTTCACCGGGCTCGACGTTGGTCCGGTGCGATCTCGGGTCGACGACTCGCTCCCGGCCGGGGCGCAGCCGTGCGGACACCACGATGTAGGCGACGGCGCCGAGGAACACGACGATGCTCGTCCACTGGTTCAGGCGCAGCCCGAGGACGTGCTCGGCGGTGTCGATGCGCAGCGCTTCGGTGACCGAGCGGCCCACGGTGTAGAGCGCCACGTAGAGAGCGAAGGCGCGCCCGTGGCCCATCCGGAAGCGCCGGTCGGCCCAGACCACGAGTGCGGCGGCGATCAGGCACCAGATGGACTCGTAGAGGAAGGTGGGGTGGAAGGTGGCGTACTGCTCGTACCCGGGCGGCCGGTGCGCGGGGTCGATGCGCAGGCCCCAGGGCAGCGTGGTGGGTCGGCCGAAGAGCTCTTGGTTGAACCAGTTGCCCCAGCGGCCGACGGCTTGGGCCACCAGCAGGCCGGGGGCGAGGGCGTCGGCGAACGGCGGCAGCGGGATGCCTCGCCGGCGGCAGCCGATCCACGCCCCGACTCCGCCGAGCAGGACCGCCCCCCAGATCCCCAGTCCGCCTTGCCAGACATACAGAGCGCGGATCGGGTGACCGCCGGCGCCCCAGTAAGGCTCCGGGGTGGTGATGACGTGGTAGAGGCGGCCGCCGACGATCCCGAATGGCACGGCCCAGATCGCGACGTCGCCCATCGTGCCCGGCAGGCCGCCCCGCGCCACCCAGCGGCGGTCGCCGATGATGACTGCCAGGACGATGCCGATGATGATGGCGAAGGCGTAGGCGCGCAGCGGGAACGGCCCGAGGTGCCAGACTCCTCGACTGGGGCTGGGGATCGAAGCGAGCACGAGGCTCGCGGTGTGCGTCATGGCGGCGGTTTCCTGTCAGATGGGCGATGACTCCTGCACCCGCGGTCTTGAGGGTGCCGAGCGAGCGGCGGACGTGTCTCTCACCTGGCGACCGCCCCAGCGCTCCGACCACCGAGGTTGCCCTGCGTCTGGTCAAGCAGGTCCGCGATCTCGTCGCGCAGCCTGCCCTCGTCGAGCCTGCCGACCTCGGTCGCTGCGACGTTGCCTGCCCGGTCGACGAAGATGGTGGAGGGGACGGCGTCGACGGGTACGAGTCCGGCCAGCTGGGCCAAGAGCTTGCCTTGTTGATCACTCACGCTGTGGTACGGCATCGCGTACCTTCGCTCGAAAGCCGTGGCGGCTGAGGCATCGTCCTTCACGTCGATGCCCACGAAGTGGACGCCTCGCGCCTGCCACTCGAGCGCTGCCTTCGCCAGAGTTGGCGCCTCGTCCCGGCAGGCATCACACCAGGACGCCCACGCGTTCACGACGAGGACTTGCCCTCGCAGGTCAGCCAGGGCCAGGCGCTGGCCGCCCAGCATCGTCCCTCGAAGCGGTGGGAGCGCTAAACGCTTGCCCGGCGGAAAGGTCGAGAAGCCGACTGTGAGGTTGCTGCCCCGCCTGCCGTCATCCGACCCAGTGGTGGCGGGTCGGGACGCCGGACGTGCCAGAGCGGTCAGGCCACCAGTGGTGACAAGCAAGCCGACCGCCAAGGCCACCAGCAGCGTCCGACGAGGTCGACGATGGGGTGAGGGGGTCGCTGCCCCGGCGTCCTCGTGGCGCACTTCCCGCGTGCCCATCCCTCCTCCTTCTGTTACGAACCACGATAGTAGGTAGGGAGACGCCCTTGCCCGCGGCCGGACCCTCGCGAATGCCTGTGCGGTGGGGCCGCCCTGGCACGATGGGTCCAGCCCTGAGGAAAGGAGGCGTGAGGGATGCGGGTCATGGGTGAGCTCGAAGGCCGGATCATGGACCTGCTGTGGGACCGGGAAGGGCCGGTGACAGTGCGCGAGGTCTTGGAGGAGCTGGCCAAGGAGCGCAGCCTCGCTTACACCACCGTGATGACGGTCATGGACAACCTCCACCGCAAGGGCCTGCTGCGCCGGGAACGGTCCGGCAAGGCTTACCTCTATCGCCCGGCGATGGCCCGTAGCGAGCACACCGCCGACCTCATGGGCGAGTTGCTCGAGGGGAGCGGCGACCGGGCCATGACCCTGCTTCGCTTCCTCGACCGCATCGACCACGAGGAGCGGGCCAGTCTGCGCGCCTGGCTCAAGCGCAAGGACTTTCGTGAGGTGCGCGAGTGAGCGTGGCCCTGGTCCTGCTCGGCTATGCCGTGGCCCTGACGGCCTTCGCTCCTCTCGCCCTCTCGCGGGCGACGTGGCCCACTCGCGCTCCGCGCCTGGGTGTGCTGGCTTGGGGCGTCCTGGCCTGGACGGCCGTCTCGGCGGTCGTGCTCGCCGGGGTGTCGCTCGTGCTGGGAACGGACGCGGTCAGCGCCGGAGTAGGGGACTGGCTCGGTGTCTGCGCGGCCAGTCTCCGCCGGGCCTACGCGAGCCCGAGCAGCGCTTCGACTGCCGGGGTCGGCGCTGCGCTGGTGCTCGGGGTCCCGGGCAGGCTCGGGTGGTGCGCCGGGCGCTGGGCGTGGTCCGATACGCGGGCGCGGGCCCGTCTGCGGGCCCAAGTCGATCTCCTCGGTGACCGAGGCATCGTCCCCGGCGTAGTCGTCCTTGACCGGGCAGAGCCGTTGGCTGTCTGCGTCTCCGGGGACAGGGGAAGGGTCGTGCTGACGTCCGGTGCGATCGACGCGCTCGCTCCTGACGCGCTGCTGGCGGTTCTCGCCCACGAGCGAGCCCATCTGCGGGGCCGTCATCATGCGGTGCTCGGGCTGTTCCTCGTCCTGCAGCTCGCCTTTCCATGGGCCGCGTTCTTCCGGTCCGCAGCGGCGTCAGCGGCTCGACTCCTCGAGCTCGCGGCCGATGACGAGGCGGCGAGCCGCGTTGGTCGGCACGCCTTGCGCGACGCCCTGACGGCACTCGCGCTGCATGCACCCGGCACGGGGCTGCTGGCTGCCTCCGCCGTGGCAGTCCGGGAGCGGATCGCCCGCCTCGAGGCCGCTGCACCGCTCCGGCATCCGCCGCACGTCCTGCTCGGCTCGCTGACGCTGCTGGCCGCCGCCCTCCCAGCGGTACTTCTGGGATCGCCCATAGCAGCCGCCGCGCTCGCGAGGGTGTGCCGGATCGCCTGACCCCTCCTACTATGCTTCTTCGTGGATGGTGCCGGCCCGGCGCCCCCGTCGAGGAGTAGCGCATGACCTCAGACCACCCCCGGAAGGTGTGGACGGACAAGGACCTCCGCCGCTCCGGCGCCAGCAGACCGTGGCGCTCCCACCTCGCGCGGCTGCTGTTCGCTCTCGCGGTCATCGTCGCCGCTCAGCATCTTCTCGCCCACGCTGGTCTGCGACCCCTGCCGGTCAGCATGGGGTGGCAAGATCTATTCCTGGGATACCCCATGGCGGCCCTGATCGCGCTGAGCGCTGCGTTCCTGCTTCCGGCGCAGCGTCGTCCGAGTCGGCGGGGGCGGCGGTGACGCGCGCCCAGAGGACCGTGAGGCCGCCTGTTTCCGCGTGGCCACCCTGTACCGTGTGGCCGCGATCCGCCGCCTTCTTGTGCTCCGCACTTCCGCCCCAGACGTGAGCCGGCGCCACTACGGCCTGCGCTCGAACTGCCGGGTGCGTCCCGGGCGGGGTGGGGCCGGCCGCGCGCAGACCAGCCCGAGTCGAGCGCTTGCATCCGGGTTCGATCCGGTCCGACTCGTCGTTGCTGCCACTGCGGCGGCGCTGCTGCTGGCCGGCTGCTCGGCGTCCACAGGCTCGGGCAACGGACCGACCGGCGAGGAGCGCTACATCACCGGCGACGGCACGGTCGTCTCCTACGTGGCGTCCGAGCGCAAGCCGGTGCCCGAGTTCCAGGGCACGACGCTCGACGGCAAGGCCTTCGACTCCTCGTCCTTGAAGGGCAAGGTCGCCGTCGTCAACGTGTGGGGCTCCTGGTGCCCGCCCTGCCGGGCCGAGGCGCCCGCCCTGCAGCGGGTCCACCGGGCCACCCAGGACGCCGGCGTGGAGTTCGTCGGGCTGAACGTGAAGGACAGCCCGGACCCGGCTCGCGCCTACGTCGGCCGCTTCGGCCTGACCTACCCCTCCATCGAGGACAGCTCCGGCCAGGCCCAGCTCGCCCTGCGCGGGGTGATGCCGGGCGCGATCCCGAGCACGATCGTCGTCGACGCGCAGGGCCGGCTGGCGGCGTCGGCGTTCGGGGGTGTCACCGAGGTCGCGCTGCGGCAGATGATCGCCGACGCCGGTGGTCCGCCGGCGCCCACCGGAGCGGCGTCGTGAGCGCCGCCGACACCTTCACCAGCACGGTCACCTCCGGCTCGCTGGCCCTCGCGCTCCCGGTGGCCGCCGCGGCCGGGCTGGTGTCCTTCCTCAGCCCGTGCGTGCTGCCGCTGGTGCCCGGCTACCTCTCCTACGTCACCGGGCTGTCCGGGGCGGACCTGGCCGACGGCCAGCGGCGCCGGGCCGGGCGGGTGCTGCTGGGCACCGCGCTGTTCGTCCTCGGCTTCACCGTGGTCTTCGTCAGCGCCGGGGTGCTGTTCGGCGTCGTCGGCTCGTTCCTGCTCGAGCACACCCGCGCCATCCAGGTCGTCCTGGGCGCCCTCACCGTGGTGCTGGGGCTGGCGTTCATGGGCTTCCTGCCGGGCACCCAGCGCGAGTTCCGGATCCACCGCACGCCGACCCTCGGGCTGGTCGGGGCCCCGCTGCTCGGGGTGCTCTTCGGCCTGGGCTGGACGCCCTGCATCGGTCCGACGCTGGGTGCGGTGCTGGCCCTGTCCACCACCACCGGCGGTGCCGGGCGCGGCGGTGTCCTGGCGGTGGCGTACTGCGTCGGGCTCGGGCTGCCGTTCCTGCTGGCCGGGCTCGCCTACCGCCGCGCGCTCGGGGCGTTCGGCTGGGTGAAGCGGCACTACGCCTGGGTGATGCGGCTGGGCGGCGGGATGCTCGTGCTGCTCGGCGTGCTGCTGGTGACGGGCCTGTGGGCCGACCTCACCGTGCGGCTGCAGGGCTTCGTCGGCGGCTTCACCACGATCGTCTGAGCGGGTGGTCTGACATGCGCTGGTCCGGAGCAGAGGGAGAGGTGACGGCATGAGCGTCGACGAGCGGGTCGGCGAGGGCCTGAGCACCTCCCCCGAGCGCCGCGAGGTCCGCCAGCCCGGCCTCGGCCCGGTCGGCTGGGCCCGGTGGGCCTGGCGGCTGCTCACCTCCATGCGCACCGCGCTGGTGCTGCTGTTCCTGCTCGCCCTGGCAGCGGTCCCCGGCTCGCTGCTGCCGCAGCGCCCGGTCAGCCCGTCCAAGGTCGCGGCCTACCTCGCCGACCACCAGACCCGCGGGCCGCTGCTGGACAAGCTGGGCTTCTTCACCGTCTACAGCTCGCCGTGGTTCAGCGCGATCTACCTGCTGCTGTTCGTCAGCCTGGTCGGCTGCGTGCTGCCGCGCGCCCGGCTGCACGCCAAGGCCGTGCGCGCCCGGCCGCCGGCGGCCCCGCGCCGGCTCGAGCGGCTGCCCGAGCACCGCGCGCTGCTCGTCGACGCCGACCCGGCCGCTGCCGTCGCCGCGGCCCGCGAGGTGCTGCGCAGCCGGCGGTACCGGGTCGACGTCCACGAGAACGACGCCGCCGGCGCCTGCTCGGTGGCGGCCGAGCGAGGCCACCTGCGCGAGACCGGCAACCTCGTCTTCCACCTCTCCCTGGTGCTCGTGCTGGTCGGCGTGGCCGCCGGCCACCTGTGGGGCTTCCGCGCCAACATCGTGGTGCCCGAGGGCAGCGGCTGGTCCAACGTCCCGGCGGCCTACGACGACGTCCGCAGCGGCCCGGAGACGAACCTGGCCGGTCTGGCGCCGTTCAGCGTGAACCTGTCCACGTTCACGGTGAGATACCAGGAGAGGGGGCAGCAGTCCGGGGCGCCGCGGGAGTTCTCCGCCGCGGTCACCTACCGTGTCGACCCGGGGGCGCCGGTGAGGTCTGCTGTGGTGTCGCCGAACCATCCTCTGGTGGTCGACGGCACCAAGGTCTTCGTCACCGGCAACGGCTACGCGCCCCGGTTCACCGTGCGCGACGGCACCGGCAAGGTGGTGCTGCGCCAGGCGGTGCCGTTCCTGCCCCAGGACGGGAACATGACCTCCGTCGGCGTGGTGAAGGTGCCCGACGCGCAGCCCTCCCAGCTGGGCCTGCAGGGCCTGTTCCTGCCCACCGCGTTCGTCGACCCCGCCGCCGGGCCGATCTCGGTGTTCCCGGACACCAAGCAGCCGCGGGTGTTCTTCACGGTGTGGAAAGGTGACCTGGGGCTGGACTCGGGGCGGCCGCAGTCGGTGTACAAGCTCGACACCAGCAGGATGACCCAGCTCAAGAACCCGGCCGACCCCAGCAAGCCGCTGGCCAGGGCCCTGGCGCCCGGCCAGACCCTCACCCTGCCCGACGGCCTGGGCTCGATCACGCTCGACGGCGTCTCCCGGTTCGCCAACTTCCAGGTGTCCTCGGACCCGGGCACCACCCCGTCGTTCCTCGGCGTCGTGCTCGCGCTGGCCGGGCTGGTCCTGAGCCTGTTCGTGCGCCGGCGCCGGGTGTGGGTCCGCGCGAGCGGCGGCGAGGGCGGGCGTACCGTGGTCCAGGTCGCCGGCCTGTCGCGCACCGACGAAGAGGGTCTCGGTAGCGAGGTCGATCAGCTTCGCGACGCCCTGGCCGAGCGCCTGGGCGTCGCGCCTGCGCAGGTCCAGCAGCCCGCCCTGAGCCGCAGCGGCGGGCACAGCGAGGAGGAGCACGCGTGAGCAGTACGACGCTCGCGGGGTTGAGCAACGACCTCGTCTACTCGGCGATCGTCGTCTACGCCTGCGCCATGGTGGCCGTGGCCGCCGAGTTCGCCTTCGGGCGCCGGGCCGGAGCCGTGGAGCCCGCGGCGGCCGTGCCCGCCCTGGCCAAGGTGCCGGCCACGGTCGGGGCGGGGACCGGGCCGGTCCCGGTCGCGCCACCGGCGGCCCCCGCGCTACGGTCGCGGCGCCGCGAGGAGGCCGGCCGGCGGGCGGTGAAGCTGAGCCAGGTCGGCGTCTCGCTCACCGTGCTGGGTTTCGTGCTGCACCTGCTCGGCGTCGTCGCCCGCGGTCTGGCCGCCGGGCGGGTGCCGTTCGGGAACATGTACGAGTTCACCCTCACCTGCTCGCTGGCCATCACGGCCGCGTACCTGGTGCTGCTGCGCAAGTACGACGTGCGCTACCTCGGCATCGTCGTGGTGCCCACGGTGCTGCTGAGCCTCGGCCTGGCCATGACCGTGCTCTACGTCGACGCCGAGCAGCTGGTGCCGGCGCTGCAGTCGGTGTGGCTGGTCATCCACGTCCTCGCCGCGATCGTCTCGGCCGGGGCGTTCTCGATCGGCGCGGGGCTGGCCGCGCTCTACCTGCTGCGCGCCCGCGCCGAGCGCCGCGCGCCGGAGTCGCTGGCCGACGGCTGGCTGGGCCGGGTGCCCAGCGCGGCCAAGCTGGACACCCTCACCTACCGGGTGCACGCCTTCACGTTCCCGCTGTGGACCTTCGCGATCATCGCCGGGGCCATCTGGGCCGAGAACGCCTGGGGCCGCTACTGGGGCTGGGACCCCAAGGAGACCTGGGCGTTCATCACCTGGGTGTTCTACGCCGCCTACCTGCACGCCCGGGCCACCGCCGGCTGGCGCGGCGGCAAGGCCGCCACCATCTGCCTGCTCGGCTTCGCCGCCCTCACCTTCAACTTCTTCGGCGTCAACACCTTCATCACCGGCCTGCACAGCTACGCCGGCATCTGATAGATCGGCCACGACAGGGGAGCGTCATCTGGCGCAGAAGCCCGCTGCTCACAGCGAAGGACAGGCCACCGGACCTGTGAGCGACTCCATGCTTCGACCGGCCGAACGGTCGCTGCTAGCGACCGGCACCTCAGACGATGGGCTGACGACCGAGTCCCGCAGCGGAAGCGATGGACCAGCGGGAACGCTAACCGGAGGCGAGAGCGAAGGCTCCCGCGGCGGCCAGGCCGAGGGCGAGGGTGCAGGTGGCCGCGGTGACCGCGGCGGCGTAGGCCCAGCGCATGGGCTCGAGGGGACTTCCAGGCTCCCCGCGCTCGCTCTCCCCGAAGCTGGGGGCGATCCAGCGCAGGTAGTAGAACAGGCTGGCGACGGTGTTGATCGCGGCGACGACGACGAGCCAGGCAGCACCGCCGTCCCAGGCCGCCGTGAAGACGGATAGCTTGCCGATGAAGACCGCGGTCGGTGGGGTGCCGACCAGGCTGAGCAGGCTGACCAGCAGGGCCGCGGCCAGCCACGGGTGCTGGCGGGACAGGCCGCGGTAGTCGGTGAGGGAGTGTCGGTCAGGCACCGCGGCGACGACGGCGAAGGCGGTGAGGTTGGTGACGGCGTAGCCGCCGAGGTAGACCAGCAGCGCGGGCAGGGCGCTCGAGGTGTGGCCGAAGGCCGCGATCGGGAGGAGCAGGTAGCCGACCTGGCTGACGGTGGACCAGCCCAGCAGCCGGCGGGCGTCGGTCTGGGCGAACGCGGCGAGGTTGCCCAGGGTCATGGTGGCGGCTGCCAGCACGGCGACCAGCAGCGGCCAGTTGACCGAGTCGGGGATGACGGCGACCAGCCGGTAGAGCGCGACCAGGGCGCCGATCTTGGGCACGGTGGTGAGGAACGCGGCGGCAGTGGTGCCGGCGACCTGGGTGGCGTCGGGGACCCAGAAGTGGGCGGGGACGCCGCCGGCCTTGAACAGCAGGCCGCCGAGCACGCCGAGCAGACCGATGGCGACCGCCGCGGTCGGGGCTGTGGACAGGCCCGCAGCCAGCTGCTGGTAGGCGGTCCCGCCGGCGACGGCGAACAGGATGGCGGCGCCCAGCAGCAGCAGGATGTTGAACAGGGCGCCGAGAAGATAGGCCTTCAGGGTGGCCTCGGCGGCCTGTCTGGTTCGGGACAGGCCGATGAGCCCGTAGAGCGGGATCGAGGCGAGCAGGAACGCCACCGCCAGTACGACGAGGTCGCTGGTGGCAGCCATGACGTCCGCGCCGAGCGCCGAGAGTAGGAGCAGGACGTAGGTCTCGCTCTCGCGCACCGTGCCGGACAGCTCGTCGATGCCGAGGCAGATCACCAGCAGTGTGGCGGCGATGACGATCAGCCGGACGACACCGGTGGTGCGGTCGAGGGTGAAGGCACCGAAGACCGTGCGGGAGGGGTCGGCCAGGGCGGACGCGGCGAAGAGCGCGGCGACCAGCAGTGCCGTCCCCGCGACGAGCCGGGTGATCCACTGCCGGGTGCGGGGCAGGTAGGAGCCGGCGAGCAGGGCGATCACAGCGCCGGCGAGCAGGCCGATCTCCGGTGCGATGGCGAGCGGGTCCTCGGTCATGGTGCCTACCGGCTCACCTGGGTCACGACGGTTCGGGCGCCCGGGTCGATGAGGTCCAGCAACGGGGCGGGGACGATCCCGATGAGCAGGGCGAGCAACAGCAGGACCCCGACCGGGGCGGCCTCGCGGGCGCGGACGTCCCGGAAGCCGACTGCTCGGCCCTGTGTCGGGCCGGTGAGCAGCCGCTGTACCGCGCGCAGGAACAAGGCGGCGGTGATGAGGATGCCGGGCAGGGCGAGGGCGGTGATGGCGGCGGTGCCGATGCTGCCGGAGAACACCTGGAACTCGGCGATGAAGCCGCTGAACGCGGGCAGGCCGAGGGAGGCGAACGCTGCGATGGCGAAGAAGGTGGCGTAGCGGGGGGCCGCCCTGGCCAGGCCGCCGTACTCCGACATGTCGTAGGTGCCGGCTCGGTCCTGCAGCACACCGGCGAGCAGGAAGAGGGCGGCGGTGATGAGTCCATGGCTGACCATCTGGGTGACCGCGCCGGTGACGGCGAGCCGGCGGGCGTCGGCGTCACCGGCGACGAGCCCGGCCGCGCCGACGCCGAGGACGACGTAGCCCATGTGGTTGACCGAGGTGTAGGCGATCATCCGCTTGACGTTGGACTGCGCCAGGGCGACCAGGGCGCCGTACAGGACCGAGACGATGCCGACGGCGACGATGACCCAGGCCCAGGAGCGCCACGCGGCCGGGAGCAGGGGCATGCCGATGCGGACGAAGCCGTAGGTGCCCATCTTGAGCAGGATCCCGGCCAGCACCGCTGACCCGATCGCCGAGGCGTCGGTGTGCGCCGGCGGCAGCCAGGTGTGGAACGGCACGGTCGGCGTCTTCACGGCCAGGCCGAGCAGGATCGCGGCGAGCACCAGCCCGCCGACAACCGGGGAGTGTGCCAGCGGCGCGGAGGCGGCGAGCTCGGGAATGTCGAAGGTGTGAGGCTTGCCGGCCAGGTAGAGCCCGATGAACCCGAGCAGCAGGGCCAGGCTCCCCAGGAAGGTGTAGAGGAAGAACTTCAGCGCCGAGCGGGCGGCGTCGCCGTGCCCCCAGCCGGCGATGGCGAAGTACATGCCGACGATGGACAAATCGAAGAAGACGAAGAACAGGATCAGGTCCTGAGCCACGAACAGGCCCAGGCAGGTGGACTGCAGGAAGCAGAACAGTGCCGCCTGGACGCGCGGGCGTCGTTCCTCTCGCAGCGCGTAGACGGCACAGGCGGTGAACACGACCGCGGTGAGGGCCAGCAGAGGCAGGGACAGCCCGTCCACGCCGACGTGGTAGCTGCTGTTCACCGACGGGATCCAGCGGAGCCGCTCGGTGTAGGCCAGGGCCCCGGCCGGCGGGGTGCGGTAGCCGGCGAGGACGACGCAGACCAGGGCGAGGTCGGCCACGGTGACCGCGACCCAGGACCAGCGGGCGAGGCGATCCGGCACCCGTGCCAGGGCGAGCACGAGGGCGGCGGCCAGGGGCAGGAACACGATCAGGCTGAGCACGCCGTCACCTCGCGACGAGAAGGAGCAGGGCCGCGGCACCGAGCACCGCCGCGGCCTGGATGTAGTACTGCTGCAGCAGCCCGGTCTGGGTGCGCCGGGCCAGCGCGCCCAGCCGTCGGGTGCAGGCCGCTAGCTGCTCGACAGCGGCATCGACGCCGTGGTCGTCGACGGCAGCCGCGGTTCGGGCCAGCCGGGCAGTGCCCGCCGCTGTCGCGTCCACCGCCCGGTCGAGCACGCCGTCGTCGAACCGTGCCAGCGTCCGGGCCAGGGCGAGCACCGGGTGCACGACCAGCCGCTGCGTCACCGTACCCAGCCCGAGCCACCCGGCGGCCCACCGCGGCTCGGGCCAGCGCCACGGGCCGGCGGCCAGCACGACCATTACCGCCAGCCCCGCGGACAGGGCGAGCTCCCACGGCGCCGGCGACGGCTGGGCAACGGCGCCGAGGGCTCGTCGGAGGCTGTCGGACAGCGGTGGCACGGTGAGTACGCCGAGGACCGCCGCGGCGACGGCGAGCACCACCAGCGGTCCGCTCTGCCAGCCGCTGACCCGGCGAGTGCCCCGCTCCTCGGTGTCGTAGCCGGCCTCGGCGTCGGCGGGCAGCGCCCGCCACAGGAGCCATAGCGCCTTGCCCGAGTAGGCGGCGGACAGCACGGCCCCGGCCAGCCCCACCAGGTACAGCGCCGCGGAGGACTCCCTGGCCCCGGCCAGCACCTCGTCCTTAGTGGCCCACAGCGACAGCGGCGCGACCCCGGCCAGGGACAGCAACCCGACCGCCGCGGTCCACCCGACCACGGGCCAGCGGCGCGCTGCGCCCTGCAGGGCGCTCAGCTCCTTGGTGCCCAGCGCGGACAGCCACGCCCCGGCGGCCAGGAACAGCAGGGCCTTGGTGGCGGCGTGGGCGACCAGCTGGGCGGTTCCGCCGGCGACCGCAGACGCGCCGGCGGCGAGGACGACGAAGCCGAGCTGAGCGGACGTGGAGGCAGCCAGCAGCTGCTTGAGGTCGGACTGCGCCACCGCGACGGCGCCGAGGGCGACCGTGGTGAGCGCGCCCACCCAGGCCGTAGTCGGCCCGGCCCAGGCGGTGGCGTGCAGCAGCGGCGCCTCGCGCAGCAGCAGGTACCCGCCCATCGCGACCATGGCCGCGGAGTGCAGCAGCGCGCTGACCGGGCTCGGTCCCTCCATCGCCCGGGACAGCCAGAACGAGAACGGCAGCTGCGCTGCCTTTCCCAGCGCGGCGACCAGAATCCCGGCCGCCACGACGTCCCGCCAGGGACGGGCTGCGCCGGGCAGGTCGGTCAGGGTGAGGCCGGAGCCGCCGCCCAGGGCGGCGCCCGCCGCCAGGTACAGGCCGAGGTCAGCGGTGCGGGTGGTCAGAAACGCGGTGAGGCCGGCCCCGACCTTCTCCCGGTCCTGCCACGTGAACCCGATCAGCGCGAAGGAGGTGGCGCCCATCGCTTCCCACGCGAACAGCAGGGCCGGCAGTGTCGTGGCGGTCGCGGTGACCGAGACCGCCGCGGCGAACAGGAGCATCAGCCCGTGGAACCGCGCCCGGCTCTCACGCACGTCCGCGGCGGCGAAGAGGAGGACCAGCAGGGTCACTGCGGCCACGGTCGGCACGACGACGGCCGAGAGCCCGTCGACTGCCAGCCCGAAGCCGGCCACCGGCAGGAACGGCACCAGGGTGTGCGGGCGGCCCACCGCCACCGCCGCGGCCAGGCCGAGCCCGGCGGCGGCGGTGAGCACCGAAAGGGCCGGGGCCGCCTTTTCGGCGCGACGCCCGACCAGGCACAGCCCTGTCCCTACGACGGCCGGCAGGGCGATCAGGGCCCACAGCAGTGCGGTCACCGGGACAAGTCCGTGGCCATGTCGGTCATGTCCGAGTCCCGGCTGCGGTGCAGCAGGGTGGCCACAGCGAAGCCGACCGCCATCTCCACCGTCATCGCGGTGATGACGACCAGCAGCAGCACCTGCCCGTCGGGCGCGGGGGACAGGAACCACCAGAACCCGCCGACGGCCAGGATCACCGCGTTGATCATCAGCTCCAGGCCCATCATCACCATGACAACGACCTGCTGGGAGATCGCCCCGTACATGCCCACCGCGAACAGTGCCGCGGCCACCACCAGGACGGTCTGTAGGGTCATCGGGCGGTCCCTTCCGGCTGCGGGTCGGCTGCTCGTCGATGGCGCAGGCCGTCGCCGAACCGGTCGTACCGGCTGCGCGGGACGGCCAGCACGATCGCGGCCACGATGGTGGCGAACAGCACCGGGCTGACCGTCATCATCACCAGCATCTTCGAGCCCATCACCGCCTGACCCAGCGAGACCGTCAGGTCCGCTGCAGCAGTCCCTCGACGGGTGGGCCAGGGGACGAGGACCGCGCCGGCGGCCAGGACGGCGAACGTGGTGACGGCGACGACCAGCGCGCTCTTCTTGCTATGCACCATGCTCATCGGCATGAGAGCCGGGTTCATCCCCATAAACATGATCATGTAGATGGCCATGATCGCCATCTCCATCACCATCATCAGGACCGTGACGACACCTGCGAAGGAGAGGTGGAACAGCAGCAGCGTCAAGCCGACCGCGACGAAGGAGACCGCCAGCGCGTAGGTGGCGCGGGCCATCGAGTCGACCCGGAACACCTGCACGCCGGACACGACGGCGAGCACCGCCAGCACCCAGAACACGACGTCGGCGAGCACGTCAGCTCCTTCCCACGGCGACGACGGAGACGACCAGCAGCTGTGCCAGCACCAGTGGCAGCACCACCAGCCACGCCACCTCGACCAGCCGCTCCGGGCGCACCGTGGGCAGCCGACGGCGCAGCAGCACGAAGACCGCCAGCAGGGCAGAGGTTTTCACAAGCACCCACAGCCATCCCGGGAGCACCGGGCCCAGCCCGCCGCCGAGGAACAGCGTGACGGCGAAGGCCGAGCCGGCCGCAAGCAACGCCCAGCGGCCCACCAGCACCAGCCACCGGTCCACCCCGGACAGTTCAGCCAGCACGCCCCCGGCCCCAGAGACGTCGGCGGCTGCCGCGAACGGGCCCCACACCGAGAAGGCCACCACCGCCACGCAGAAGACCAGGAACGCGACCGGCATCCAGACCACGAACCACAGCCCGTGCTGGGCAGCGACGACGTCCCCGACCCGCAGGCTGCCAGCGCCGACGGCCGGGGCCACCAGCGCGAACATCAGCGGCAACTCGTAGGAGAGCGCCTGCGCAAGGAACCGGTAGCCGGCCACCAGGCTGTGAGCGCTGTTGGCGCCCCATCCGGCCAGCCAGACCGCCGCCCAGACCAGAACGTCCATCGCGTTGAACCAGGCCACCCCCACCGGCAGGTCCCCGACCGTCCACGCGCCGAGCGGGACGACGACCACCATGAGCATCGCCACGACCAGCAGACCCGCCCCACCGGCGCGCCAGAGCGGGACGTCGGCGGCCAGGGTGGTGCGCCGCCGCTGGCGCAGCAACCGGGCGGTCTCGGCCCACGGCGTACCCAGCCCCGCCTGCCAGTCCCGGCCCTGCGACCGGGCCGCCAGCGCGCCGTCGAGCACCGCGGCGGCTGCCGCCACGGCCAGCAGAACACCGGCGGCCGCGGGCGCCCAGGCCGGCGACACCTGGGTCACCGCGAACTCGGTCACGACGCCGCCGCGCCGGCAGGAAGCAGGGCAACCTCAAGGTCGGCAGCGGCGACCAGAAACCGCACCGACGCCAGCTGATGTCCGACCACCTGCTCGGCCAGCCGGTCGGGTGACACGAGCTCCAGGGGAACCGGGCCGCTGGCCAGTGCGGTCCGGGCGTCCTCGAGCAGCTGGCCGACTGGCCTTTGGGGGGCGAGGTGGCCGGCGCTCGCTCGGCCGGGCACGGACCACCGCAGCAGGCGTGAGGTGTTCACCTGCCGAGCCAGCCGCTCGATGCCCTTGGCCGTATCTGGACTTGGGTCGGAGAACAGCACATCGTCCCGTAGCCGGGCCGCCGAGCTCGCCGCAGCGTCCCAGCCGGCCAGCGCGAGCATCCCGGCCACCCGGTCCAGCCGCTCGGCGGCGGAGCCCTGCACCAGCTGCTCCTCCACGGGGGCGATGGCCGCCGGCTCGAGCACCTCTGCCTGCGCTTCGGTCACCACGTCGCCGGACAGCGTGCACCGGAGCACGAGCCCGGCCGGCCACATCGGCATCACCGGGCCGAGCGGCACGTGCAGGACGTCCATCTCCAGCCCGTCTCGGTCCTGGGAGCCACCAGCCAGCGGGATACCCGCCGGCATCGGCATGTCCATGCCGCCTGTGTCCCCGTGGTCCATGCCGTGGTCCATGCCGTGGTCCATGCCGCTCATGTCCCCGTGGTCCATGGCACCGTGGTCCATGCTGGCCATGTCCCCCTGCGGCACCTCGTCGTGGTCCATGTCGCCGCGGTCGACGTCGGCTACGTCGTCGCCGGCGCCGCCGCCGTGGTCCGGCTGACCTTCGCGCTGGTCCTGGGTATCGCTGTCGTCCATGGCGCCCATGTCCCCGTGCTGCGTCCCGGAGTGGGTCATGTGACTCTGGTCGACCTCTGGCATGTCACTGTCGCTGCCGGAGCTGTCCTCGTGGCCGCCTTGCTGACTTTCGGCCGTGTCCCGGTTGTCGCCGTGGTCCATGTCGCCGTGGTCCATCCCGCCTTCACCGGGCCCAGGGCCGTTACCGCCTGCGTCGTCGGCACTGCACCACGAGCCTGGGGGTGGTGTTCCCATGGCAGGTTCGCTCGCCCGCTCGGTGGCGTCCGCACGCTGTCGGTCGTCGTCTTCCAGCAGGCGGCGGATCTCGTGCATCGCGTTGACGACGTCGTCCGTCGTGAAGACGCACGCCCGAGCCCTCGGCCCGGGCAGCTGCTTCCATAGGAGTTCGATCGCCTCCTGCAGCCGGTCGCCGGGTCGCCCGCAGATCACCAGCGCATCCGCATCAGCGGGGGAGAGCGCAGCTCGCCACCCCCGCCGACGCAGCTCGGCCTCCACCGCGCACCGGGTGCGCCCCCAGCCGGGGACCTCGACCACCAGGACGCTGGCACGACACAGCGCTGCGGCGGCCAGGAGATTCCTCAGACCCACCGCAGCGCGCCCTCACGCCAAGCCCACAGCACACCGGCCATGAGCACGCCGAGCAGCGCGAACATCTCGATGACGGCCGAGGCGCCGACGTGGGGCCCCACCCGGGGCCCCCGGGGCAAGTTGAGCATATACCCCGCGAAAAACCCGGACACCAACGGGCGCGGGGTGTTGGGCGGCGGGGACCCCGAGCGGGCGGGGG
>JBQCHF010000212.1:0-4920 GCA_051954955.1 Motilibacteraceae bacterium
GGTTGGCCAGCACCAGCCGGCCCTCGGCGTCCAGCTCGGCCAGGCCCACCGGCGCGGCCGCGAGCAGGGCCCGCAGGCGCGCCACCGCCGGCAGGGAGGCACTGCCCGGCGCGCCGGCAGCCCGCACCTGCTCGCTGTCGCGCACCTGCGCTGTGCCAGTCATCCCGTCCCTCGTCGCCGTGGCGGCCCGTGTCCGTCCAGACTGTCCCCGGATGACGTCCACCACCTGATGCGCGTGCACCAGTTCCACCCCCTCCCCCGGGGTTGGGGCGCCGCGGGCCCGTCGGACGGGCCGATGGATGGCTCAGGGACGGCTGGTGGACGCGCGCGCGGGTGAGACGTACGACATGCTGCTGGCGCAGGCGCGCTGCGCGGGCGGCGGGTAGGGAGACGGCGTGAGCGGACAGGTCGAGAGCAGCCGGGCCGAAGGCCGGGCGGAGGACGAGCGCACGGACGGCGCGGGCGGCACGGGCGGCACCGGCGGTGCCGACGTCCGGGACCGGCCGGGACGGCGGCGCTCCTTCGGCACCGACCTGCGCGACGCCGTCACCGGCCGCGCGGTCGCGCTCGTGCTGGGCGTGCTCGCGCTCCAGCTCGGGTTCGTCGCCAGCTACCTCGGCGCCCTGCACGCTCCCAGCCCGCACCGGATCGACCTCGCCGTGGTGGCGCCGGCCGGGGCCCCACCCGAGGTGGCGGGCCAGGTGGCGCAGCGGCTCGGCGCGCTGCCCGGCGACCCGCTGGCCCCGCGGGTGGCCGCCGACGAGAGTGCCGCGCGGCGCCTGATCGACGACCGCCGGGTCTACGGCGCGCTGCTGGTGGCGCCCTCCGGCGCGCAGGACCGGCTGCTGGTGGCCGGCGCTGAGGGGTCCGCCGTCGCCGACGCCCTCACCGCGGTGGTGACCAGGGCCGAGCAGGCGCAGGGACGCACCGTGCAGGTGACCGACGTGCACCCGGTCTTCTCCGGCGACGCCCGCGGCCTGTCCCCCTTCTACCTCGTGGTGGGCTGGACCGTCGGCGGCTACCTGGTGGCCTCGATCCTCGGGATCAGCGCCGGCGCCCGCCCGGCCACCCAACGTCGGGCCGTGGTCCGGCTGGGCTCGCTCGCGCTGTACTCGGTGGTCAGCGGCGTGGCCGGCGCCCTCATCGCCGACCTCGTGCTGGGCGCCCTGGACGCCGACCTGCTGGCACTGTCCGCGTTCGGCGCCCTGCTGGTGTTCGCGGTCGGCGCGGCCACGATGGCCTTCCAGGTGCTCGGCGGCACGGCCGGTATCGGCGTCGCGATCCTGCTGTTCGTCGTGCTGGGCAATCCCAGCGCGGGCGGCGCCTACCCCGCGCCCCTCCTGCCGCCGTTCTGGCGGGCGATCGGGCCGTGGCTGCCGCCGGGCGCCGGCACCGACGCGGTACGCGGCATCGCCTACTTCGACGGGGTCGGGGTGCGCGCTCCGGCGCTCTTGCTGGCCGGCTACGCGGTCGTCGGGTCGCTGGCCACGCTGCTCGGCGCCGGGGTGCGCCAGGGACGCCGGCGTGCCCGCGCCGCCGGGTGATCCACCCACTCGGCCGCTCCGGCGGCACGCCGTCCACCCCCCTCACCTGCCCGGACGGGCGCGGGTAGGGCAGGATCAGCGGGCGACAGGGGCCCAGCGCCCGCCGCCGGACGACGTCGCGAGGGGTGCCGTGGAACGACCAGGGCCGCCAGGGCGACCAGAGGCCGCCGAGCCGGCCGTGCCGCCCGGCGTCGGCCCGCAGGTGGAACCGCTCCTGCACGTCGAGCTCGCGGCCTTCCAGAGCCTGCCCAACCCGGTGGCGCTGGTCCGCCCGGTCCTCGATCCGCAGGGCGAGCCGGTCGACCTCGAGGTCGTCTGGCTCAACGACGCCGCCGCGACGGACCTGCTGGGCACCGAGCTGCTCGGGCGGCGGCTGCTGGAGGCGCTGCCGGCCGCGGCCACCAGCGGGGCGATCGCCCAGGTCGCCTCGGTGCTGCGCACCGGCCGGGCCCTGGCCTGGGAGCTGAACGTGCAGCTGCCCCGGGCCGAGCAGGGCGACTGGTGGCGCTGCCGGATGGTGCCGACCCACCAGGGGATCCTCGCCTGGTTCCAGCGCACCACCCGCACCCACCACCTCGCCGCCGCGCTCGAGGCCGCCGAACGGCGGTTCGCCGAGGTGCGCCGGCTGGCCGGCCTGGCCACCTGGGAGTGGCGGTTCGACCAGGCCGGCGCGCAGTGGTCGGACGAGCTGTTCGAGCTGGTCGGGCTGGAGCCCCTGGACGGCGCCGACCTCGAGGCGACCGGCGGGCGCTTCATGGAGCTGGTGGACCCGGCCGACCGCGAGCTGCTCGGGGCGGCTGTCGCCGAGGTGCGGGCGAGCGGGCGGGTGGTGCCGCTCGACCTGCACGTCACCCGCCCCGACGGCATCGAGCTGGTGCTGCGCTCGGACGCCGTGCCGATGCTCGACGAGGAGGGCACGCTCGTCGGGGTCCGGGGCACGATGACCGACGTCAGCGAGGAGCGCTCGCTGCAGAGCCAGCTGCAGCAGGCGCAGCGTTCGGAGGTCGTCGGCCAGGTGGCCGCCGGCGTGGCGCACGACTTCAACAACCTGCTGGCCGTCGTGGGCATGAACGCCGCCCTGCTGCGCGCCACCATGGAGCAGCACGGGCTGCCGGCCGGCGAGGCGCAGGCGATCGAGGCGATGACCACCCGGGCCGCCAGCCTCACCCGCCAGCTGCTGGCCCTGTCCGGCCAGCAGGTGCTCGCCCCCGAGGACGTCTCGCTGCTCGAGCTGGTCACCCAGGTGCTGCCCCTGCTGCGCCGCGCCGTCGACACCCGGGTGGACGTGCGCGCGCACGGCGACCCCCACCTGCCGACCGTGCGGGTCGACGTCGGTCAGATGGAGCAGGTGCTGCTCAACCTCGTGCTCAACGCCCGCGACGCGATCCCGGGGGCGGGCACGATCACCATCTCGGTCACCCGCGAGCCGGTCACCGCGCTGGCCGCGCTCGCCCCGGTCGAGGCGCTCCCGCTGCAGCTGCGGACCGCCCTGCGCGACCCGTCCCGGCACCGGCTGGTGGCGCTGCGCGTGGCCGACGACGGCCAGGGCATGAGCGCCGACGTGCTCGAGCGCGCGCTGGAGCCGTTCTTCACCACCCACCCCGGGTCCGGCACGGGCCTTGGCCTGTCGGTGGCACAGGGCGTCGTCGGCCAGCTCGGCGGCCACCTCACCCTCGAGTCGGTCCCGGACGAGGGCACCACCGCGAGCGTGTGGTTCCCGGTCCTGGCCGGCGCCGCACCGGCGCCGCGGCGGCTCGCGGAGGACGCTGCGGCGGCAGCGGCGGTGGATGCGGACCAGCCGGACACCCTGGACGGCCGGCACGTGCTCGTCGTCGAGGACAACGACGACGTCCGCAGCCTGTGCGTGCGGCTGCTGGCCAGCCACGGCTGCGTGGTCACGGCGCTGGCCCGGCCCGAGGCGGCGCTGGCGATGGCGGTGGCCGAGCTGCGCGGCTACTCGGTCCTGGTGAGCGACATCGTCATGCCGACCATGGACGGCGACGAGATGGCGCGCATCCTCCGCCAGCGCCACCCCGACCTCGCCGTCGTCCTCGTCTCCGGCTACGCCGGCGCCCGCGCGGACCTGGCCCGCGAGGGGTTCGTGTTCGTCCCCAAGCCGTTCACCGCCGACGGGCTCGCCCTCGCGGTGCGCGGCGCGCTGGCAGGAGCGCGGGGCGGGCAGGGCTGAGCGCCCTCACCGGGGTGGGCCGGGCGGGGGGTGGGACCGGGATGGTTCGCCGACCCGGAGGCGTTGCGAGAGCATGCGGGACGAGGTCCGTGGCCTCCCGCCACGTGCCCCGGCTCGTGCCGCAGTTCCCCCGGCGCCATTCGCGCCGGCCCGTCGCAGGGAGGACGTGCCCCGCCGTGCTCGACCCCGGCTCGCTCTACACGCTGAACCCCGACGTGCTCGCCGGCGGACCGGCCGCGCCGGACGGTGGTCTGGACCGCCCGGTCCTGGTGCAGGCCCTGGGCGGGTTCGTCGACGCAGGGGGCGCGGTGCGCCTGGCCCGCGAGCATCTGCTGGACACCCTCGAGTCCGAGGTGGTCGCCACCTTCGACGTCGACCAGCTGCTCGACTACCGCGCCCGTCGCCCGGTCATGCTCTTCGTGGAGGACCACTGGGAGTCTTACGAGGAGCCGCGGCTGGAGCTGCGCGCGGTGCGCGACGACGCCGGCACCTCGTTCCTGCTGCTCACCGGCCCGGAGCCCGACGTGCAGTGGGAGCGCTTCGTGGCGGCCGTGACCGAGCTGGTGGAGCGCTTCGACGTCCGGCTCTCGGTCGGGCTCAACGCCATCCCGATGGCCGTCCCGCACACCCGCCCCGCCGGGCTCACCGCGCACGCCTCGCGCAAGGACCTGGTCGCCGACTACGAGCCGTGGGTCGCCACCGTGCAGGTGCCGGCCAGCGCCGGGCACCTGCTGGAGTTCCGGCTCGGCCGGGCCGGCCGCGACGCCATGGGCTTCGCGGTGCACGTGCCGCACTACGTCGCCCAGGCCGACTACCCCGCCGCCTCGGTGGCCCTGCTCGACGCCGTCGCGCGCGCCACCGGCCTGGTGCTGCCCACCGGCGGGCTGGAGCAGGCGGCCGGCAGCACCCGCGCGGCCATCGACGAGCAGGTGCGCCAGTCCGAGGAGGTCAGCTCCGTGGTGCGCGCCCTGGAGGGGCAGTACGACAGCTTCGTCGGCGGCCGCGCCCGCAGCCTGCTGGCCGACTCCCCCGCCGAGCTGCCCACCGCCGACGAGCTGGCCGACGAGCTCGAGCGGTTCCTCGCCGAGCAGGCTGGGCCGTTCGGCGGCGAGGGCACCCCGGAGGGCTGTCCCCCCGGCCGCCGGGCAGAACGAACACGGTCCCGTGATCTCTTTCCGCCGCCCCCGC
>JBQCHF010000213.1:0-13349 GCA_051954955.1 Motilibacteraceae bacterium
CCCCCGCCCCCCGCCGCCGTCGTCTTCGGCCCTCAGCGCGAGCTCTGCGAGCCGCCGGGCGGGGGTTCGACGGGCAGGCCGGGGACGTCCGCCGGTCCGGACGCCGGCCCGGCAGCGGGCTGCGGCGCCATCCCCTCCGCCGCAGCCAGCACGTCCAGTGCCGTCGTGGCGGCCTGCTGGACGGCCGCGATGCCGGCCAGCAGCGCGGCGGCGGAGACGTCGTCGCCGGCGAAGAGGTCGGCAGTCACCTCGCCGACCAGCCGACGGGCGCCGCTCTCGTCCGGCTCGCTGCGGAAGGACAGCCGGGCCATCGGGACGTCGGCCACCTCGAGCATGGCCGCCATGAGCAGGTCCGGGGCCTGCGCCGCCGGGCCTGGGTCCAGCAGTGCGCTGCAGCGCAGGACCGGGACGGGGGCGAGGTCCTGCAGCAGCACGGTGCCGCTGTCCGAGGTGAGCACGAGGGCGGGGCCTTCCACCCGTTCCAGCCCGGTGAACAGCTGGTCGCGCAGCAGCTCCGCCGCGCGGTCGAGCAGTGAGCTCATGGCGACAGCATGGCCCACCGGTCTCCACTCGGACAGAGGCCTCGGGCATGGGGCGCGGCAGCGGGAACGGCGCAGGACTTGCCATGCTGACGGCATGACAACGGCGCCTGAGCCTGCCCACGTAGCCCGCGAGGTCGTCATGGACCTCAACAGCGACCTGGGCGAGAGCTTCGGCCGGTGGAGCCTCGGCGACGACGAGGCGCTGCTCGACGTCGTCAGCAGCGCCAACGTGGCCTGCGGTTTCCATGCCGGCGACCCCACGATCATCCGGCGCACCTGCGAGAACGCGGCCCGTCGGGGTGTGGCCGTCGGCGCGCAGGTGGGCTACGGGGACCTGTCCGGCTTCGGCCGGCGGTTCATCGACGTCGACCCGGAGGAGCTGGTCAACGACGTGCTCTACCAGCTCGGCGCGCTGGAGGGGCTGGCCCGGGTGGCGGGCACGCGGGTGAGCTACCTCAAGCCGCACGGCGCGCTCTACAACGCGGTCGTGCACCACGAGGACCAGGCCGCCGCGGTGGTGGAGGCGGTGGCCCGCTACGACCCGGCGCTGCCGGTGCTCGGTCTGCCCGGCTCCGCGCTGCTGCGGCGCGCCGAGGCCGCCGGCCTGCCGGTGGTGCCCGAGGCGTTCGCCGACCGCGGCTACACGCCCGAAGGACGGCTGGTGCCGCGCCGCGAACCCGGCGCCGTGCTGCACGACGTCGAGGCCGTGGTGGAGCGCTGCGTGCGGATGGTGCTGGCCAACGAGGTCGAAGCCGTGGACGGGACCGTGGTCCCGCTGCAGCCGGGTTCGGTCTGCGTGCACGGCGACACCCCCGGCGCCGCGGCCATGGCTGCCGCCGTCCGCGACGCGCTGACCGCTGCCGGTGTCCGCATCGCCCCCTTCGGCACCCAGCCGAGCACCGGCACAGCCTGAGGTGCCGAGCATGGGCGTGCGATTCCTCCCCTGCGGCGACGCCGGCCTGCTGGTGGAGGTGGACGACCCCGCCGACGTCCTGGCCCTGCACCTGGCCGTGCGGGACCGGATGCCGCCGGGCGTCGTCGATGCCGTACCGGCGGCCCGCACCCTGCTGCTGCACCTCGACCCCGGCCTGACCTCGCCGCGGCGGGTCTCCGAGGCGGTGTCGGAGCTGGTCTCGGAGGTGCTCGACCGGCGTCGGCTGCCCGAGCCGGAGCCCGGCGAGCTGGTGCACGTGCCCGTGATCTACGACGGCGAGGACCTGCAAGAGGTGGCCGCGCTCACCGGGCTGGCCGCGGAGGACGTCGTCTCGCTGCACCAGGAGAGCACGTGGACGGTCGCGTTCTGCGGCTTCGCCCCGGGATTCGGCTACCTCACCGGCGGCGACGAGCGGCTGACCGTCCCTCGACGCGCTGTCCCGCGCACCCGGGTGCCGGCCGGGGCGGTCGGCCTGGCCGGTCCCTACAGCGGGATCTACCCGCGCAGCTCGCCCGGAGGCTGGCAGCTCATCGGCCGCGCCGACGTCCCGGTGTGGGACGTGGAGCGCGAGCCGCCTGCGCTGCTGCGTCCCGGGGTGCGGGTGCGGTTCGTGGCGCAGCGCGATGGATGAGCGGGTGCCGCCGATGACCGATCTGCCGCTGTCCAGGGAAGGCGGGCTGCCGCAACGGTGCGTGGAGGTGCTCGACCCCGGTCCGCTGACGACCGTGCAGGACCTCGGCCGCCCCGGCCACGCGGCCGTCGGGGTCGGCCGCGGCGGGGCGGCCGACCGCGGCGCGCTGCGCCTGGGCAATCGGCTGGTGGGCACCGAGGAGGGGGCCGCCGCGCTCGAGATAGTGCTGGGCGGCGCGCGCTTCCGGACTCACGGGACGCTCGTGGTCGCCGTCGCGGGGGCGCCCTGCCCGCTCACCGTGCAGCACGGCGCCCACGTGCGGACCTTCGCCGCCTACGGTCCGGTGCACGTGCGCCCGGGAGCCGAGCTGCGGCTCGGCCATGCGCCGTCCGGGCTGCGCGCGTACCTGGCGGTGCGCGGCGGCCTCGACGTGGTGCCGGCGCTGGGCTCGCGCTCCACCGACCTGCTCGCCGGCCTGGGGCCGCCCCCGCTGCGGCCAGGTGACCTGCTGCAGGTGGGGTCGTCGATGTCGGGAGCCCCGCTCGTCGACCACGCGCCGGTGCCGCCGCCACCGAGCGGGACCGTGTCCCTCCGCGTGCTCCCGGGGCCGCGCACCGACTGGTTCGTGCCCAGTGCGCTCGACGACCTCTGCGCGGCGCCCTACGACGTCCTGTCGGAGTCGGACCGGGTGGGCATCCGCTTGGCGGGCACCCCCTTGCTGCGGGTGCGGGAGGACGAGTTGCCCAGCGAGGGGACCGTCCGTGGCGCGCTGCAGGTGCCGCCCTCGGGTCGGCCGACGCTGTTCCTGGCGGACCACCCGGTGACCGGCGGCTACCCCGTCCTGGCGGTGGTGGCCTCCGCCGACGTCGACAGTGCAGCGCAGGTGCGCCCGGGGCAGCGGATCCGGTTCGTGCGCTTCACCCGCTCAAGGCGGGAGGACCAGCGCACACCCGCTCAGGCGGCCGAGGTGCCCACGGCTGCGTCCGCGGAGAACGCCTCCGGGCTGGGCCGGCCGTAGAGGAAGCCCTGCCCGTAGGTGCAACCGAGGATCCGGGCGGCGGAGGCCTGCTCCGCCGTCTCGATGCCTTCCACCACGGTGTCGAAGCCGAAGGAGTGGCCGATCTCGACGACGGCCCGGGTGACGGCGATCTGCCGCTCGTCGTGCGCCAGGTCGCTCACGAAGCTCTTGTCGATCTTCACGCAGTCCACCGGGAGCCGGGACAGGTAGGCCAGGGAGGAGTAGCCGGTGCCGAAGTCGTCGATGGCCAGGCGCACCCCCAGCTCCTTGAGCTGCTCGAGCTGGGCCAGCGCCCGGTCGGGGTTGCCCAGCATCACCCCTTCGGTGATCTCGAGGGTGAGCAGTCGCGGAGGCAGCCCGGTGGCGGCGAGGGCGTCGACGACGTCGCCGACGAGGTCGTCGCGGAACTGCCGCGGGCTGACGTTCACCGAGATGCTGGCCGGCCCGGTGCCGCGCGCATGGCGGACCGCGGCCGCGGCGCAGGCCTGCAGGAGGACCCAGCGGCCCAGCACGCCGATCAGCCCTGCGGTCTCGGCCGCCGGGATGAAGTCATCGGGTCCGACCGTCCCTCGCCGCGGATGGTTCCACCGCAGCAGTGCCTCGTGCGAGACCGGTGCCCCGGTCCGCAGCGCCACGATCGGCTGGTAGACCAACCTGAACTGCTCGCGCTCCACCGCCTCGCGCAGCTCGCTGTGCACCTGCAGGCGGGTGAGCGCGTCGTGCTGGAGGTCCTCGGTGTAGCGGGCCCACTGGTCGCGCCCGCTCTCCTTGGCGGCGTAGAGCGCGGCGTCGGCGTTGCGCAGCAGCTCGCCCTCGCTGAGCCCGGGGTCGTGGGCCAGCGCCACCCCGATGCTGGCGGTGGCGAACACCTGTCGGCCCTCGAGGTTGAGCGGTGCCCGCAGGCAGCGCAGGGTGCGCTCGGCGATCGCCTCCACCGTGTCGTCGTCGACGTCCTCGCACAGCACGGCGAACTCGTCGCCGCCGAGCCGGGTCACCACGTCGCCGGTGCGCACCGACGCCTGCAGCCGCTGGGCCACCTCCACCAGCAGCTGGTCCCCGGCCACGTGCCCGAGGCTGTCGTTGACGTCCTTGAACTCGTCCAGGTCCACCAGCAGCAGTGCCAGCTGCCGGCGGTCCCGGTGCTGCAGCGCGAGCGAGCGGGCCAGGTGCGCCTCGAACAGCGCCCGGTTCCCCAGGCCGGTCAAGGGGTCGTGCAGCGCCTGCCGCGTGAGCTGCGCCTCCAGCTCGCGCCACTCGGTCACGTCCCGGGCGTGCACCACGACGCCCTGGACCCCGGGGGCGTCCGCCCGGTCCACCGCCCGCAGGTCGTGCTGGCGCCAGCTCCCGTCCCGGTGCCGCAGCCGGCAGCCGAAGACGACGTCGAGCTGCTGGCCCCGCTGCACCCGCTCCAGCAGCGCCCCCACCGCCTCCTGCTCCTCCGGGTGCACCAGGTCCAGCAGGTCGGTGCCCGGCATGCTGGCGGCGGGCCAGCCCATCAGCTCCACCGCCGCCGGGGAGACGAAGGCGAGCCGGGTGGGCGGGCGCACGACCAGCACGAGCTCGCTGCTGGCGGCCAGCAGGGCGAGGGTGACGTCCACGCCGTCCTCCGGTCGAGTCGGTGCTGGTCGCGGTTGTGGGGTGTTGGCTCCCGGTCCTTCGACCGGTTGCTGGGTCGCCTTGACCGGTGTCCGACGGCCGGTGCGACGAGGGCTTCAGTCGGCGGCGGACGCGCCGACAACTCTGAAGGGGCCGGGACGTGGGGGAGGAGATGGGCATGGGGAGGGACCGGTGACGGGGTTCGCCGAGGGGGTGGTCACCGAGGTGATCCGCCCGGCGGCCGTGCTGCGGGAGGACCTCGCGCGCACAGTGCTCGTCGAGCTGGCGTTCCGCGACGTCCGGGCCGGCGGCTGCTGGGAGAGCAACCCGACGCTGTGGCGGCGCTACGACCGGCCGTGGGACGGTCCGGAGGGGCCGGACGGGCACGGCAGCGCCGGGCTCGTCGGCAGCATCCAGGTGGCCTACGGCGTCCCCACCCGCTACGACATCACGCTGTTCCGCGCCACCATCACCTGGTTCGGCGGCGAGCAGGGCTGGACGGTGGAGTCGCTGTGCGACGAGGCCCTCGGCTTCGTCGGGCTGGACCTGGCCTCCTGCCCCCGCGCGGACCTCGTCCCGCCGCCGCCGCCCAGCCCCTGGGCCTACGTCCGCCGCTGAGCAGGCCGCCACTCCCGTCCGTGCGCATCTGATCGGTTGCGCCCTGCACGAAGGGGTACAGCCGCCCACGGGAGATCGTGGCGGAGAGCCGTCCACGCCGGCAGGACGGGAGACATCCTCATGTGGAGCGCGCTGTTCTGGGGTTTCGTCGGCGGGGCCGCGCTCCTCCTGGGCGGCGCGCTCGGGACGTTCGTGAAGGCCCCGCTGCGGCTCGTCGGCCTGGTCATGGCCTTCGGGTCCGGGGTGCTCATCAGCGCCCTGGCCTTCGAGCTCACCCACGAGGCCTACACCCGCGGCGGGCCGTGGGACGTGGTCGTCGGGCTGACGCTGGGCGCGCTGGTCTTCTTCGCCGGTGACTGGGTCATCGATCACCGCGGCGGCGAGCACCGCAAGAGCGCGACCGGCAAGCAGGCCGGTGGCAGCGGGGCCGCGATCGTGCTCGGCAGCCTGCTCGACGGCATCCCGGAGTCGGTGGCGATCGGGGTGACCCTGCTCGGCGGCGGCGCGGTGGGTGTGGCTGTGGTGGCCGCGGTGTTCCTGTCCAACGTGCCCGAGTCGCTGTCGGCCTCGTCCGGCATGCGTCAGGCCGGGGACAGCACCAAGCGCATCATGGGGATCTGGCTGGCCGTCACCGCCGTCTCCGCGCTGTCCGCGATGCTCGGCTACGTCCTGCTGGGCGGTGCCTCGCCGGATCTCATCGCGGCCATCCAGGCTTTCGCCGCCGGCGCCATCCTCACGATGCTCGCCGACACCATGCTGCCCGAGGCGGTCGAGCACTCCGGGGCCGTGGTCGGCCTGGCCACCGTCGGCGGCTTCGCCTCCGCCTTCCTGCTCAGCATGGCCGGGTGAACCGGGATTGATCCCCTGTCGGCCGGGCCACACTGCGGACGTGGACGAGCTCGCAGATCAGCAGGTGGGTGCACCGGTCCTGACCGTCGACCCGCCCAGCGAGGTGCTGCCGGGGAGGCTGTGGATCGCCGGTTCGCCGGTGCCGCCGGAGTTCGTGGCGGAGCACGGCATCACCGCTGTGGTGGACGTCGCCGACCCGGACTCGCCCACCGACCCGACGCAGCTGCGGCAGGCCGGGGTGCGGCTCTACCGCAAGGAGCCGTTGACCGACGACGCCGAGCGGCTGCCCGACCTCGACCTGGTCGATGAGCTCGTCGACGTCCTCGTGGACGCGGTCGAGCAGGGGCGCCGGGCCCTGGTCTGCTGCTCCTACGGGCGCAACCGCTCGGGCCTGGTCGCCGCGCTCACCGTGCGGGCGCTGCTGGTCGTGCCGGGCGCCGAGGCGCTGCGGCTGCTGCGGGCGCGCCGGCGCCGCGCCGTGAACAACCCCGCCTTCGCCGCGCACGTCAGCGCGCTGCCGGCGCCCTGACCTGCGCTGAACAGCGCTGAACAGCGCTGACCGGCGCTGACCGGCGCTGACCTGCGCATGCATCCGTGGCGGTCATCGCCATCGCTGCACGGCGGCCGGCAGCCAGGACAGGCCCTCCTGCCGTCGGCAGGCCGCCCACAGACCGAAGGTCAGCCCGCCGAGCTCGCAGATCTCGGCCACCAGCCCCAGGCCCGACCAGGAGCGCACGTCGTGGCCGTAGGCGCGGCAGAAGGCCAGGTAGGTCTCCTCGTCCAGCTCGCCGGTGTCGCGCCGCAGCGCCGCTCCCACCAGGTCGTACTCACGGGGCCCGTAGGCGACCCAGTCCAGGTCGATGAGGACGCAGGGGCCGTGCTCGGCGGCGGCATCGGGGCGGCGCAGCACGTTCTCGACCGAGACGTCGCCGTGGACCAACCCCCACCCCAGGTCCGACCGCAGCGAGGCGACCTGGGCGAGCAGCCGGCCCCGTGCCGTGGCCAGCACCTCGGCCAGCCCGGCGTCGTGCTGCGGGTGCGCGGCATAGACAGCCAGCTGCTCGGGCACCCGGGACAGCGGTGACCAGCGGGGCAGCTGCGCGTCGTCGACGCCGGGGGTGGCGTGGAAGGACCGCAGCAGGGCGCCGATCTCCGGCCAGCTCGCCTCCGCTCCCCGATCCAGCCAGGGATACAGCGAGACCAGGCCGTGCGGGGTGCGCACGACGCCCGGGCGTCCGAGCGCCGGCAGCACGAGGTCGCCAGCGTCGGCGGGCAGCGCGCGCAGCACCGCGTGCAGACGCTCGACGTCGAGGGTCGGCGGGTAGACCTTCACCGCCCAGTCACCGGTCCGGAGCACCACGGTGCTCAGCTCCCGGACCACGACGGCACGGTGGGCGTCCTCGACGCCGAGGACCTCCGCCGCCGACCGCCAGGCGAGCAGCGCCGCTGCGGCGCCCCAGGTGTCCGGTGGCACCAGGGCCGGCGCTGGCGTGTCGACGAGCCGGTCGATGGGCCGGTCGACGGGGGACGAGGGCACGGTGGCTCCGGATCTGGTGCTGTCCGGGCTGCCCCGGTGCATGTCTGGTCAGGTGTTCGGGATGGTGGGCACAGGCACAGGCACAGGGACAGGGAGAGCAGTAAACGCCGGTCTCGGACCGCGCTCGCGGGTGCCGGCGCTCGCGAGGTCGCCTTCGCTGGACCCGATCCTCTGCCTGCCCCTGAGGCAGCTCAACCGGCGCTCACCACGGCTTCCACGACGCCATCGCCGTCCGCCGGTCTGGGGAGCCCGCAGCGGCCGTGCCGCTCGCGCTTGATGCCGTACATGGCCTCGTCCGCGGCGCGCAGGGCGTCGGTCACCCCGGCCACCAGCGTCACCGGTGCCCAGCCGACCGAGCCCGGCACCCCGGCGGCGCGCAGCGCAGCGTCCAGGCGGTGGGTCAGCAGGGGAGCCTCCTCGGTGCTGCACCCGGGCAGGATCAGGGCGAACTCGTCGCCGCCGAGGCGGGCCAGCGTGTCGTGCGCCCGTACCGCCTCGCGCAGCACCCGCGCGGCGGCTACGAGGTGACGGTCTCCGGCCGCATGCCCGCCCGGTCCGTCGTTGACCGCCTTGAGGTGGTCCAGGTCGACGGCGACGACGACGGTGGGATCGGCGAAGCGGGAGAAGCGGGCCTGTTCCGCGGCCACCGCCAGGTCCCACCCGCGGCGGTTGAGCAGACCGGTGAGGGCGTCGGTGGTGGCGTCGGTGAGCGCGATGGCTGCGTCCCGGGCGGCGTCGGCCCGGGCGCGGTCGGCGACCAGCACCATCGAGAGCAGCTGGCCGAGCAGCGTGAGCAGCGGCCCGACGTGGGCCAGCTCCGGCGACTGCGGCTCCGGGTCCAGGCCGCACAGGGCGCCGAACAGCTCCCCGTCGGCGTCGCAGATCGGCGCACCGGCGTAGGCGCCGATGCGGACCGACTCGTTGACCTTCGCGGCCGCGTAGACCGGCACCGACTGGGCGTCGGGCGCCACCACCGGACCCCGCCCGGCGGTCATGTGCACGCAGTAGGAGTCCTCCCATGGGTGCGAACCGCCCTGCAGGAGGCCGTAGACGTTCTCGCCGAGGGCGAGGTAGGTCTGGCGGCCGTTCTCGGCCCGGGTCACGGACCAGAAACCGAGCGGCACGTGCTCACGCAGGTAGTCCAGGACCAGCGTGCAGGCGGTGTCGAAGGAGACCGGGGTGTCGAGCAGGAGCGGCGCCGGGACGGCGTGGAGCCGAGGAGGCTGGTCGAGCCGGGACCTCACCTCGGGCAGGTCGTTCATGCTCGTCCTTCCGCTCGCCTGCTGATGCGCTTCCCCCAGAGGCGTCTGTCACCGCGACATCTCGCCCGCCGTCCCCCCGAATGAAGGACTTCTGCCGGGCACTTGCGGTCCACACGAAGGTCGGGACGGTCCCGAACCGGGCGAGCCGCGACACATCCGGCGCGCGGAGGGGGCAAGGGTGTGCCATCCGCTGCCGGGCTGGCGCCGGTGCTTCCCCTGCCGCCGGGGTAGGGGAGGGGCGCACGGGCGGCACCCGACGCCACGCGACGTCCAGGGAGGGGACCGCCGATGCGACGACGGTGGGCAGCGCTGCGCGAGTCGGTGAGGAACGGCTTCTGGGCCGTCCCGACCTTGTGCGCGGTGCTCAGCATCCTGCTGGCCCTCGGGGCGGTCCGGCTCGACCGCGTGGCGCCGGACCGGCTGCGGCTGGCCTTCGGCGCCGGTCCGGATGGCGCCCGCGAGGTGCTCAGCGACATCACCACGGCGATGATCACCTTCACCGGCTTGGTGTTCTCCATCACGGTGGTCGTCCTGCAGCTCACCAGCAGCCAGTTCAGCCCGCGGGCCCTGCGCACCTTCCTGCGCGACCGGCAGACCCAGGTGGCCCTCGGCGTCTTCATCGCCACCTTCGTCTACGCGATCCTGGTGCTGCGGACGGTCGACGCGCGCCGCGAGCGGGCGTTCGTGCCGGCCATCGCCACCACCCTCGCGCTGCTCCTGCTGCTGGCCAGCGTGGCGGTGTTCGTGGCGTTCATCCATCACATCGCCACCGCCATCCAGGTCTCCTCGATCATCGCCAGCATCGGTGCGGAGACGCGCGGCACCATCGAGCGCCGTTTCCCCTCCGACTCCGAGGGCGGGCCGATGGGGTGGATGGGCCAGGTCGTCCCTCCGCTGCGCGCCGGGGCTAGCCGACGGGTGCTGGCCGCCCCGCGCCCCGGGGTCGTGACCGCCGTGGACGACGACCGGATGGTGGCGCTGGCGCGCGCCGCCGGCGTGGTGGTGCGCACCCAGGTGCGGCTGGGCGACTTCGTGCCCGAGGGGGCACCGCTGCTCGAGCTCCTGCCGGAGGCGGGCACGGACCGGCTCGACGACGGGGCCGGCGACGACGACCTCGAGCAGCTCGACGCCCAGCCGTTCCTGGACGCGGTGCGGCAGCAGCGGGACCGCACGATGGACCAGGACGTCGCCTTCGGCCTGCGCCAGCTCGTCGACGTCGCCGAGCGCGCGCTGTCGCCCGCCGTCAACGACCCGACGACGGCGGTCCAGGCGCTGGACCAGATCCACGACCTGCTCCGGAGGCTGGTCACCCGGTCCCTTCGCGACGGTCGACGCACCGACGAGGACGGGGTGCTGCGGTGGGTCGGACCGGCCGAGACGGTGGCCGGGTTCCTCAGCCTGGGGCTGGACGAGATCGAGCACTACGGGGCGGACTCACCGCCGGTGCGCGACCGCCTCGACGACCTGCTCGCCGACCTTCTCGACGCGGCGCTCCCGCAGCACCGGTCGGCGGTGCTGGAGGCGCAACGGCACTGGGAGGCCCTGCGCCGGCGCACCTCGCCGGTGCAGGCCGCAGCGCGGACGGTCGGCCCGGCAGTACGCACCTACGATGGGGCTGGTGGCCACGGCGGTGCCGATGGCTGAGAACGCGGCGCGCGCGGCGGCTCCTGCTCCGGACCTGCCGCGTGAGGACGTCGTGTCGGGACGACCTGGAACGCGCCGGACGAGGACGACAGTGACGACAGCAGCAGAGGCCCTGGCCGAGGAGCGCCCCGACGAGGGGCGTCCGCTCCGTGCAGGGGAGCAGGACGCGTCGGTCCGGGCCGAGGCGGCCCGCCGCCGCACCTTCGCCGTGATCAGCCATCCCGACGCCGGCAAGTCCACCCTCACCGAGGCCCTGGCCCTGCACGCACGGGTCATCGCCGAGGCGGGGGCCGTGCACGGCAAGGCCGGCCGGCGCTCCACCGTGTCGGACTGGATGGAGATGGAGAAGGCGCGCGGGATCTCCATCACCTCGGCCGCCCTGCAGTTCTCCTACCGCGACGCCGTCGTGAACCTGCTCGACACCCCCGGGCACGCCGACTTCTCCGAGGACACCTACCGGGTCCTGTCCGCCGTCGACGCCGCGGTCATGCTCGTCGACGCCGCCAAGGGCCTCGAGCCGCAGACGCTCAAGCTGTTCCAGGTCTGCAAGCACCGCGGCATCCCGGTGCTGACCGTCGTGAACAAGTGGGACCGCCCGGGCCGCGAGGCCCTCGAGCTCATGGACGAGATCGCCGAGCGGATCGGTCTCCGGCCGACCCCGCTCACCTGGCCGGTGGGCGTCGCCGGCGACTTCCGCGGGGTGCTCGACCGCCGCGGCGGCGGCTTCATCCGGTTCCTGCGCACCGCCGGCGGGGCCACGGTGGCCCCCGAGGAGCACCTCGCGCCGGGCGACGCCGCGGCGTCGGAGGGCGCGGCGTGGACGACCGCGGTGGAGGAGCACGAGTTGCTCGAGGCCGACGGCGCCGACCACGACCAGGCCGAGTTCCTGGCCGGACGCACCACGCCGGTGCTGTTCGCCAGCGCGGTGCTCAACTTCGGCGTCGGCCAGCTGCTCGACGTGCTGCTCGAGCTCGCGCCGGCGCCGGACGCCCGCCCGGTGGTGGACGGGACCGTGCGTCCCGTCGACGCACCGTTCAGCGCGTTCGTCTTCAAGGTGCAGGCGGGCATGGACGCCTCGCACCGCGACCGGCTCGCGTTCGCCCGGGTCTGCTCGGGGGTGTTCGAGCGCGGGATGGTGGTCACGCACGCGGCCACCGGCCGGCCCTTCGCCACCAAGTACGCGCACACCGTCTTCGGTCGCGAGCGCACCACGCTCGACGTCGCCTACCCCGGCGACGTCGTGGGGCTGGTGAACGCCAACGCCCTCCGCGTGGGCGACACCCTCTACGACGGGCCGCCGGTGCACTACCCGCCCATCCCGAGCTTCGCCCCGGAGCACTTCGCGTCGGTGCGGGCGGCGGATTCGGGGCGGTACAAGCAGTTCCGCCGCGGCATCGAGCAGCTGGACCAGGAGGGCGTGGTCCAGGTGCTGCGCTCGGAGCTGCGCGGCGACCAGGCGCCGGTGCTGGCGGCGGTCGGCCCGATGCAGTTCGAGGTGGCCGTGCACCGCATGGAGACCGAGTTCAACGCGCCGGTGCGGCTGGAGCGGCTCGAGTTCACCATCGCCCGGCGCACCCGCGCGGAGGACGTCCCGACCTTCACCGCCCAGCGCGGTGTCGAGGTCCTGCACCGCAGCGACGGCGCGCTGCTCGCGCTCTTCCCGGACCGGTGGAAGCTGGCCGCGGTGCAGCGGGCCAACCCCGACCTGGTGCTGGACACCCTCGTCGCCGGCGACTCCTGAGCCGCGGCGCGGACGATGCCCGATCCGTTGGCGCTGCCGCGACTCCTCGTCCAGTCCGCCGAGCTGGACGGGGCGATGCGGCCCTGGGTCCTCGCGCTGCCAGACCTGGTCGCCGATGCCGTGCGCCGCTGGAGCCTCGACGTCGGGGAGCCGTTCGAGCCTGGCGGCCAGACCGCGTGGGTGGCGCCGGTTTGGACCCCTGCCGGCGAGGACGCGGTGCTCAAGGTCGGCTGGCGGCACTGGGAGGGCGCGTACGAGGCTGCCGGCCTGCGCGCGTGGGGCGGCCGAGGAGCCGTCCAGCTGATCGACTCCTACGAGACGTCGGACAGCACGGTGATGCTGCTCGAGCGCTGCCGGCCCGGCGAGTCCCTCTCCAGCCTGCCGGCCGAGAAGCAGGACGTCGTGCTGTCGGGCATCCTCCGGCGACTGTGGACCGCCCCGGCGGACGGGGACCGGTTCCTGCCGCTGGAGCAGATGTGCGCCCGCTGGGCCGACTCCTACGAGGAGTCGCCCTGCCTGCGCCTCGACCCCGGGCTGGGGCGGGCGGGCGCGGAGCTGTTCCGCACCCTCCCCCTCACCGCCGAGCGGCACGTGCTGCTCGGCACCGACCTGCACGCCGGCAACGTCCTGTCCGCCCAGCGCGAGCCGTGGCTGGTCATCGACCCCAAGCCGTGGATCGGCGACCCGGCGTACGACCCCCTGCAGCACCTGCTCAACCACCCCGAGCGGCTCGGCTCCGACCCCGTCGCGCTGTCGGATCGGATGGCCCGGCTCTGCGACCTCCCGCCCGAGCGGCTGCGCCTCTGGCTCTTCGCGCGCTGCGTGATCGGCTCGACCTGGATGCCCGCGCTCGCCGACGTCGCGGGGCGGCTCGCGCCCTGAGTTCCCTGCGTGGCATACCCTTCGGCGCCGCTGGGCGGGCCCGGTGCAGTCCTGGATCACGTGAGGGGGCCCCTGACCGGTCACGTAGCGGGTCA
>JBQCHF010000214.1:0-38426 GCA_051954955.1 Motilibacteraceae bacterium
CGTCACGTTCGACGCGCTGGAAAACCGTTGCTGATCATGCAATTCCTGCGCTTCCTGCTCAACGCGAGCGAACGATGTCCGCGCAGGAATTGCATGATCAGCAACACCCCCCGCGTGCTCGCGTCTGCCCGACCCCACAACCCTGCGTGGTGGCGTCCCCATGTTCACCCGCCGAGCCTGGCCCACTCGATCTTGGGGCAGGTGTCCATGACCATGTCCAGGCCCGCCGCGCGCACCTGCTCGTAGGCGGCCTCGTCCACCACGCCGAGCTGGAACCACACCGCCTTGGCGCCGATCGCCACCGCCTGGTCGGCCACCTCGCCGGCGAGCTCGGAGCGGACGAAGACGTCGACGACGTCGACCGGGAACGGGATGTCGGCCAGCGAGGCGTAGCCCTGCTCTCCGTGCACCTCCAGCGGCGAGACGGCGGCGCTCGGGTGCACCGGCACGATCCGCTTGCCGTGCGCCTGCAGCGCGCGGGCGACGTCCCACGCGGCGCGGGCGCGGTTCTCGGACAGGCCGACCACCGCCCAGGTGGTGGTCTCCGGCCCGAGCAGCCGGCGGACGACGTCGTCGGGCGCCCACTCGCTCACGGCCGGCCCATCCCGGTGTAGGCCCACCCGGCCGCGCGCCAGCGCTGCGGGTCGAGCACGTTGCGGGCGTCGACGACCTGCCGGGCGGCCACCACCTGACCCAGCACCTCAGGGTCGAGGTCGACGAACTCGGGCCACTCGGTGAGCAGCAGCACGACGTCGGCGTTCTCGCACGCCTCGGTCGCCGACGCGGCGTAGGAGAGGGTCGGGAAGAGGCGACGGGCGTTGTCCATCGCCTTGGGGTCGTAGACGGTCACCTGCGCGCCCTGCAGCTGCAGCTGGCCGGCCACGTTGAGCGCGGGCGAGTCCCGGACGTCGTCGCTGTCCGGCTTGAACGCCGCGCCGAGGACGGCCACCCGCCGGCCGAGCAGCTCGCCGCCGACCGCCTGCCGGGTCCGGGAGACCACGTGCTGGCGGCGGCGCATGTTGATCGCGTCGATCTCGCGCAGGAAGGTGACCGCCTGGTCCACGCCCAGCTCACCCGCGCGCGCCATGAAGGCGCGGATGTCCTTGGGCAGGCAGCCGCCACCGAAACCGAGGCCGGCGTTCAGGAACCGGCGGCCGATGCGGGCGTCGTGGCCGATGGCGTCGGCGAGCACGGTGACGTCGGCGCCGACCGCCTCGCACACCTCGGCCATCGCGTTGATGAACGAGATCTTCGTGGCCAGGAAGGAGTTGGCGGCCACCTTGACCAGCTCGGCGGTGGCCAGGTCGGTGACGATGCACGGGGTGCCGGCGTCCAGGGCGGTCTGGTAGACCTCGCGCAGCGTCTGCTCGGCGCGCTCGGAGGTGACGCCGAGCACGATCCGGTCCGGGCGCTGGGTGTCCTGCACGGCGAAGCCCTCGCGCAGGAACTCCGGGTTCCAGGCCAGCTCCACCGCATCGCCGGCCGGGGCGATCCGCCGCGCCGTGGCGGCCAGCCGGGCCGCGGTGCCGACCGGGACGGTCGACTTGCCGACGATGAGCGCGGGCCGGTCCAGGTGCCGGGCCAGCGACTCCAGCGCGCCGTCCACCTGGCGCAGGTCGGCGGCGTACTCGCCGTGCCGCTGCGGGGTGCCGACGCACAGGAAGTGCACGTCGCCGAAGGCCGCCGCCTCGGCCGGGTCGGTGGTGAACCGGAGCCGGCCGGCGTCGAGCTGGGTGCGCAGCAGCGGCTCCAGCCCGGGCTCGTAGAACGGGGTCTTGCCCTCCGACAGCCCCGCCACCTTGGCCGCGTCGACGTCGACGCCCAGCACCTCGAAGCCCAGCTCGGCCATGGCCGCCGCGTGGGTCGCCCCCAGGTAACCCGTCCCCGTCACCGTGATGCGCATGGGGGCGAACCTACCGCCCCCGCCGTGCACCGCGGAGGCCCGACGTCGACGCCGCCCCGAGACGGGAACCCGGGGCGCGGACGTCGCGTGAACGGCTTACCCTGGACCGGTTACCGGCGGGTAGTGGCGCGCACCAGGAGGCACGAGGAAGTGTCCGACTTCGACCTGTTCCAGCTGTCCGAAGAGCACCGGATGCTGCGCGAGGCGGCCCGCGCCGTCTCCGAGGACAAGATCGCGCCGCACGCCGCCGAAGTGGACGAGACCAGCGAGTTCCCGCAGGCCGCCTACGACGCCCTGCGCGCAGCCGATCTGCACGCGGTGCACATCCCGGAGGAGTACGGCGGTGCCGGCGGCGACGCGCTGGCCGCCTGCATCGTCATCGAGGAGGTCGCCCGCGTCTGCGCGGCCAGCTCGCTCATCCCGGCCGTCAACAAGCTCGGCACGATGCCGCTCATCCTCGGTGCCAGCGAGGAGCAGAAGCAGAAGTACCTCGCGCCGGTCGCCCGCGGCGACGCGATGTTCTCCTACGGGCTGTCGGAGCGCGAGGCGGGATCGGACACCGCCAGCATGCGCTGCCGGGCTCGCCGCGACGGCGACGAGTGGGTGCTCGACGGCCAGAAGTCCTGGATCACCAACGCCGGCGTGTCCGAGTACTACACGGTGCTCGCGGTCACCGACCCCGACGGGCCGCGCGGCGGCAACGTCTCGGCGTTCGTGGTGGAGAAGGACGACCCCGGCTTCACGTTCGGCGCCCCCGAGCGCAAGCTCGGCATCAAGGGCTCGCCCACCCGGGAGCTGCTCTTCGACGGCACCCGCATCCCCGCCGACCGGCTGGTGGGCGCGGAGGGGGAGGGGCTCAAGCTCGCGCTGCGCACCCTGGACCACACCCGCATCACCATCGGCGCGCAGGCCGTCGGCATCGCCCAGGGTGCGCTGGACCAGGCCCTCGCCTACGTCAAGGAGCGCAAGCAGTTCGGCAAGGCGGTGGCCGAATTCCAGGGCGTGCAGTTCATGCTCGCGGACATGGCGATGAAGCTCGAGGCCGCCCGCCAGCTCACCTACGTCGCCGCCGCCAAGAGCGAGCGCGACGACCCGGACCTGTCGTTCTTCGGCGCCGCCGCCAAGTGCTACGCCTCCGACGTCGCGATGGAGGTCACCACCGACGCCGTCCAGCTGCTCGGCGGCGCCGGCTACACCAAGGACTTCCCGCTCGAGCGGATGATGCGCGACGCCAAGATCACTCAGATCTACGAGGGCACCAACCAGATCCAGCGCGTGGTCATGGCCCGCCAGCTGCTCAAGGGGCTGCCGACGGTCTAGCTCGGGCTGCAGATCGGATGCAGCAGCAGCAGACGTCGTCGCCGGTGGCGGCGCTGCAGCAGGAGCTGGCGCAGCAGTCGCAGGCGAGCAGCCCGCAGCAGCCCGGTCCGGGGCCGGCGCTGCGGTACCGGCGCCCGTAGCCGTAGCGCGGGTCGGCGTGTAGGGGTCGTAGCCGTAGCCGGGACCGTAGGGACCGGAGCCGAAGGGACCGCGGCGCCGACGGCGTGGGGAGCCGAAGACCCCGAGGGTGAGCGTGGCGGCGGCCGCGGCGGTGGCGGCCACCAGCGAGACGACGTCGCGGGCCGGCGACCGGTGGTCGGCCCGCTGCCGGGGCACGGGCGTCAGCCGGCGCACGGCGGTGTCGAGCACCGGGCCGAGCAGGACGTCGACCAGCGCCCGGTCCGCGAGGTCCGTGGCGGCCAGGCCGGCCGCCACCTCCTCGCGCAGGGCAGCGGCCAGGTGGGCGGCCTCGGCGGCGCTCGTCCCGGTGGCCGGCAGCGGGTTGAAGCGGCCGGCGGCATGGTCGTCGGGGAGGTCCTGCACGGCGTCGGCGAGGTGGATCAGGCGGCCGAAGGCGTCGCCGGCACGGCGCACCGGCGCCGCGTTCTGCGGGCACCCGGCCAGCGTCGCCGTGTGGGCGAACGCGCCTGCCACCGCGCGTCCGCCCGGGGCGAGCAGCTCGTCCAGGGGCGGTGCTGGCGCAGCGCGCTCGACGAGGCGCGCGTCCCGGCCGGCGTCGGGTCGAGCCCGACCTGCTCGGCCAGCCCGGTGCCGACCCGGTGCAGCCGGCGGCCCGCCCGGGTGGCCGGGCGCCGCGCCACCCGGGCCACGTCGCCGTCCTCGACCTTGTCCTCCAGGCCGGCCGCTCCGGCCAGCAGGGCCCCGGCCGCCGCCAGCCGGGCACCGTTGGAGCTGGCCGCCACCACGCTGGCGCGAGCGAACCCGCGCAGGGGGCACGGTCCGGCCTGCTCGCGCGGCAGCTCGCCGAGCTGGGCCTCCACCAGCACCGAGAGCAGCAGGACGTCGTAGCCGGTGAGGACCCGGGCGGCCTGGCCGGCAGTGTCGCGCAGGGTCAGGCAGAGGCCGCACAGGTGGGCCCGCCACCGCTCGCGCAGCTGGGGGTCGAGCTGGTGGCGGCAGGGACGCAGGAGACCTCGCATCGGCGCACCCTGCCCGGGGTGCGGAGGGTGAACCTCGCATCACCCGGTGCAATCGCCAGGCGGCCTCGGATGAGGCGCGGCCGGTGATCACTACGGTGGGGTCATGCCCTGGGCCTTCGCGTTCGGCGCCATCGCCGCCGAGATCGTCGCCACCCTCGCCCTGCGGGCGGCCCGCGGCGAGCTGCGCTGGGGGCTGATCGCCGTGGTCGTCGTCGGCTATGCGCTGGCATTCGTGCTGCTCGGCCGGGCGCTGAAGACGCTCAACGTCGGGGTGGTCTACGCGGTCTGGTCCGGCGTGGGGACCGCGGCGGTGGCGGTGGCCGGCGCGCTGCTGTTCGGCGACCGGATCTCGAAGGTGGGCGTGGTGGGGCTGGTGATCACGATCATCGGGCTCACCGTCCTGTCGCTGTCCGGGTCGGCGGAGCAGGGCTGAGCGGGCGGCCCGACCGAGGAAAGACCTCGCCTGCCGAGAGGACTTCTCCTGGGTGGGCGAGTAGTGATCACGGGACCGTGATCGTTCCGACCGGGCCCGGGGGGAGAGAGCGGGCCGGTCAGCCCTTGGCCTTCACCCCGCTGACCGGGCGGCCGGCCTCGAGGTCGGCGAAGAGCTGCTGGGCCTTGGCGCGGTCCCAGCGGACGGTGTCGCCGACGCCGGGGACGCTGTAGCCGGGATCGGCGACCGGCACGGTGGTGGCCACGCCCTTGCCGCTGGAGATGGCCCGCAGCGCGCGGGCGAGGCCGACCAGGTCGGTCAGGCCGGTGCCGTCGTCGACCTTGACCGCGGCGGTGGCGGCGTCGGCCACCCGGTGCTGCTGCAGCGGGTCGAGGAGGACGCCCGGGGTGAACGCCTTGTGGATCATCGCGCTGACCAGCTGCTGCTGGCGCTGCACCCGGCCGAGGTCGCCGAGCGGGTCGGAGTAGCGGGCCCGGGCGTAGGCCAGGGCGGTGGCGCCGTCGAACTCCTGGCAGCCGGCCTTCACGTGCAGCCCGCTCTTGCTGTCGTTCATGGCCCGCTTCACGCAGACGTCGACGCCGCCGAGGCCGTCCACCACGCCGACGACACCGCCGAAGCCGATCTCGACGTAGTGGTCGACGGTGAGGCCGGTGACGTCCTCCACCGTCCTGACCAGCAGCGGGGCGCCGCCGAAGGAGAACGCGGCGTTGAGCTTGTTGCGGCCGTGCCCGGGGATCGGCACGTAGGAGTCGCGTGGGAGGCTGACCATCGTCGGCCGCCCACTGTCGGGCACCTGGAGCAGGATGATCGTGTCGGTGCGCTGCCCCTCGGCCTGGCCGGTGTGCAGCTGGGCGCGCTGGGCGCGGGTGAGCCCCTCGCGGCTGTCCGACCCGACCAGCAGCCAGGTCGTGCCGTTGGTGGCCGCGCGCTCGGGCAGCGCGCCGGTGTGGCGCAGCCGGGAGGACTCGTGCCAGGCCAGCCAGCCGTAGAAAGCGACCAGCACCAGCACGAGCACCAGGAGCACGGCGAGCAGCCGGCGCAGCCAGGAGCGGCCACCCCGGCGGGCCGGGGGAGCCGACGTCGGGGCGGCGGGCGGACGCGCGGGGGGCGGCGTGAGGGTGGTCGAGCGGGAGCTCGGCGCGTCGGCGGGGCCGGTCGGCCGCTGCGGGCGGCGGGCGCCGCGCGGGTCGAGCTCGGGCGGGAGCGCCGAGCGGCTACCACTCGGGCGCGGCGAGGAGGCGTCGCCTCGGGGGTGGTTGCGCTCCCAGCCCTCGGGCCACTCGCTCACTCGGCTCGCTCCTCGCTCGGTGGGCCGCTCGGCGCGGTTGGTTCGGGTCGGGTCGTCGCAAGGACGCTACCCGCCGGGGGCGCCCTCCATCCGTGACGTCCGAGGGGGCGGGGAGGTTGCGTGCGGGAGGTGGGGGCTGGGGGTGGCCCGGGCGTGTCGCGCCGCCTCCTGCGGTCGGGCGCACGGCGGAAGGCGGCTGGTGACGGGGGCAGCGGGGCGGGGGCCCGGTCGCGGCTGCCCGGTGACGGCCGCACTCACCTCACCATCTGCATGCTCACCACCGCCGATTCGGTGAGGTGAGCATGCACTGATCACGGTCCCGTGATCATTCCGGCCGGGCCTGGTGGTGGCGGCGGGGCGGGTCAGCCGCAGAGGGCGTCGGTGGCGGCGTCGGTGGTCTTCACCGCGGCCCCGCCGCCGGTCCCGCCGGAGCCCTGGCCGCCGGAGCTCTGGGCATCGGAAGCAGCCGCGGCGGGCGCGGAGACGTGGGGCGGGGTGACGCCGTCGTAGGACTGGCCGAGGAGCACCTCGAACGTGCCGCCGAGGCCGGGGGCCTGCTCCAGGTGGGCGCCGGGGAGGGCGGCCGCGAGGGTCTTGACCGACTCGTTCCAGCGCGGGTCGTAGCGGATCACGGTCACCGGCAGGCCCTGCCGGCTCGCGTTGGCGGGCGGGCCGGCGACGGCGAAGCCGGCCTTGGCCAGGTCGTCGGCGCCGCGGTGGGCCAGGCCCGCGGTGGAGGTGGCGTTGAGGACGCGCACCCGGACGCTGCCCGGCGGCACCGTCGGGGTGCCGGCGGAAGGGGCCTTGTGGGAGGGCACCGCGCCGACCGGCCGGTCCTGCACCAGGGCGGCGAACAGGTCGCCGGCGGCCTGCTGGTCCCAGAGGACCGTGGAGCCGACGCCGCCGGGTCGGTAGTCGGGGTCGGCCAGCGGCACGGTGACGAAGCGGACGTCGGACGGGGAGAGGTTCCGCAGCGACGTCGCCAGCGACAGCATCGTGCCGCGGCCCAGCCCGGGGTCGGTGGTGAGCGAGCCGAGCACGGCGTCCATCAGCCGGGTGAGCTTGAGCGGGTTGGCCAGCGTGGAGGCGCTGGTGGCCTTGCGGACCACCGAGCCGATGAAGGCCTGCTGCCGCTCGATCCGGCCCAGGTCGCCGCGGCCGTCGAAGTCGCGGGTGCGGACGTACTTGAGCGCCTCGATGCCGTCCAGGTGGTGCTGCCCGGCCGAGAGGTCCAGGTGGCTCTTGCTGTCGTGGATGGCCCGGGGCAGGCAGACGTCGGCGCCGCCGAGGCTGTCCACGACGCCGGCGAAGCCCTCGAAGCCGACCTCGACGTAGTGGTCGACGTGCACCCCGGTGGCCTGCTCCACCGTCTGCACCGCGAGCGACGGGCCGCCGAAGGCGTAGGCGGCGTTGAGCTTGTTATGGCCGTGCCCCGGGATGGCGACGTATGAGTCGCGGGGGAGGCTGACCACCAGCACCGACCGCCGGTCCGCGGACAGGTGCACCAGCATCATCGTGTCCGAGCGGCGCCCGGCGGCGCTGGCCGTGGTGCCCACCCGCAGCTGCCGGCTCTGCTCGGCGGTGAGCCCCTCGCGGCTGTCCGAGCCGACCAGCAGGATGTTCATCGCGTCGGTCGGGCCGGCGGCCGGTCGCCCGCCCAGCCGGCCGAACACGTCCACGTGCGCGATCCGCCCGGTGGCCCAGGCGAAGACCCCGCCGGCGCCCACCACCAGGGTGAGCACCGCCGCCAGGCCGACGCCCACGACCAGCCGCACCCGGCGGCCCCGGCGGGTCAGCCGGGGCGCCCCGGGGGCGCCCGCCGGCGGGGCGGGGTCGTCGGTCCCGGGCAGGGGGTGGTGCGGCTCGCTCACCGCCCCAGGCTGGCACGGGAGGTCGGTGCAACCACGGTTGCCCGAGCCGCCTCGGCGTGGCGCGGTCCCCTGGTCCCCCCGTCCAGAGCCACGGCGGGACCGGGGGCCGCGGCGGCTGGGCTACCGTCTGTGCCGACATGAGCAGCAGTCCCCTCGCCGGCGACGGCCCCGGCGGCCCGCCGGAGCCGCCCGTCCCGTCCGAGGTGCCGGCGCTCGATGGGCCCGAGCCCGACGGCCCCGCCGACGCGCTCACCTGCGAGGGGCTCGCCGCCGGCCGCTGGCCCGGGGTCTCGGTGGTCATGCCGGTGCTCAACGAGGAGCGGCACCTGCGCGACGCGGTCGCCCGGGTGCTGGGCCAGGACTACCCCGGCCCGCTGGAGGTCGTGCTCGCCCTCGGGCCCTCCCGCGACCGCACCGACCAGATCGCCCGCACCCTGGCCGAGCACGACAGCCGGGTCACCGCGGTGCCCAACCCCAGCGGGCGCACCCCGGCCGGGCTCAACGCGGCCATCCACGCCTCGCGGCACCCGATCGTGGTGCGCGTCGACGGCCACGGCATGCTCCCGCCCGGTTACGTCCGGACCGCCGTGGAGCTGCTCGCCCGCACCGGCGCGGCCAACGTCGGCGGCATGATGGCCGCCGAGGGGGAGACCCCGTTCGAGCGGGCGGTGGCCTGCGCGATGACCTCGCCGGTCGGCGTCGGCGGGGCGGCGTTCCACACCGGCGGCCAGGAAGGCCCGGCCGACACCGTCTACCTCGGGGTGTTCCGCCGCTCGATGCTCGAGGAGCTCGGCGGCTACGACGAGTCGTTCGTGCGGGCGCAGGACTGGGAGCTGAACTACCGGATCCGCTCGCACGGCGGCCTGGTCTGGTTCTCACCCGAGCTGCAGGTCTCCTACCGCCCGCGGCGCAGCCTGTCCGCGCTGGCCCGGCAGTACTTCCACTACGGCCGCTGGCGGCGGGTGGTCATGCGCCGCCACCGCGGCTCGTGGACTCCGCGCTACCTCGCCCCGCCGGTCACCCTCGTCGTGGTCGCCACCGGCACCGCCGTCGGCGCCACCGTCTGGCGCCCGGCCCTGCTGGCGCCGGCCGGCTACGCGGCCGGGGTGGTGGCGGGCGCCGCCTGGTCCGCGCGGGGCCGCCAGCTGCCCAGGCGGGCGCTGGCGGTGCTGCCGGTCGTGCTGGCCACCATGCACTTCTCCTGGGCCGCCGGGTTCCTGACCAGCCACCGCTCGCTGGGCGGGGTCGAGCCGGAGACGGTCGGTGAGGCGGAGGCGGGTGGGCTGGACCCGGCTGGGCTGGACCCGGCCGCCGACGGCGGACGAGGGCGGGGCTGACCGGTGCGGATCCTCATGATCGTGCGCTCGGACGTGGCCCACGACGCGCGGGTGGTGCGCGAGGCCGAGGCGCTGCGCGACGACGGCCACGCAGTGCGGATCATCGGCAAGGACGTGCCGGAGAACTGGGTCCGGCCGGACGGGATCGTCGTGGACAGCGTGGGGGCGCGCAGCGCCTTCGGGCGGTCGGCGCCGCGCGGCCGCCCGCTGCCGCCGCACCTGGCCGCGGCCCGCTGGGCGCTGCTGCCGCGGCACAACGCCTCGGTGTGGGCCTCGTTCCTGGCTGCCGCCGAGCACCGGGCCGACGAGCTGGCGGCCGGGTCGGCGCACGGGTCCTCCGGGCAGGGCGCGGCTGCCGGGAGCGGCTTCGACGTCGTGCACGCGCACGACTTCCCGGTGCTGCCCCTGGCCACCCGGCTGGCCCGCCGGCACGGCGCCCGGCTGGTCTACGACGCGCACGAGTGGTGGAGCGGGCGGCTGCGCGCCGGGCGCCCCACGCCGGTGGCCGACGCCCGCGAGCGGCGGGTCGAGCGCGACCTGGCCGCCCGCGCCGACGCCGTGCTCACGGTGAGCCCCGGCATCGTCGAGCGCTTCGCCGAGGCCGGAGTGCCCGGCGTGCACCTGGTGCGCAACACCTTCCCGGCGCGGGCGCACGGGCCGGTCGGCTCCCCGCCGGCCGGGGTGGTCTACGCCGGCCGGCTGGGTCCGGGCCGGGACCTGGAGACGGTGCTGGCCGCGGCCCGCCGCGTGCCGGGCCTGCCGCTCACCCTCGTCGGCCCCGCCGACCAGGGCTGGCTGGGCGCGCTGGAGCACGCCGGCCGCCAGAACGAGGGGGGCGACGGAGGCCAGGGCGGGCTCCCCCCGGGGGCGCGGGTGCTGCCGCACGTGGCCCCGGACGACGTCGACGCCCTGCTGCAGCAGGCCGGGGTCTCCCTGGTCACCCTCGAGGACAGCTGCGAGAACCATCGGCTGGCCCTGCCCAACAAGCTGTTCCAGGCCGCCCGCGCGGGCGTCCCGGTCGTGGCCGCCGACCTGCCCGAGATCCGCCGGCTCGTGCAGGGGCACCACCTGGGGGTGCTCTACCGCCCCGGGGACGTGTCCTCCCTGGTCGAGGCGCTGACCGAGGTCCGCGCCCGGCACGCCGAGCTGGTGGCGTCCACCGCTGCGGCCGCTCCGCTGCTGGGCTGGGAGACCGACGCGACCACGCTCCGCGAGGTGTACCGGGCGCTGCCCAGAGGGTGAGCGGTCCCGCTCGGCACGGAGGTCTGCCGCACGGTCGACTACTCTTCTGGTCCGAACACCCACGCCACGCCCGCCGCTGCGGGCGCTCGTCGTGGGCCACGGTCTGGAAGGTCATCGGTCATGAGCACGTCAGTCGAGGCGCGCGACGGCAGGGAGTCCGACTTCGTCGGGGAGTTCCACGTCTACGAGCCGCATCGCACCGGGCTACCTCCAGTGCGGCCCTACATCCGGGAGCTGTGGAAGCGCCGCCAGTTCGCCGCGGAGCTGTCCAAGACCGGCATGCGTGCCGCCCACAGCCTCACCGTGTTCGGGCAGGTGTGGCTGGTGCTCAACCCGCTGCTGCTGGCGCTGGTCTACTTCGTCCTGGTCAACATCCTGGGCAACAAGCACTACGGGCCCGACTACTTCGCGCACCTGACCGCGGGACTGTTCACCTTCTACTTCGTCTCCGGGTGCATGCTCACGGGCGCCACCTCGGTGACCAGCGGCGGCAAGCTGCTGCTCAACACCGCGTTCCCGCGCCTGCTCATGCCGCTGTCGGCGGTCCGCACCGCGTTCTTCCGGTTCCTGCCCACGATGGCCGTCTACGCCGTCCTGCACGTCCTGGCCGGCCAGGGCTTCGACCTGAACATGCTCATGGCGCTGCCGTTCCTGGCGATGCTCGTGGTCTTCAGCGCCGGCCTCGCGATGCTCTTCGCCACCCTGCAGATCTACTTCCGCGACACCACCTCCTTCCTGCCCTACTTCACCCGCATCTGGCTCTACCTCTCGCCGGTGCTGTGGTTCCCCAGCAGCGTCTCCCACCGGCTCAAGCCGTTCATGGCCTTCAACCCGCTGTTCAGCTTGGTGGGCGGCTTCAGCGAGGCACTGGTCCAGGGCAACTTCCCGCCACTCACCATGTGGCTGCAGGGCGCCTTCTGGGCTGTGACTGCCTTCGTGGTCGGCGCGCTGTTCTTCATGTCCAAGGAGCGTGAGTTCACTGTCCGCATCTGAGGTGGCCGCCACCCCCGGCCAGAGCTCCGCCCCGGCGTCCGCGGCCAGACGCGAGATCGACCGCTTCGGGCCGCCGGCGGTGCGGGTGCAGGACGTGAGCATCCACTACCGCACCACCTTCGAGCGGGTGCCCACCTTCAAGACCGCGCTGGTCCGCTTCGGCCGCGGCGAGCGGGCCGTGCGCACCGTCGAGGCGGTCAAGCACGTGTCCTTCGACGTGCACGACGGCACCTCGATCGGGATCATCGGCGCCAACGGCGCGGGCAAGTCCACCCTCATGCGGGCCGTCGCGGGCATCCTGCCGCCCACGGAGGGGCGCATCGAGGTCCGGGGCCGGATCAGCACGCTGCTGGCCCTCGGGGTCGGCTTCAACGCCTCGCTCTCCGGTCGCGAGAACGTCGTCCTCGGCGGGCTCGCCTCCGGCCTGTCCCGCCGTGAGGTCAACGAGCGGGCCGACGAGATCGCCGACTTCGCCGAGATCGGCGACTTCATGGACGCCCCCATGAGCACCTACTCCTCCGGCATGTTCAGCCGCCTCGCGTTCTCGGTGGCGGTGCACATGGAGCCGGACATCCTGCTCATCGACGAGGCCCTCTCCGCGGGCGACGCGAGCTTCAAGAAGAAGGCCGCGGCCAAGATGAACGAGCTCATGCAGAGCGCGCGGGCGATGTTCCTGGTCAGCCACGCCCTGCAGAGCGTGAAGGACCTGTGCAACGACGCCATCTGGCTGCACAAGGGCGAGCTGATGATGCGGGGCAAGCCCGAGGAGGTCATCGCCGCCTACAGCAAGTTCCTCCAGGTGGGCGAGGAGGCCTTCTCCCTCGAGGACCTGTGACGGCAGCTCGCCCCGAGGTCGCGTTCGACGTCAGCGTGGTCACCTCCGGCCACGACGTCGCCGACGCCCGCCTGCACCGCGAGGTCGCCGCGCTGGCGGCCGCCGGGCTGCGGGTGCAGGTGCTCGGCCTGGGCGATCCGGCCGCCGGACCGCCCGGGGCCGCCGTCCGCACCCGCGCGCGGCGCGGGCCGGCCGGGCGCGCCCTGCTCGCCGCCACCGCCCCGTGGCGGGCCGACGGCGCCGTGCTGGTCACCCTGGACCCCGACGTCGCGCTGTCCGCCCGCGCCGTGGCCGCGCTGCGCCGACGCCGCCTGGTGGTCGACGTGCACGAGGACTACGAGCAGCTGCTCGCGGACCGCGCATGGGCACGGGGCGCCGCCGGCCGGCTGGCCCGCACGCTCGCCCGTGCCGCCACCCGGGTGGCCGCCGGGGCCGACCTCACCGTGGTGGCCGACGAGCACGTGCCGCCGCACCGGGCCCGCCACCGGCTGGTCCTGCGCAACCTGCCCTCCCCGTCGCTGCTCCCGCAGGCCGGCGAGGTGACCCGGGCCGAGGTGCCCACCGCGGTCTACGTCGGCGACGTGCGCGCCTCCCGCGGCGCGCTGGCTATGGCCGAGGCGGTGGCCCGGGCGCCGGGCTGGCGGCTGGAGGTGGTGGGGCCGGTGGCGCCGGGCGAGGCCGAGCGGCTCGAGCGCCGCATCTCCCAGCCGGACCTGACCGGGCGCGTGGTGCTGCACGGCCGCCGGCCCCCGCGCGAGGCGTGGCTGCTGGCCGCCCGCGGCTGGGTGGGGCTCTCCCTGCTCGAGCCGACGCCGGCGTTCCTGCAGGCCGTGCCCAGCAAGCTCCACGAGTACCTCGCGGTGGGACTGCCGGTGGTGGCCACCGACCTGCCCCCGGCCCGCGCCCTGCTCGCCGAGGGCGGGGTGCTGGTGCCGCCGGCCACGGCCGGGGAGGCCACCGCGGCCCTGCTGCGCGGGTGGGCGGACGATCCGGCCGGGCTGGAGCCGCTGCGCGCCGCCGCCGCCCGGGCCGGCGCCGCCTACCGCGCGCAGGACCCCTACGCCGGCTTCGCCCGCGCGGTGCGCGCGCTGCTGCCTCGGCAGCCCGGCGAGGACCCGCTCTAGCCCTGCGGCCCGAGCTCCTGCAGGGCGCGGGCGCCGGCGTCGAGGCCGTAGACCACGGGGGCCGACCGGTTCACCCGGCGGGCGATGTGCCAGGCCGCGCGGATCGAGGCGTAGTCCAGCGCGATCACGACATCGGCGGAGGCCAGCACCCCGCGTGCCTTCGGCCCGCGCAGGCACGCCTTGGCGAACTGCCGGGCCAGGCTGCCCTTGACCACCCGGCGGGCCAGCTTGCCGCCTCGGCTGCGGCGCACCCGGCGGACCATGCCGCGCGGACGCAGCGCCCGCTTCACCCGGCCGGCCACCCGGCGCGGGGTGAGGCGGGTGGACGGCGCCCCGGGAGCCGCCTCGCCGCCGTCCTCGCCGCCGTTCCCGTTCCCGTTCCCGTTCCCGTTCCCGTTCTCGTCCACCAGCGCCGCCGACTCCCCGGCCGCCGCGTCCGAGGCGGGGAAGGGGGCGTCGTCGCTGAGCGCCACCGGCGCCCCGGCCAGCCCGTCCGGCGCGGAGGCGCCCGCCTCGGCCGCCTCCTCCGAGGCCTCGTCCATCGCCTCGGTGGGGGTGAGCTGGCTGATCGAGGTCGGCAGGGTGCGCAGGGGCGGAGCCACCACCAGGTGGGCGTCGCAGACGTCGGTGAGCGGGAAGTCCGAGCGCTGCCAGCTGACGATCTCGAGCTGGACGTCCGGGCCCAGGCGCTCGCGGACCAGCCGCACCGACTTGTGGTAGGCGTAGCGGCTCGCCATGAGCACCACCACCCGCGGGCGGGCGGTGCCCGGTCGCGGGGACTGGGCGGGGCTGGGCTGCGACGTCTCGTGCACGCTCACGCGGCCACCTCCGGGGTGCCGGTCTCGGGCTGGAAGCCGACCAGCCGGGACAGGGCCTCGATCCGCGGGGCCAGCTGGTGCTCGCGGGAGAACCGGTCGCCCAGCGCCGCCGCCTGCTCGATGACCTGCGGGCTGTCCTCGCGGGCGCTGTGGGCGGCGGCGATCAGCGCGCGGGCCACCTCCTCGCCGGTGACCTCGGCCACCGGGAACCAGCGCGGGTGGCCCTCGAACAGGCCGGTGGCGGCGTTGCCGGGGTCGTGCACGGCCACCACCGGCAGCGCCGAGGCGATGTACTCGTAGGCCTTGCCGCTGGTCACGTAACGCCCGGCGCCCAGGATGAGCAGCAGGACGTCGTAGCTCTCGTAGACGCTGGCGATCTCGGCCTTGGGGACCGGTCCGCCGTAGGTCACGCCGCGGTCGGTGTAGCGGTCCAGCAGCGCCACCCGGGAGGGGTCGCGGCTGGCGTAGAAGCCGAGGTAGCCGCGGATCTCGGCCTCGGCGTCGGCCAGCAGCGGCTCGCGTTCGCGGGCCAGGTCCCAGCCCTCCACGAAGGCGCCCAGCGGCACCCGCCCGCTCACCGTGCCGATGTAGCCGAAGCGCAGCGGCCGGTCCGGCGGGGAGGGGGTGCGCCGCGGGGCCGGGGCGAACTCGGGGTCGAAGCCGTTGGCGACCACGTGGATGCGGTCGGCCTTGTCCGGGTAGCGCTCGCGGTGCCACTGGGCGATCGGCTCGTTGACGAACCAGATCTCGCTGGCATCGGCCACGTAGCGCCGCTCGAACCGCGCAGCCAGCGAGGAGTCCGGCAGCAGCTGGTCGCCGCTGAAGACGTCGAGCAGCCAGGCGTCGCGGTAGTCCATGACGTAGGGGACGCCGTGCGCGGTGAACAGCTTGCGGGCGGGGGAGAAGTCGACGTTGGGGTTGGCGCTGGCCACCGTGAGGTCGACCGGGTCGGCCGCGTGCACCGCGAGCGCCGCACGCTCGAGCGGCAGTCGCCAGGGGCCGTAGCCGATCTCGGGGAAGGTGACCCGGTCGCGCAGGTTGCGGTAGCGCCTCCACAGCCGCGGCGAGCGGGCCCGCAGCCAGCCCCACCGGCGCAGGTCCGGATCGTGGGTGGGCCACTCGAACGGCACCCGCACCACCCGCACGCTGGGGTCGATCCGCTCCTCCATCGACGGGTCGGTGCCGGTGTGCCGCTCGAAGGTCTCGCGGTCCGCGGTGAGCACGGTGACCCGCCAGCCGGCGCGGGCGAAGGCGTTCACCGTGGCCAGGGCGCGGTAGACCCCTCCGCTGCGGCAGGGCGGGAAGCCCCAGGCCACGTAGAGCAGGTGGGGGGCGCGCTGCCCGGTCATGGTCCTCCCGACCTCGCTGGCACGAGCACCTGCCGACGTCGGCGGCAGGGTCACTGGCAGGTGCGGCCCGTCACCCGCCGGAGGCAGGACGCCGCGGCGTTAGCCTAGGCCTTGCGGCTGCCCGCCCCGCCTCGCGCGGCCTGGGCGCAGCGCCCGGTTCGCCCAGGTTCACCGGACCGGGAGCCCGGGGACCGCTCCCCTCCAGCCGCACCAACCACCTCCAGCAGAAGGGCAGCTCCCCATGGCCGACCCGGCCCCGGCCCGCCGGTCCGGCCCGCGCGCCCTGCCCGGCCGGAGGCTGGCCGGCGAGCTGGTCCGCCGGATGCCCCCGCCGGTCCAGCTCGGCGTCCGCGACCTGCGCCGGCGCTGGCGCCGCGGTGCGGCCGGGGTCCGCGCGGCGGTGCTGCCCGGGTCGCGCATCGTGCCGGCCGAGCAGCTGCTGGCGCCGTGGCCGGACGCCCGCGTGCGGCTGCTGGTTGGCCCGGCCAACTTCGCCGGCCAGGCGTGGGCCTGGGGCCGGGCCGCCGAGCGGCACCTGGACCAGGTGTCCGCGCGGGTGGTGGCGGTGGAGCGCAGCCTGCCGTTCCCGGCCGACCTGCGGGTGCCGCCCACGGTGCACCGCTCGCAGGCCTGGGCGGCCGTGCTGCAGCGTCACGTCACTGTCGGCCCCACCGGCAGCGCAGGCGGCGGGGCCACCCACGCGCTGGTCGACGCCTTCCGCCCGCTGTTCGGCGTCCGCAACGGCGACGACTGCGCCGGCGACCTGCGGGTGCTGCGCCGGCACGGCGTCTCCACCGCGCTGGCCGCGCACGGCTCGGACGTGCGGCTGCCCTCGCGGCACGTCGAGCTCTACCCGTGGTCGCCGTTCCCGCGCATGCCCGCCGACCTCGTCGGCCGGCTGCAGGCGCAGGCCGAGCGGCACCTGCGCATCGCCGCCGCCCACGAGGGGCCGGTCTACGTCTCCACGCCGGACCAGCTCGACTTCGTGCCGCGCGCCACCTGGCTGCCCACCGTGGTCGACCCGGGCCGCTGGGCCACCGACCGGCCGGTCCTCGAGCGCGAGCGGCCGGTCGTGCTGCACGCGCCGAGCAACGCGCTGCTCAAGGGCAGCGAGCACGTCGAGCCGGTGCTGCAGCGGCTGCAGGCCGAGGGGCTGGTGGAGTACGTCCGCGTCGAGGGCGTGGCGCCGGAGGAGATGACCGCCCTGGTGCAGGCCGCCGACATCGTGGTCGAGCAGCTCGTGCTCGGGCTCTACAGCCTGGCGGCGATCGAGGCGATGGCGGCCGGCCGGGTGGTGCTGGCGCACGTGCACCCCCGGGTGCGCGAGCGGCTGCCGCGCGAGCTCCCGGTCGTCGAGGCCGACCCGGCCACCCTGGAGCAGGTGCTGCGGGCCGTGCTGGCCGACCGCGAGCGCTACCGGGAGGTGGCCGCGGCGGGCGTGACCTACGCCACCGACGTGCACGACGGGCGCCGCTCCGCCGCCGTGCTGGCCCCGTGGCTCGGAGCCCGACCTCGGCCCGAGCCGGCGGCCTGAGCCCGGGTCGTGACCGTCGGCGACGGCGGCGCGCGGCGCGACCGGTAGCCTGAGCGGGCCTCGTGCTCAGGCATACGAGCCGGCCGCCCGGCCGGTCGGCGCGCGGGGCGGACCACCGACGTCGAGCCCCAGCGAGGAGCACCGGGTGAGCACCCACGAGGGCGTGCGGATCCAGCCCAGCGCCGACGTCGACGACCGGGCGCGGATCGGCGCCGGCAGCAGCGTCTGGCACCTGGCGCAGGTGCGCGAGGGCGCCGTGCTCGGCGAGGAGTGCATCGTGGGCCGCGGCGCCTACGTCGGCCCCGGCGTCCGGCTGGGGAACCGGTGCAAGCTGCAGAACTACGCGCTGGTCTACGAGCCCGCGGTGCTCGAGGACGGGGTGTTCGTCGGCCCGGCCGTGGTGTTCACCAACGACCACTACCCGCGCTCGGTCGACCCGGACGGCAAGCTCAAGCGGGGCGACGACTGGGAGGCCGTGGGCGTCACCGTCCGCGAGGGCGCCAGCATCGGCGCCCGCGCGGTGTGCGTGGCCCCGGTCACGATCGGTCGCTGGGCCACCGTGGCCGCCGGCGCGGTGGTGGTGAAGGACGTGCCCGACTTCGCCCTGGTGGCCGGGGTGCCAGCCCGGCGCATCCGCTGGGTCGGGCGCGCCGGTGTGCCCCTGGAGCCGGACGGCGAGGCCGGGACCGGGTCGGGGGACGAGGGCCGGCGCTGGCGCTGCCCCAAGACCGGCCAGCTCTACGTGGAGAACGACGAGAAGCTCACGGAGGTCGCACAGTCATGAGCGGGACCATTCCTGCCGCCAAGCCCATCCTCGGCGACGAGGAGCGCGAGGCCGTCGACCGCGTGCTGCGCAGCGGCATGGTGGCGCAGGGCCCTGAGGTGGCCGCCTTCGAGCAGGAGTTCGCCGCGCTGGTGGACGGCCGCCAGTGCATCGCGGTCAACAGCGGCACCAGCGCGCTGCACATGGCCTTCCTGGCCGCTGGCCTCGAGCCCGGCGACGAGGTGATCGTCCCGTCGTTCACCTTCGCCGCCACTGCCAACTCGGTCGCGCTGGCCGGCGGAGTGCCGGTGTTCGCCGACATCGACCCGGCCACCTTCAACCTCGACCCGGCCGCGGCCGAGGCCGCCATCACCCCGCGCACCCGCGCGATCATGCCGGTGCACCTCTACGGCCAGCCGGCCGCGATGGACCGGTTCACCGAGATCGCCGACAAGCACGGGCTGCTGCTGTTCGAGGACGCGGCCCAGGCGCACGCGGCCACCTACCAGGGCAAGCCGGTCGGGGCCTGGGGCATCACCGGGTCGTTCTCGTTCTACCCCACCAAGAACATGACCTCGGGCGAGGGCGGCATGGTCACCACCGCCAGCGACGAGGTGGCCCGCAACGTGCGCCTGCTGCGCAACCAGGGCATGGAGAAGCGCTACGAGAACGAGCTGGTGGGCTTCAACACCCGGATGACGGACCTGCACGCCGCCATCGGCCGGGTGCAGCTGACCAAGCTGGCCGGCTGGACCGAGCAGCGCCAGCGCAACGCGGCCTTCCTGGACGCCAACCTGGAGAACGTCGTCGTCCCGCCGGTGGCCGAGGGCGCCACGCACGTCTACCACCAGTACACGATCCGGGTGGTCGGCCAGGACCGCGACGCCTTCGCCGCCGAGCTGGCCGCGCGCGGCGTCGGCTCCGGGGTCTACTACCCGATCCCGAACCACCGCCTGCCGTCCTTCGGGCTCACCCTGGACCTGCCCGAGACCGAGAAGGCCGCGCTCGAGTGCCTCTCGCTGCCGGTCCACCCGGCCCTCTCCCAGGAGGACCTGGAGAAGGTCGTCGAGGTCGTCAACGCCGTGGCCAAGGCCGGCGCCTGATGGCGGCGCTGCGGGCGGGCCTGATCGGCCTGGGCATGATGGGCCGCCACCACGCGCGCGTGCTGCGCTCGCTGGACGGCGTCGAGCTGGTGGCGGTGGCGGACCCGGGCGGCGACGCGCACGGCGTGGCCGGCGGGCTGCCGGTGCTCTCCAGCGTGGAGGAGCTCATCGACCACGGCATCGACTACTGCATGGTGGCCGTCCCGACGATCTACCACGAGCCGGTCGGCCTGGCCCTGGCGGCCGCCGGCGTGCACGCCATGGTGGAGAAGCCGCTGGCGCAGGACACCCCGGCCGCCCAGCGGCTGGCCGACGCCTTCGAGCAGGCCGGCCTGGTGGGCGCCGTCGGGCACATCGAGCGCTACAACCCGGCGCTGCAGAGCCTGCGCACCCGGCTCGAGCAGGGCGACCTCGGTGCGGTCTACCAGGTCGTCACCCGCCGGCAGGGCCCGTTCCCGGCCCGGATCGCCGACGTCGGCGTGGTCAAGGACCTCGCCACCCACGACATCGACCTCACCGCCTGGGTCACCCAGCAGCCGTTCCGCTCGGTGGCCGCGCGCACCGCGCTCAAGAGCGGCCGCGAGCACGAGGACCTCGTCGCCGTGGTGGGCCAGCTCGCCGACGGCACGGTGACCAGCCACCTGGTCAACTGGCTCTCGCCGATGAAGGAGCGGGTCACCATCGTGACCGGCGAGAAGGGGGCCTTCGTGGCCGACACCCTCACCGCCGACCTCACCTTCCACGCCAACGGCCTGGTGCCCACCGAGTGGCAGTCCATCGCCAGCTTCCGCGGTGTGAGCGAGGGCGACATGATCCGCTTCGCCATCCCCAAGCCCGAGCCGCTGCGCACCGAGCACGAGGCCTTCCGCGACGCCGTGCTGGGCAAGGACGCCGACATCGTCACCATGCGCCAGGGCCTGGCCACGGTGGCCGTCGCCGAGGCGTGCCTGGAGTCCGCGCGCGAGGGGCGGACGGTCGAGGTCTCGGCGTGACCTTCGGCTGACCACTGCCTCGCGCTGCGTTCCCCGGCTCCTGCAGAAGATCATCTTGATTGGGTGAGGGGCACCCTGTGCCAAACCTATTGGCACAGGGGCACCCTCACCCAATATGGATGATCTTGGAAGCGCCGGTTCAGCTCACGCGGGAGGCCAGCTCGCGGACGACGTTCGCGGCGGCGTCGCCGGCGCCGTAGGGGGTGGCGTCGGTGGGCTGGGGCGCCGGGCGGTCGACGGCGGCGAGCAGGTCGGCGGGGTCGGGGACCAGGCGGTTCCAGCCCAGCTCGACCGTCTCGGTCCACTCGGTCTCGGTGCGCAGCGTGGTGCACGGCACGCGCAGGAGGAAGGCCTCCTTCTGCAGGCCGCCGGAGTCGGTGACCACGCCGCGGCTGCTCAGCACGGCCGCCACCATCTGCGGGTAGGCGAGCGGGCGCACGGTGCGCAGCGAGCCCTGGGTGAGGTCGATGCCGAACTCCTGGGTGCGGGCGACCAGCCGCGGGTGGGCCAGCAGCACCACCGGCAGCGGGAGGGCGGCCAGCGCCGCGACGACGGCCCGCAGCCGCTGCGGGTCGTCGGTGTTCTCGGCCCGGTGGATGGTGGAGACGTAGTAGCCCTGCGCGGCGTCGACGCCCTCGGGCAGCTCCGGCGCGCCGCCGGCCACCGCGTCGCGGACCATCAGGCAGACGTCGGTCATCACGTCGCCCACGAGCACCGAGCGGGCGGCCAGGCCCTCGTCGGCCAGGTGCCGCATGGCCACCTCGGTGGGGGCCAGGCACAGGTCGGCGGCGTGGTCGGTGAGCACCCGGTTGTGCTCCTCGGGCATCCGCCGGTTGAACGAGCGCAGCCCGGCTTCCAGGTGCGCCAGCGGCAGGTGCAGCTTCACCGCGGACACGGCCCCGGCCAGCGTGGAGTTGGTGTCGCCGTAGACCAGCACCCAGTCCGGGCGGTGCTCCTCGAGGACCGCGTCCATCGCCCCGAGCATCGCGCCGGTCTGCACCCCGTGGCTGCCCGAGCCGACGCCGAGGTGCACGTCCGGGGCGGGGATCTTCAGGTCCTGGAAGAAGACGTCGGACATCTCGACGTCGTAGTGCTGGCCGGTGTGCACGATGACGTGCTCGGCGCCCGCCGCGGCCAGGGCCGAGGCCACCGGCGCCAGCTTGACGAACTGCGGGCGGGCTCCGACGACGCTCAGGACCTTCACGGGGTGACTCCTCGCGGTGCGGGCGGTTGCAGCCCGGCAAGGTACCGTAAGCACCGCTTCGCCGACCGACACCCGAAGGGCCACCACGTGAAGATCGCCGTCGTCGCACTGGGGAAGATCGGACTCCCGCTGGCGGTGCAGTTCGCCGGCAAGGGCCACGAGGTCGTCGGCGTCGACGTCAACCAGAGCGTGGTCGACCTGGTCAACGCCGGGCAGGAGCCCTTCCCCGGCGAGGCCGAGCTGGACGTCCGCCTCAAGGAGAACGTCGAGGCCGGCCGCCTGCGCGCCACCACCGACTACGCCGACGCGGTGCCCGGCGCCGACGCCGTGGTGCTGGTCGTCCCGCTGTTCGTGGACGACACCACCGACGAGCCCGACTTCGGCTGGATGGACTCGGCCACCCGCAGCCTGGCCGCGCACCTGAGCCCGGGCACCCTGGTGTCCTACGAGACCACGCTGCCGGTCGGCACCACCCGCACCCGGTGGAAGCCGATGCTGGAGGAGGGCTCGGGCCTGGTCGAGGGCCGCGACTTCCACCTGGTGTTCTCGCCCGAGCGGGTGCTCACCGGCCGCGTCTTCGCCGACCTGCGCAAGTACCCCAAGCTGATCGGCGGCCTGAGCCCGGAGGGCGCGCAGAAGGCGCGCACGTTCTACGAGGCGGTGCTCGACTTCGACGAGCGCCCGGACCTGCCGCGCGGCAACGGCGTCTGGGACCTCGGCTCGGCCGAGGCCTCGGAGATGGCCAAGCTGGCCGAGACGACCTACCGCGACGTCAACATCGGCCTGGCCAACCAGTTCGGCCGGTTCGCCGCGGCGCACGGCATCGACGTCTACCAGGTCATCGAGGCGTCCAACTCCCAGCCCTACAGCCACATCCACCGCCCCGGCATCGCCGTCGGCGGGCACTGCATCCCGGTCTATCCCCGGCTCTACCTGTGGAACGACCCCGACGCCACCGTGGTCCGCGCCGCCCGCGAGGCCAACGCGGCGATGCCGCAGTACGCCGTGGGCCTGCTCGACGGCCTGCTCGACGGGCTGTCCGGCCAGCGGGTGGCGGTGCTCGGCGCCGCCTACCGCGGCGGGGTGAAGGAGACCGCGTTCTCGGGCGTCTTCGCCACGGTGGCCGCGCTCACCGCCGCCGGCGCCACGGTGGGCGTGCACGACCCGATGTACACCGACGACGAGCTCGCCGCCCTCGGCTTCACGCCCTACCACCTCGGCGAGCCGGTCGACGCCGCCGTCGTGCAGGCCGACCACGCCGAGTACGCCGGGCTCGCGCCGGCCGACCTGCCCGGTGTCCGGGCCCTGGTCGACGGTCGCCGCGTCACCGACCCGGCCCGGTGGGAGGGCGTCGCGCGGCGCACCATCGGCAGCGCCAGCTGAGCATGGCGGCGCAGCCCGGCGACGGCCGCCCGGTGCGGGTGGTCATGGCGGTCGCCAACGACGTCAGCACCGACACCCGGGTGCAGAAGACCGCGCTCTCGCTGGCCCGGGTGGGCCTGGACGTGATCGTGCTCGGCTACACCGCCGGCAACCGGCGCGAGGAGCTCGCGCTGGGCCCGGTCCGGCTGATCCGCGTCCCGGTGCCCTGGCGGCTGCGCGACCGGCGCACCGCGGTCCGCGCGGCCCGGCGCAAGCGGCGGCTGCACCTCGGCCCGGGCCCGGAGGCGGAGAAGGCGGCCAAGCTCCGGCTGCAGGCGCGGGCCAAGGACACCGCGCTGCGGCCGCGGCCGCTGGCCCTGGCCCAGCTGTCGTGGATCACCGGCGCACGCCGCCTGGTGCACCTCAGCGCCGGCCTGGAGCGCAAGGCGCAGCGCTTCCAGACGCGGCGCTGGACCGCGTGGGACGAGCAGAGCGTGGTCAGCGACCGGCGCACCCCGTGGCGCCGCTGGCTGCCCGAGATCGACGACTACGAGCTGGCCTTCGCCCCGGTGCTGGACGAGCTGGCCCCGGACGTCATCCACGCCCACGACGTCCACGTCATGGGCATCGCCGCCCGCGCGGTGGCGCGCGCCCGCCGACGCGGCCGCAAGGTCACCTGGGTCTACGACGCGCACGAACTGGTCTCGGGCCTGTCCCAGTACGGCGGGCGGACCAAGCGGGTCGTCGCCGCCTACGCCGACCTCGAGCGCGAGTACGTGCAGGCGGCCGCCGGCGTGCTCACCGTGAGCGACGCGCTCGCCGACGAGCTGGTGCAGCGCTACCGGCTGCGCGAGCGCCCGGCCGTGGTCATGAACACCCCACCCGCGGCCGCGCTCGCCGTGCACGAGGGGCCGGCCGGCGACGACGGCGCCGACGAGCCCGCGCGCGCCGGCATCCGGGCCGCGGCCGGCGTGCCCGAGGGCGTGCCGCTGCTGGTCTACAGCGGCGGCGTGCAGCACGCCCGCGGCGTGCACACCGCCGTCGAGGCGCTGGTGGAGCTGCCCGAGGCGCACCTGGCCGTGGTGTGCGTGCCCTCGCCCACCACCTGGGCGGTCAAGCAGGTCCTCGCCCGGGCCGCCGAGCTCGGCGTGGCCGACCGCGTGCACGCGCTGCCGCCGGTGCCGCCGGCGGAGGTGGCCACCTTTCTGCGCACCGCCGACGTCGGCCTCATCCCGCTGCTGCACTTCGGCAGCCACGAGGTCGCCCTGCCCAACAAGCTCTTCGAGTACCTGCACGCCGGGCTGCCGCTGGTGGTCAGCGACTGCCGGGCGCAGGCCGCCTTCGTGCGCGACCTCGGCGTCGGTGAGGTGCACCGGGCCGAGGACGCCGCCGACCTCGCCCGCGCCGTGCGCGCCGTGCTGGCCGACCCGGACTGCTACCTCGCGCCGCTGCGCGCCGACGAGCACCTGCTCGACCCGTGGTCCTGGGAGCACCAGGAGGAGCGGCTCTGGGGGTTCTACCGCCAGGTCCTCGGCCCGCGGGCGCTCACCGAGCCGGAGCCGGCGCCGGTCGTGCCCTCGCTGCTGCCGCGCTCGACGCCCCCCGCGGCCACGCCCCGGCCCGCCGCTGCCTCGGCGGCCGCCGGCCTGGTGATCAGGCCCGGCAAGCGGGCGGACCGGCCGATGGTGGGCATCGGCCCGGCCAACATGGCCGGTCAGGGCTGGGCCTGGGGCAAGGCGCTGGAGCGGGCCCGCCCGGACGTCCGGGTGGAGGTCGTGCAGATCGACCGCGGGTCGCCGCTGCTGTTCCCGGCCGACGTCACCGTGCCGGCCGCCGCCTTCGCCCGCGACCAGGACTGGCAGCGGGCCTGGGCCGAGCACGGGCTGGCCAGCTGGACGCACGCCCTGCTCGAGGCCGGGCGGCCGCTGCTGGGCACCGCCCACGGGCCGGACTTCTCCGGCGGCGTCCCGGTGCTGCGCGCGGCCGGCGTGCAGGTCGGCCTGCTCTTCCACGGCTCGGAGATCCGCGACCCGCGCCGGCACGCGCAGGACTACCCCTTCTCGCCGTTCCAGGACCCCGACGACGAGCTCACCGCCCGCCTGCAGCGGCAGGTGGAGCAGCTGCGCCCGCTGGTGGAGGCCTTCGACGGCCCCACCTTCGTCTCGACCCCGGACCTGCTCGACGACGTGCCCGGCGCCACCTGGCTGCCGGTCACCGTGCGCACCGACGTCCCGCAGGGGGAGCCGCCGCTCACCCGGCCGGTGCCGCTGGTGGTGCACGCCCCCAGCCGCCGCGCGCTCAAGGGCACCGCGCTCATCGAGCCGGTGCTGGAGAAGCTGGCCGCGGACGGGCTGGTGGAGTACCGGCGGATCGAGGGGACCCCGCCCGAGCAGATGCCCGAGCTGCTCGCCGCGGCCGACGTCGTCATCGACCACGTCGGCATCGGCAACTACGGCGTGCTCACCTGCGAGGCGATGGCCGCCGGCCGGGTCACGCTCTCGCACGTGCACGAGCGGGTCCGCGCGCGGGTCGGCGAGGACCTGCCGGTCATCGAGATCACCCCGCAGACGCTGGCCGAGACCCTGGAGCGGGTCTGCGCCGAGCGGGACTGGGCCCGGTCGGTGGCCGCCGAGGGGCCCGGCTTCGTCGCCCGCCACCACGACGGGCGGCGGGCCGGCGAGGTGCTCTCCCGGTTCGTCGGGCCAGCGGCTGGCTGACCCGCCGGCCCGTCCACCGGCTCGCCGACGTCACCCCGCCAGGTCAGGGCCGCCGGTTCAGGCCCCGGGCGCGTGCACCGCCACGAACACGTCCCGCGTCTGGCACACGGTCCACCCCGGCCCGGCGAACTGGTCTCGGGAGAAGTGCAGGACGTCCTTGCCGTAGTAGCGGGTGGCGACCCAGGTGAGCTGGCCGTCGGAGGCCTTGGACAGCACGAACCCGGACACCCGGCCGAACGGCCCGGACAGCGCCTGCGCGGTGAAGCGGTCCGGCGGGAGGGTGCTCAGGTGCCGCACCCAGGCGTAGCGGGCGTCCCAGTCGTCCAGCGGGCCGGTCGCGCCGCTGTTGGTCGGCAGCACCTGGAAGTAGGGGTCGAACTCGGAGGCGCGGTCGTCGTAGGCCAGCAGGATCGGGCGGGCGCCGGGGCCCTGCGCCCGCTCCACGCACTGGCGCACCACGGTGGCCGGGTAGCAGTCCAGGGGGCGCAGCGGAGGCTGGAACCCGGGCACGGTGCCGCAGCCGGGCAGCCGCGAGGTGTAGGCCAGCGACGGCGCCAGCCGGGCGTGCTCCTCGACGTAGCCGGGCACGGCGGTCTCGTGCGGCACGATCGGGGCGTGCACGTTCTCCCAATAGGTGTGCACCAGCGGCGGTGCCAGGACCAGGGCCACCGCGGCCGGGACCAGCCGGCGCGCCGGCAGCCCGGTGGCCCGCAGCGCCAGGGCGGCCGGCTCGGCGAACCACGCCAGCGCCCCGCCCAGCAGGACCACGGTGAGCAGCAGGCTGCGGTAGGAGTAGAAGGTCTCCTGGCCGCGGACCACGTTCCACAGCGCCGCGGTCTGCACCACCAGCATCCCGACCGCGACGGCGAGGACCGACTGCGCCCCGGTGAAGGGCAGCCGGCGCAGCGTGAGCGCGAGCGCGACCAGGCCGGCCAGCGCCAGCACCAGGCCGGTGACCGGCAGCGGGCCCGGGGCGGCGTCCAGCGCCGCCCGCACCATGAGCAGGTCCTTAGCCCGCGGCCCGGGCCGGCGGGTCAGCCAGGCCGAGACCAGCGGCAGGACGTACCAGGCGCTGGCCAGCAGCGCGGCCGCCCCGGCCACCGCGACGTGCGCGACCACCCGCGCCCACGCCCCCCGGCGGGCGGCCCACACCGCCCAGAGGACCAGCAGGGGCGGCAGGCCGAAGAGCACCGGCAGCTGGTAGATGGTGAGGACCAGCCCGAGGCACACGCCCCATCCGACCGCCCGCCGCCAGCGCGGGCCGGATCCGGCCAGCACGCCGGCTACCTCGTTGGAGGCCCACAGCAGCACCGGGACGCCGAGCAGGAAGGCGCTGGCCTCGTGGCCCTTGCAGGGGTTGAGGCCGACCAGGGCGAGCAGGCCGGCGCTCGCCGCCGCCGCTGCTGCCAGCCCGCGCACCCATGACCGGGTCACCCGCGTCCACAGCACCCCGCTGAGCAGTGGCGCCAGGCCGACGACGATGCCCTGGTACTGGCTCATCACCTGCCAGGCGTCCGCGCCGCGCAGCGCGGCGAAGCGGCCCCAGAGCCAGAAGTACAGCGGCGGGTACTGGCCGGGCAGCCCCTGGAGGAACTGGTCGGCGCTGTGCCAGGTCGTGGTGTAGCGCTCGGCGGCGGCGATGGTGCGGCCGCAGTCGCTGGCGGTGCCACCGAGGCCGAACGGGGTGCCGGACAGCGTGACCAGCACGGTGAAGGACAGCCAGCCGGCGAGCAGGCCGAGCAGCACGCCGGCGCCGCGCGGGCCCAGGCCCCGCCACGCGCTCCAGCCGGCGGCGAGCAGGCAGCCGGTGACCCCCACCGCGAGGGTGAGGGTCTGCGTCCCTACGTCCAGCGCCTGCTCGGCCAGGTGCGGGCGGGCGAGCGCGCCGGCCAGGGTGAGGGCCGCCCACACCAGCATGGCCAGCACCCCGGGCACCGCGGGCTCGAGCCGCCGGGCCGGGCTCGGCCCGGCCTGCGCCGGCACCGCATCGCGGTGCGCTCCGGTGCGCAGGCCGCCGGCGCTCACCCGCGCCCTCCGTCTGGATGGTGGACCGGTGGACGGTGGACCGGCGGGTGGGTCGGCGGGGCGACCAGGGTGCGCGGCCCGGGCAGCTGCAGGTAGCGCAGCCGGATCATGTCGATGCGCGCGCGCTGGATGCGCTCGACCACCAGGCCGGCGGCCCACACGTTGAGGGCGACGAGGAAGGTGCCCACCCCGGCGATGAGGCTGGGGAAGCGGGCCACCAGGCCGGTCCGGAAGTACTCGGTGACCGGGGCCCACAGCAGCAGCGCCGTGGCCAGCAGCCAGGGGGCGGCGAGCAGGCTGAAGCTGAGCACCGGCCGCGCGTCGCGGGCCAGCCGCAGGTTGAGCCGCAGGATCCGCAGCCCGTCGCGGTAGGTGTTGAGCTTGCTGGCCGAGCCCTCGCCGCGGGCAAGGTAGGTGGTGCGGGTCTCGGCCACCGGCACCCCCAGCACGGCGGCGTGGGCGTTGAGCTCGGCCTCGATCTCGAAGCCCTCGGAGTCGGCCGGGAAGGAGCGCACGAACCGGCGGCTCATGGCGCGGTAGCCGGTGAGGGTGTCGGTGAGGGGCAGCAGGAACAGGCGGCGGAAGATCTGGGTGAGCACGAAGTTGCCCAGCTGGTGGCCGCGCCGGTAGGCCCGGACCTCCTCCGGCACGGCGTCGCGCGCCCCGACGACCATGTCGTGCCCCTCGTCGACGACCAGGGCGACCAGCCGGGGGGCGGCGGCGGCCTCGTAGGTGGCGTCGCCGTCCACCAGCACGTAGACGTCGGCGTCGACCTCGGCCAGGAGCCGGCGGACCATCGTGCCCTTGCCTCGGCGCGGCTCGGTGACGACCACGGCGCCGGCCTCCCGGGCCACCTGGGCAGTGGCGTCGGTGGAGGCGTTGTCGCCCACCACGACCAGCGCGCCGGGCAGGGCGGCCCGGAAACCGGCCACGACCTGGCCGACGCTGGACTCCTCGTTGTGGCACGGCACGAGGACCGCGATCCGCGGCCGCGGAAGGATCGCCTCGCTCATCGGGCCGCACCCCGGGTGGCGCGCTGTCCCGGCGCCGCCCCCCGTCGTGCCATCGCCCCGGACTCCGTTCCTGCGTGCTCGATGATCCACCGGTCGCGGCGGTGCCGTGCGGCGGACGGTGCAGCGGACCGTAGGGACTGTACGGGCTGGACTGTAGGTGGCCGGTCGAGGGGGCGTCGAACTCCCACGCCGGGCGGGCCGGTGTGGCTCGCCGGCAGGGCTGTGGGCAGGGCGGCCGGCAGGGCCGTCGATCCGGGCGGGAGCGGTCGGGGCGGGCGGCGTGACGCCCCGACTCGCCCGATTGTCACCCGCTGTGGCCGCTCTCGCCCGTAGGGTCACCGCATGCCGGCCTCTTCAGCATGCCCCCGCACGCCCGGACGCCCGCCCGCGCACGCTGCGGCGGCCCGCCGGGCGAGGGCCGGGGCGGGCCTGCCGCTGCCCGGGCGCCGGCGCGTCCGCACGCTGGCCCGGCTCGTGCTGGCCGCGGCCCTCGGGGTCGGCGGCAGCGCGGTGCTGCAGGCCCCGGCGCAGGCGGCCGAGAGCTACCCGGTGCCGGCCGGCGGCAGCGTCACCCTCGCCGGGCACGGCTTCGGCCACGGCCACGGGCTGTCCCAATGGGGGGCCTACGGCGCGGCCGAGAAGGGGCTCAGCTGGCAGCAGATCCTGGCCTTCTACTACCCCGGCACCCGGATCTCGGCGCCCACCCTGCCCGACGCCACGCTGCGCATCCTCATGGGCGCCGACGACACCACCGACACCCGGGTGGACCCGGCCGCCGGGCTCACCCTCACCGCCGCGTCCGGCACGGTCACGCTGCCCACCGGGCCCGACTACGCCGGCTGGCGGCTGGTCACCGCGCCGCAGGACCGGACCCAGCTGCAGCTGCAGCACCTCACCGGCGGCGGGGCCTGGATGGTCTGGAACCCCGGCACCGGCGCGGACGACCCGGCTGCGGTGGTGGGCGGCGACGCCGCCTTCGCGGTGACCGGCGTCGGCGCCACGACCAGCGTGGACGCCCTGCCCCGGCTGGTCCTGCCCAGCGGCACCCGGCGCGCCGTGCGCGGCGCCATCCGCTCGGTGGCCTGGGCCGGCGGGGGCACCCGGACCATCGCCCTGGTCCCGATGGAGCAGTACCTGCGCAGTGTCGTCCCGGCCGAGATGCCGGCCAGCTGGCCCCCGGCCGCGCTGGCCGCCCAGGCGGTCGCCGCCCGCACCTACGCCGGGCGGGCCCGCGCGGTGGCCGGCAGCACCCCCTACGACGTGTGCGACAGCACCGCGTGCCAGGTCTACGCCGGCTCGGCGGACTACACCGCCGGCGGCACCCGCACGGCGGTGCGAGAGCACTCCGCCTCCGACGCCGCGGTGCGGGCCACCGCCGAGCAGGTGGTCCGCTACGGCTCGGGCACCTCCGACGCCGCCAGCCTGGCCTTCACCCAGTTCTCCGCCTCCAACGGCGGCTGGACCACCGCCGGCTCGCAGCCCTACCTGGTCGCGAAGGCCGACCCCTACGACGGGGTCCCGAGCGAGTCGTGGAACCCGCACGACTGGAGCGTCGCGCTCAGCGGCAGCCGGCTCGCAGCCGCCTACCCGGCGGCCGGCAGCGTGAGCAGGCTGGACGTGCTCTCCCGGGACGGGCACGGCGACTGGGGCGGGCGGGTGACCTCGGTCCGGGTCACCGGCAGCTCCGGGTCGGTCACCGTCTCCGGCAGCTCCTTCCAGGCGGCCCTCGGCCTGCGCTCGACCTGGTGGACCGTCATCTCCAGCGGCGGCGGGTCCACCCCGCCGCCCGCGCCGGCCCCGGGCACGGGTGACTTCAGCGGCGACGGTCGCCCGGACCTGCTGGCCCGCGACGGCGCCGGTGCGCTGTGGCTCTACCCGGGCACCGCCGAGGGCTCGCTGGGCGCCCGCACCCTCGTCGGACGGTCGGGCTGGTCGGTGATGTCGGCGCTGACCGGGGTGGGGGACCTGTCCGGCGACCGCCGGCCGGACCTGCTCGCCCGCGACGGCGCCGGTGCCCTGTGGCTCTACCCGGGGACCGCCGAGGGGTCGCTGGGCGCGCGGAGGCTGGTCGGCCGGTCCGGCTGGCAGGTGATGACCGCGCTGGTGGGCACCCCGCCGGTCTCCGCCCGTCCTGCGGGGGCGTAGGGGCACGGCGCCAGGGCACCAGGAGACCAGGACAGCAGGGCCCTCGAGCCCCGGCCGGCGCACCGGCCGGGGCTCGCTGCGGCCCTACGCGAGCGCCGGGGCCAGCGTGAGCGCCGGTTGGGTCTTCTCCCGCACCTCGTCCACGCTCACCCCGGGGGCGGTCTCCACCAGCACCAGGCCGTCCGCGGTGACGTCGACCACGGCCAGATCGGTGATGATCCGCTGCACGACCCCGCGCCCGGTCAGCGGCAGGCTGCACTCGTCGACGATCTTGTAGCTGCCGTCCTTGGCGGTGTGCTCCATGAGCACGATGACCTTCTTGGCGCCGTGGACCAGGTCCATCGCGCCACCCATCCCCTTGACCATCTTGCCGGGGATCATCCAGTTGGCCAGGTCGCCGGCGGCCGAGACCTGCATGGCGCCGAGGATGGCGGCGTCGATGTGACCGCCGCGGATCATGCCGAAGCTCGTCGAGGAGTCGAAGAACACCGCCCCCGGCTGCAGGGTGACGGTCTCCTTGCCGGCGTTGATCAGGTCCGGGTCGACCTCGTCCTCGGTCGGATAGGGCCCGACGCCGAGGATGCCGTTCTCGGACTGCAGCACGACGTGCACCCCGGCCGGGAGGTAGTTGGGGACCAGGGTCGGCAGCCCGATGCCGAGGTTGACGTAGGAGCCGTCGGTGAGCTCGCGGGCCGCGCGGGCGGCCATCTGCTCGCGGGTCAGCGCCATCTCAGGCCTCCTGCTTCTCGGCGGTGCCGGTCCCGGTGGTGGACGGCTGGCGGACGGTGCGCTTCTCCACCCGCTTCTGCGCCACCTGCTCGGGGGTGAGCGGCAGCACCCGCTGGACGAAGATGCCCGGCAGGTGGATCTCGTCGGGGTCCAGCTCGCCGGGCTCGACCAGCTGCTCGACCTCGGCCACGGTCAGCCGGCCCGCCATCGCGCACAGCGGGTTGAAGTTGCGGGCGGACTCGTGGAAGACGAGGTTGCCGTGCCGGTCGCCCTTGGCCGCGCGGACCAGGCCGACGTCGCAGGTGATGGCCTGCTCCAGGACGTACTCGCGCTCGACGCCGTCGACGGTGAAGGTGCGCACCTCCTTGGCCGGCGAGGCCAGCGCCACGCTGCCGTCGGGGGCGTAGCGCCAGGGCAGGCCGCCGTCGGCGACCTGGGTGCCGACGCCGGTGGCGGTGTAGAAGGCGGGCACGCCGATGCCGCCGGCGCGCAGCCGCTCGGCCAGCGTGCCCTGCGGGGTGAGCTCGACCTCGAGCTCGCCGGAGAGGAACTGGCGCTCGAACTCCTTGTTCTCGCCCACGTAGGACGAGGTCATCCGGGCGATCCGCCTGGCCTTGAGCAGCAGCCCCAGGCCCCACTCGTCCACGCCGCAGTTGTTCGACACCGCGCGCAGGTCGCTCACCCCGGCATCGAGCAGCGCTTGGATGAGCACGCTGGGCACGCCGCACAGGCCGAAGCCGCCGACCGCCAGCGAGGCGCCGTCGCCGATGCCGGCCACCGCCTCCGCGGCACTCGCCACGGTCTTGTCCATCCCGCCTCCCGTCCACTTCCGACGATGCCCGGGTGCGGGCACCGGGAGCCGGGGCGCGGTGGGTGGTGGCGCCCCGTCGCGCCCCGCACGCACTGTAGGGCAGCGCGTAGGGGGCCGGTCAGGAGCAGCTGTCAGGAGCGGATGTCAGGAGCGGATGTCAGGAGCAGATGTCCTGGTTGGCGGTGCGCGAGGCGAGCGTGGTCGAGGTGGACGGCGACGCCGACGCCGAGGGCGCCGCGGAGGCGTCGGCGAACCGGGCGGCGTCCAGCGTGGCGACCTGCTGGTTCGGGTCGCCGACGACGACCTGCAGCACGCTGGAGGTCCCGGTGACCTCCTCGGTGGCCCCGGGCAGGGCGGCCAGCAGCGTGCGCCCGCTCTCGTCGTAGACCGGGGACCGGCGCACCAGCGTGCCGGTCTGGGGGGTGGTCGAGGCGGTGACCGACACGACCTGGAAGCCCTGGGCGCGCAGCTGGTCGGCCACCGTGCTGCCGACCCCCGGGGTGCCCGAGGCGTTGACGACGCTCACCCGGATCGCGGACGGGCGGGTCTTCAGCGGCGGCTGCGCGCTCGCCGACGGGCTGCCGGTGGGGGAGGCGGCGTCCTGGGCGGCCGCCTGCGCGGCGGCGTAGGCGGGGGTGCCGGGGATCGGCTTGTCCTCGCGGATGTCGGTCCACAGCTGGTCGGCCGCCGGCTGCTTCCAGACCACGGTGACCTGCGGGTTGGCCGGGTCCGGCATCCACGGGACGGTGGTGAAGCTGATGTCCTTGCTCTGCAGCCCCTGCAGGCTCTGGGCCACCTTGCGCAGCTCGTTGAGGCTGGCCAGGCCCGGGTCGGTGGTGATCGACTTGGTGGCGGCGTCGAGGAAGGACAGCAGCCGGTCCGGGCGCAGCAGCACCCCTGCGCTCTGCACCCGCTGCACCATCGAGGACATCAGGGCCTGCTGGCGGTCGATCCGGCCCAGGTCGCTGCCGTCGCCGAGGGTGTAGCGGGCCCGGGCGTAGGCCAGCGCGGTGGTGCCGTCCACGTGCTGGCGGCCGGCGTCGAGGGTCAGCTTGGCCTTCTTGTCGTGCACCGGCTTGGGCACGCAGACGTCGACGCCGCCCAGGGCGTCGACCATGCGGGCGAACCCCTCGAAGTCGACCACGATGTAGTGGTCGACGCGGATCTGGGTGAGCTGCTCGACGGTGCGGATGGAGCAGGCCGGGCCACCGCGGCTGTAGGCGTCGTTGAACCGGTTGCGGGTGGGCGGCAGCACCTTGCCGTTGTCGAGGTAGCACTCGGGGATGTCGACGACCGAGTCGCGGGGGATGGAGACCAGGTCCGCGCGGGTGCGGCCGGCGGCCAGGTGCACGAGCACCACGGTGTCGCTGCGCGCGCCCTGGATGCCCGAGCCGTAGACCGAGTTGTCCCCGGCCCGGGTGTCCGAGCCCATCACCAGGATGTTCTCGGCCGGCTGGTTCTGGCCCGGCTGCGGCGCCGGCGCGGTGGGCCGGTCCGGGCCGAGCTGGCGGATGACGTCCTTGGCGGTGATGTTGCCCTGCAGGCGGTGCCAGACCACGGCCGCGCCGGCGCCGGCCCCCACGACGACCAGCCCGAGCGCCGTGGCCAGGGCGATGAGCACCCTGCGCCCACGGTGCGGGGCGGCGGCGTGACGCACGCTCCGCTGGCTGCCTGCCACGCTGGCCCTCTTCCCTCACCACGCCCGGGGACGTCCCGGCGGACTGGCGGCGCTCGTCCGGCTCCCGCCGCGCCGGGCCTGCGGGTCGTCAGGCGCGCGACCGCCCCGTACGACGACGTCCGAGTATGCCGTGCGGTTCCCTGCCGGCCGTAGTCCACCGTCAGGTGCGGCCGGCGCGCACGTGCATCAGTCCAGCCGCGCGACCCCGTCGACCTCCAGCCCGGCGGTGGCGGTGACCCGCTCCTGGGCGGCCAGCGCGGCCAGCCGGTCCCCGTCCGGCACCTCGGGGTGGCCCAGCAGCACGGCGCCGGCCCCGGTGGCCAGCGGGCGCAGCAGCGCGGCGACCAGCAGGTCCAGGTCGGTGGCCGGGCCGAGCGGTAGGGCGCTGAGCACCCGGTTGCCCGCCGACTGGTCGGCGAGCGCGGCGCGCAGCTGCGCGCGGGTCCGGCGCTGCCGCCCGACCCGGAGGGCCGCGGACTCAGGGGGCGGGACCGGGCCGGACCAGCGGTCGCCGTGCGCGGGCACCTCGCGGGCGTAGTCGACGGCGCCGCCCGGCAGCGGGAGCGGGGGCGGGGCGCCCAGCGGGAGGGTGGAGACCAGCACGACGTCGCCGGCCGCGCCCACCGCCGCGGTGGCCGGCAGCGTCCCGTCGCTCGCCCGGTCGTGCGGGAGCACGAGGACGTCGGCTCCGCCGTCGCTGTCCTCGAGCAGCACCTCGGCGCCCACCGTCCAGGCGGCGAGCAGCCACACCGGGCCGAGCCAGTGCGGCGGCAGGTCCAGGGCCACGGTGGCGCCGGGGGCCAGACCCAGGTCGTCGACGAGCAGGTTGGCGGTCTTGGCCACCCAGTTGGCCAGCGTGGCCACCGAGAGCTCCACCCGCTCACCGGTGGCGCCGTCGTAGAAGGTGACGGCCGGGCGGGCCGGGTCGGCGGCGAGGGCGTCGCCGAGGATGTCGAGGGGCAGGGCGCGCGGGTCGCTCACGGATCGAGCCTAGGTCAGGTCTCAGGAGTCCATCGTGGGCTCGCGGCCCGTGGCATCCCGACCGGCAGCGTTGTCGTCGCCCCTCGTGGAACACCGCTACGAGGAACTCCTCCGCCTTGCCGGATCGGGCGCCACGAACCGCTCCCTGATCCACGAGCGACTCCTGAGACATGCCCAAGGCGGGGCACCGGGAACAGCTCGCCAGCGGCTCCGGCGTGGCCCGGGCGGCCGAGCCCTGCCCGGTACGCTCCGCCGCGTGCCAGCCCCGCACCGTGCCGCAGGCCGCCCTGTTCCCGCGCGGCTGGATCCCATGGCGACGCTGCGCGCGGCGAGCGCGGCGCCGGCCGTGGCGCTGGCCGCCTGGATCGCGCTGGCCTGGCCGCTGGCCGCGCTGGGATGGGCCCGGCCGCTCCCGGCGGCCCTGCTGGCGGTGCCCGCGCTCCTCGCGGCCGTGGCGGTCGGCCGGCGGGTGTGCCGGCCCGACGTCGGCGCCACACTCACGGAAGGGCCCGCCCCGCGCTGGGCGGTGCCGGCCACCCTCGCGGTCTCGGCCGCCTGGGGCGTGCTGGCCGCCGTCCTGCACGCCGAGCAGGTGGTGCTGCGCCGCGACCCCGGCAGCTATGCGCTGATCGGCCGATGGCTGGCCCGCACCGGGGGGCTGCGGGTGCCGGACGCGCTCGCGGCCGTCGGCGGCCCGGCCCCGGACGTCACCGCGACCAGCCCCGCCTTCTACGCCGACGTGCACGGCGGCAGCGTCGATCTGGTGCCGCAGTTCCTCGTCGGTCAGCACCTGCTCGACGCCGCCGGCAGCTGGATCGGCGGCTGGACCGGGCTGCTGGTGGCGCCGGCGGTGGTCGGGGCCCTGGCGCTCGTCGCCGCCGGCGGGCTGGCCGGGCGCCTGCTCGGCCCGGCGTGGGCGCCGTGGGCGGCTGGACTGACCGGCCTGGTCGCCCCGGTGGCGCACGTCATGCGAGCCACCTACTCCGAGCCGTTCGCGATGCTGCTCCTGCTCGCCGGGCTCTGCCTGGTGCTGGACGCCCGCGACGTCGACGGATGTCCGGCGCGGCGTGGTGACCGGTGGCTCGCGCTGGCCGGCGGAGCCCTGGTGGGGCTGGGCGCGCTGGTGCGGATCGACGTCCTGCGCGAGGCGGTGCTGCTGGTGCTCGTCGTCGGCTGGCTGGCCTGGCGGCGCGAGCGGGTGTGGTGGCCGCTGGCGGCCGGGCTCGCCGCCGGGCTGGGCTGGTCGCTGCTGGCCGACGTCGTCACCAGCCGGCCCTACCTGGCCGACAACGCCGGCTCGCTGGTGCCGCTGCTGTGGGGCGCCGGCGGCGTCGTCGTGGCGGTGGCCGTCGCGGTGCCGGTGCTGCGCCGGGTGCTGCCGGCCGACGTCGCGGCCCCGGGCGGTGTGCGGCAGACCTGGCGCCGCCTCGCCCCGCGGGCCGGCGCCGGGCTGACCGCCGTGGTGCTGCTGGCCCTCGCCGCGCGCCCGTGGTGGCAGACCGTCCGCCAGCCCGCCACCGACCCCGGCGGCCGCTCGCTGGCCGAGGCGGTGGGCGGCCTGCAGCGGGTGCAGGGCCTGCCGGTGGACCCGACCCGCACCTATGCCGAGCACGCCGTGCAGTGGCTGTCCTGGTGGGTGGGCTGGGGCGGCCTGGCGCTGACGGGGGCGGCGGCGGTCGGGCTCGTGGCGGCCGTGCTCGCGGGCCGGGCGCCGCGCTGGGTGCCGGTGCTGGTGCCGCTGCTCGGCTCCACCGTCCTGTCGGTCTACCGGCCGGCCATCACGCCGGACCACCCGTGGGCCGACCGCCGCTTTGTCCCGCTGGTGCTGCCCGGCCTGGTGCTGCTGGCGCTGACGGCGGTGGCCTGGGGGTTGGGCCGCTGCGGGAATCATGCCCGCCGGGTGCACGTGCTCACCTGGGTGCTGAGCGCGGCGGCGCTGGTCGGCACCCTGGTCGGGGCGGTGCCGCTGCTGCCGGTGCGCACCGAGCGGGGCGAGCTCGCGGCGGTGCGACAGGCGTGCGCCGCCCTGGAGCCCCAGGACGTGGTGCTGCTGGTCGACCTGCGGGCCCAGCGCGAGTGGCCGGCGCCGCTGCGCACCGAGTGCGGGGTGCCGGCCGTCTCCGTGGTGGACCCGAGCCCGGCCCGGGTGCGCGCCGTGGCCGAGCGGGCGCGGGCGCGCGGCCACCGCCCGGTGCTGGCCGCGGCCGAGCCGGCGTCCGCGGCGCAGACCCTGCGCGCCCTCGACGGCCAGGACGTCCGCCGGGTGGTCCACCTGCGCAGCACGGAGGACCGCCGGCTGCTCAGGGAGCCCCCGCGCAGCGCGGGCTACCTCGCCGTCGACCTCTGGCTGGCCCTCCCGCCGACGGCGACGTCGTCCTGACGTGGTCGCTCTGGAGGCCCGCGCCGCCTCGCCCGTAGGGTGCCGAAGGTGACCGAAGCGATCGTCCTCGTCGGCGGCCAGGGCACCCGCCTGCGCCCGCTCACCGCGCGCACCGCCAAGCCGCTGCTGCCGGTCGGGGGCGTGCCGTTCCTGGCCCACCAGCTCGCCCGGCTGCGCGACGCCGGCATCAGCCACGTCGTGCTGGCCACGTCCTACCGCGCCGAGACCTTCGCCGAGGCCTTCGGCGACGGGTCCGGTCTCGGGCTGGAGCTGGAGTACGTGCACGAGGACGTGCCGCTGGGCACCGGCGGCGCCCTGCGCAACGCCGCGCCCGCCCTGCGCGGCGGCCCGGACGAGCCGGTGGTCGTGCTCAACGGCGACATCCTCAGCGGGCACGCCCTGGCCGGCCAGGTGGCCCGCCACGTGCAGGCCGGCGCCGACGCGACCCTGCACCTGGTGCGCGTGCCCGACGCCCGCGCGTTCGGCTGCGTGCCCACCGACGACGCCGGCCGGGTCACCGCCTTCCTGGAGAAGATGCCCGAGCCGGTCACCGACCAGGTCAACGCCGGCTGCTACGTCTTCCGCCGCGCCGTGCTGGACGAGGTCCCGGCCGGACGCCCGGTGTCGGTGGAGCGGGAGACGTTCCCGGGCCTGCTGGCCGCCGGCCGGCTCGTGCTCGGCGTCGTGGACCAGGCCTACTGGCTGGACCTGGGCACCCCCGCCGCCTACGTGCAGGGCTGCGTCGACGTCGTCCGCGGCGTGGTGCGCTCCTCGGCCCTGCCCGGCGAACCGGGGGAGCGGCTGCTGCTCGACGGCGCCGAGGTGGCTCCCGACGCCAAGGTCGTCGGCGGCACGGCGGTCGGCCGCGGAGCCCGGGTGGCCGCCGGCGCCGAGGTGGACGGCTCGGTGCTGCTCGACGGTGCGGTGGTGGAGGCCGGCGCGGTGGTCCGCGGCAGCGTCGTCGGCGCCGGCGCGCTGGTCGGGCCCGGCTGCGTGCTCGAGGACGCCGTGGTCGGCGACGGGGCGCGGGTGGGCCCCCGCAACGAGCTGCTCGCGGGGGTGCGGATCGGGTGCGACGCGGTGCTCTCCGAGGCGGCGGTGAGGTTCAGCACCGACGCGGGGTGACCTGCACGATCGAGGTGGGTGGGGGCAGGCGCGGGCCGGTGTTCGCTGCCGGGTGCGGCGTCTCGACGTCAAGGTCATGGGCGCTGGTGACGGGGGAGTGGGCGTCGGGGCGGCTGTTGCTGCCGGGTGCGGTAGCTCGGGGACCGGGTCAAAGGCGCTGGTGACGGGCG
>JBQCHF010000215.1:0-11037 GCA_051954955.1 Motilibacteraceae bacterium
CTTCGCGGGTCAGGGGTCCCCTCACGTCCGGGGCGCCGCCGCGGTGCGGGTGCTGCTCGCCCTCGTCGCGATCGCGCACGTGCTCGCGGTGCTGTGGTGGACCCCCCACCCGTCCACCTACGAACGGTTCCGCGCCGCGGCCGGCTCCGGCGCGACGTCGGCGTGGGCGTTCGGCGAGGACGGCGGCACCTCCGCGGCCCCCCTGGTCTGGCAGGACGTCGCCCGCCCGCTGCCGGTCGGCTCGCGGGTGCTCTGGCGCGAGGGGCCGCTGCTGCGGTCCGCCCCGGTCGCCGACGCCGTCGGGGACGCGCCCGACCGCTACGGCGACGCCGCGCGGGCCGCCGTCCGCACCGACGCCGGCGCGCTGCCGCTGCTGGCCGAGCGCTCCCCCACCCGCCGGCTGCTCGCCGCCGGGATCGTCGCCCAGCTGCTGGCCCTGGCCGTCGTCGCGTTCGGCCCGCTGCCCCGCCGGCGCACCCGCTGGGCCTGGGCCTGGGCGCTGCTCCTGATCCCCTACGACATCGGCCTGCTCTGGTGGCTGGCCCGCGAGGTTCCCTGGTCGCGGCGGGCCGCGCTGCCCGCTGCCGAGCCTGAGCACGCCCGGGTGCCCGGCTGGCGGTCCTTCCTCACCTGCGGTCTGGGCGGGTTCGCCCTCGCCGGCGCGGTCCAGCTGCTCAGCGCGCTCGTCCTTGGGTGAGGGGCACCCTGTGCCAAACCTATTGGCACAGGGGCACCCTCACCCAACGCGGATGATCTTGGTCCACGGTGCGGGGCCCCTCACCCCAGCTGCAGCCCGGCGTGCATCTCCCACACGAGCACCTCGGCGCCCTCCGGCCCGGCGGTCACCCGCCGCCCGCCCGACGCCGTGATCCGCGCGGCGTCGCCGGCCTCGAGGGTCCCCTCGCGCTCGAGCAGCACCGAGCCCACCGGCACGAAGAGGTGCACGAACGGGGCGTCGGGCAGCTGCACCCGCTGGCCGGGCGCCAGGCGGGCCGCGTGCAGGGCGGCGTGCTTCTGGGCGATCCGGATGGCCGCCTCGCCCTCGTGCCGCGCCATCCCGGAGGCCACCGGGACCAGTCCGCCGCGCAGCAGCTCGTCGGCCACCTCGAGCTGCTCGTAGCCGGGGCGGATGCCGGCCTCCTCGGGCACCACCCACATCTGCACGAAGTGCACGGGGTCCTCGTGCTGGTGCTCGGCGCTCGGGGCCACGAGCGCCCGCGCGTCGTTCTTCTCGCTGTGCAGGATCCCGGTGCCGGCGCTCATCCGCTGGGCGAGCCCGGGGTAGATGACGCCGTTGTGCCCCTCGGAGTCCTGGTGCACCAGCGCGCCGCGGAGCACCCAGGTGACGATCTCCATGTCCCGGTGCGGGTGCGTCTCGAACCCGGTGCCCGGACTGACGACGTCGTCGTTGTTCACGAGCAGCAGCCCGAAGTGCGTGTTCTGCGGGTCGTAGTGCGGCCCGAAGGAGAACGAGTGCTTGGAGTCCAGCCAGCCGGTCCGGGTGAGGAACCGCTCACCGGCACGGCGGACGTCGACCGAGGGCGAGAGCTGCAGGGCCATGGCCCGTCCTTCCGGAGTAGTTGACGCCGCAACAACCTAGCCGACTGCCGCTGTTCCCCCGTGGTCCGCCGGGCGGTGCAGGACAGCAGTGACGGGACGCACCACCACGTCCTCGCCCTGCGTCTCGGCCCGCCCGTCCACGATGAGCGTGTAGCCGTCGTCGGCGACCGGCGGCCACAGCAGCGTGACGTCGGGGCGTGCGAGCGCGTTCATCCGGCTGCGCCGGCCCAGGCCCCCGGGCAGCTCGAGCACGCCGTCACGCGCGACCGGCCGCACCGCCACCGGGTGCGCGCGCACGTCCTCGCTCACCGTCAGCAGGTAGCCGGCGGCGAACCGCTCGAGGGTGCTGGCCAGCTCGTCCAGCGGGACCGGGATGCTCATGCCGCCACGGTAGGGCGCCCGGGCAGCGACCGCCCGCGCGGCACGGGCGTGGCAGGGTGGGCGCGTGCGAGAGCTGGTCGAGGTCGCCGACGGCGTGTTCGTGGCCACCAGTCGGCGCGACCTCACCACCAGCACACTCGTGGTGCACGGCCACGAGGTACTACTCGTGGACCCGGCCTGGGAGCCGGACGAGCTCGCGGCGCTGGCGGACCTGCTGGAGGACCGCGGCTGGCGGGTGGTCGCCGGGCTGGCCACCCACGCCCACCACGACCACCTGCTCTGGCACCCCCGCTTCGGCGCGGTGCCGCGCTTCGCCTCGCAGCGGACCTGGGAGCTGGCCGAGCAGCACCGCGCCGACCTGGTGGACAACCTCGGCGCCCACTGGCCGGCCGAGCTCGCGACGCTGGTCGGCCGGGTCGAGCCGGCCGACCACGCGCTGCCCTTCCCCGAGCCGGTCGAGCTGGTCGAGCACGACGGCCACGCCCCCGGGCACACCGCGGTCTGGCTCCCGGAGCGAGGGGTCCTGCTCGCCGGGGACATGCTCAGCGACGTCGAGCTGCCGCTGCCGCTGTGGCCGGACGACCTCCCGGCCTACCTCGCCGGGCTGGACCGCCTCGCCCCTCACGTCGCCCGGGCCCATGTTCTGGTGCCCGGCCACGGGAACCCCACCGATGATCCGATGTCCCGGCTGGCAGCCGATCGCCGGTACCTCGATGACCTACGTGCCGTCGGAGACTCCACCGACCCGCGCCGCCACAACCCCGGGATGGCTGAGGTGCACGATGCGGTCGCGCGGCTGGTCCGCGAGTCCGGCTAGCGCGCCCGGCGGGTCCAGGCCAGCAGGTCCTCGAGCCCCATCGTGTTGACCACCCGCTCGGGCGGCACGCCGCACTCCACCGCCCGGGCGCAGCCGTAGGGCTGCCAGTCCAGCTGGCCCGGCGCGTGCGCGTCGGTGTCCACCGAGAACCGGCAGCCGGTCTCCACGGCCAGCCGGAGCAGCCGGGTGGGCGGATCGAGCCGCTCGGGCCGGCTGTTGATCTCCACGGCGACGTCGAACTGGCGGCAGGCCTCGAAGACGAGCTCGGCGTCGAAGGTCGACTCCGGCCGCCCCTTGCCGGTGACCAGCCGTCCGGTGCAGTGCCCGAGCACGTCCACGTGCGGGTTGGCCACCGCGCGCACCATCCGCGGGGTCATCTCCTCGCTCGGCATCCGCAGCTTGGAGTGCACCGAGGCCACGACGACGTCGAGCCGGTCGAGCAGCTCGGGCTCCTGGTCCAGCGCGCCGTCCTCGAGGATGTCGACCTCGATGCCGGTGAGGATGCGGAACGGCGCCAGGTCGGCGTTGATCCGCTCGACCAGGTCGAGCTGCTCGCGCAGCCGGGCCGGGGTCAGGCCGCGGGCCACGGTGAGCCGCGGCGAGTGGTCGGTGAGCGCGACGTAGTCGTGGCCGAGCTCCCGCGCCGCCCGCGCCATCACCTCGATCGGGCTGCCGCCGTCGCTCCACTCCGAGTGCGTGTGCAGGTCCCCGCGCAGCAGCTCCCGCAGCGCCTCTCCCCCGGTGGCCACCGGCCCGGAGACGTCCTCCTCCAGCCGGGCCAGGTAGGGCGGCAGCGTGCCCTCGAGCACCTCGCGCACCACCTGCGCGGTCTTCGGTCCGATGCCGGACAGGTCGGTGAGCGTGCCGGCCGTCACCCGCCGCTCCACCTCGCCAGGCGCCAGCCCGGCGACGACGGCGGCCGCGGTGCGGAACGCCTTGACCCGGTAGGTGGGCTCGTTGGCCCGCTCGAGCAGGAACCCGATCCGCTCCAGCGCCCCCACCGCGTCGCCGGCCGCCACCAGCTCGGCGCCCGTGCGCTGCCCGCTCTCGGTCACGCCGGGGACGCTACCCACCCGGGCTCATGATCATGAAGGGTCCGGCCCGTCGGATGTGGGTGAGCGTGACCTTCAGACACAGAGAGGGAGTCAGGGTCACCCTCACACCGTCCGGGCGGGCGGCGGCGGCTCTCGCAGATCTCCCAAGCGCTGGTGACGGGAGCGGCCAGGCGCGGGGCAGGTCAGGCCGCCCGCTCACGATCCACTCGATCGATGAAGGGCGACGTTCTTCCATAGGTTCGTAGGAAGGGCCCCTTCACCCAATCCGCCACCCCAACGACCGTCGGCCGGCAACGCGACCCGGCCAGCCACCCGCTCCCGCCGTCACCAGCGCCGTTGACCTTCCCCCAGGGGTCCGCCAGGGGCCGACGACCCGGGGCCGCGCGGGAACGGCGCCGCCGCGGACAGAGACGCAGCCCTCGCTTGTGGAGCGCCCACAACCTGCCATCAGCCCGCCCCCTAGGCTCTCCCCCGTGCCGGGCCGTCGCAGCACCGCCGCCCGCGGCGCCGCCGTGCGCGCCGCGGCCGCGCGGCGGGCCGCCCCGCGGCGCCTGGAGCGGGCGATGGGCACCCTGGCCACCGCGGCCATCGCGCGGATGGACGAGACCCTCCCCTGGTACCGCGCCATGCCGGCGGAGGACCGCAGCTGGGTCAACCTGGTCGCGCAGGCCGGCATCGCCGCGTTCGTCGACTGGTTCGGCAACCCCGACGCCCCGCAGGCCATCAGCGCCGACGTCTTCGGCACCGCCCCGCGCGAGCTGACCCGGTCGGTCACGCTGCAGCAGACCGTCGACCTGGTCCGCGTCGTGATCCAGGTGGTGGAGGAGCGGCTCGAGGAGCTCGCCCCGCCCACCGAGGTGCCGGTGCTGCGCGAGGGCGTCCTGCGCTACTCCCGCGAGATCGCCTTCGCCGCGGCCCAGGTCTACGCCCAGGCCGCCGAGGCGCGCGGAGCGTGGGACGCCCGGCTGGAGGCGCTCGTCGTCGACGCCCTGCTGCGCGGCGAGGGCGACGAGGCCGTCCGCTCGCGGGCTGCCGCCCTGGGCTGGGCGGCGGAGAAGGACGTCGCCGTCATCGTCGGGCGCGCGCCGGAGGGGCGGCCCGAGCACGTCGTCGACGACGTGCGCCGGGTCGCGCGGGTGGCCGGCCTCGACGCCCTGGCCGGGGTGCAGGGCGAGCGGCTGGTCGTGCTCCTGGGGGGCGTCGGCGACCCCGTCCCCGCGGCGCGACGGGTGGTCGGGTGCTTCGGCCCGGGACCGGTGGTGGTCGGCCCGGCGGTGCCCGACCTGCTCGCCGCCGGCGAGTCGGCCGCCGAGGCGGTGGCCGGGCTGCGGGCTGCCGCCGCCTGGCCCGGCGCGCCGCGGCCGGTGCCGGCCGGCGCCCTGCTGCCCGAGCGGGTGCTGCTCGGGGACGAGACCGCCCGCGCGCGGCTGCTGGACGAGGTCTGGCGCCCGCTGGCCGAGGGCGGGCCGGCGGTGCGCGAGACGGTCGCCGCCTACCTGGAGGAGGCGCCCAGCCTGGAGGCGGTGGCGAGGATGCTCTTCGTCCACCCCAACACCGTCCGCTACCGCCTGCGCCGGTGCGCCGAGCTGACCGGGCTGGTCCCCACCGACGGCCGCGACGCCCTCTCGCTGCGGCTCGCCCTGGCGCTGGGGAGGCTCACCGAGGCCGACGCCGGCTCCTGACCGCTCCGGCAGGGCGCGGCGTCGAGCCGCTCGGTGAGCGAGGGGCAGCAGCGGGTGCCGCGACCCGCGGCACAGAGGGCTGGTTTGTAGGAACCCTCCAAGAAACCCCGGAGGACTTTCGTCCCGCCCGATGCCCGTGAGGGCCGGTCCGCTGCGGAAAGGTGGGGCCCGTGCTGGTCATCGTCGCTCCCGGTCAGGGGGCCCAGAGCCCCGGTTTCCTCAAGCCCTGGCTCGAGGTCCCTGGGTTCGAGGACCGCCTGCGCTGGCTGTCCGCCGCCGCGGACCTGGACCTGGTGCACTACGGCACCGAGGCCGACGCCGACACCATCCGGGACACCGCCGTGGCCCAGCCGCTCATCGTGGCCAGCGGCCTGGTCTCGCTGCTCGCGCTCTTCCCGCACCCGGCCGACTACTTCCGCCGGATCGGCGCCGGCGCGGGCCACAGCGTCGGCGAGATCACCGCCGCGGTCGGCACCGGTGTCCTCACCGCCGAGCAGGGCATGGTCCTCGTCCGCGAGCGCGGCCGGGCGATGGCCGCGGCCTCCGCGGTGCGGCCCACGAGCATGGCGGCCGTCGTCGGCGGAGACCCGGACGAGGTGCTCACCGCGATCGAGAAGCACGGCCTGACCGCGGCCAACGTCAACGGGGCCGGCCAGGTCGTCGCGGCCGGCACGGTGGAGCAGCTCGAGGCGCTCAAGGCGGAGCCGCCGGCCAAGGCGCGCATCATCCCGCTGCAGGTGGCCGGCGCCTTCCACACCGAGCACATGGCACCCGCGGTGGAGACCCTCGCCGGGTACGCCCGGGCCATCTCCACCCACGACCCCCGCGCCCGGCTGCTGTCCAACGCCGACGGCACGGTGGTCCACTCGGGCCGGGAGTTCCTCAAGCGGCTGGTCCACCAGGTGAGCAACCCGGTCCGCTGGGACCTGTGCATGAAGACCATGCAGGACCTTGGCGTCACCGGCGTGCTGGAGATCCCGCCCGCCGGCACCCTCACCGGCCTGGTCAAGCGCGCGCTGCCCGGCGTCGAGACCGTGGCGCTCAAGACCCCCGACGACCTCGACGCCGCGCGCCGGCTGGTCGAGGAGCACGGGCAGCCCAGCCAGCTGGACACCACCCCCACCTGGCGGATGCTCGTCGCCCCCGCCGCCGGCACTTTCAAGGCCGCCGAGGTCGCGGTGGGCGCCGAGCTCAGCGACGGCGCCACGGTGGGCGCCGTCGTGACCCGCCGCGGCGACGAGCCGGTGCTCGCCCCGCACGGCGGCACGGTGATCGAGTGGCTGGTGGAGGACGGCGACCCGGTCGGTCCCGGCCAGCCCCTGGTCCGCCTGCACCCGACGGCGGTGTCGGCGTGAGCCGCCTGCAGCTCCGACAGACCGTCGGAGCGCCGGGCTCGCAGATCCTCGGCGTCGGTTCCTACCGGCCCAGCCGGGTGGTGACCAACGAGGAGATCTGCCAGTTCATCGACTCCAGCGACGAGTGGATCCGCAGCCGCACCGGCATCGTCACCCGCCACCGCGCCGCCCCGGACGAGAGCGTCGTGGACATGTCGGCGGTCGCCTCGGGCAAGGCCCTGGCCCACGCCGGGATCGCGCCGGAGGACATCGACTGCGTGCTGGTCGCCACGGTCACGCACCCCTACCAGACCCCCGCCGCGGCGCCGGAGCTGGCCACCCGCATCGGCGCGGTCAAGGCCTCGGCGTTCGACATCTCCGCGGCCTGCGCGGGTTTCGCCCATGGCGTCGGCGTGGCCGACTCCCTCATCCGCACCGGCCAGGCCCGCTACGTGCTGGTCGTGGGCTGCGAGAAGCTCAGCGACTTCGTCGACCCGACCGACCGCAGCACCGCGTTCATCTTCGGCGACGGCGGCGGCGCGGTCGTCATCGGCCCGAGCGACACCCCGGGCATCGGTCCCACCGTCTGGGGCGCCGACGGCGCGCAGAAGGACGCCATCACGATGAACGAGTCGTGGGTGGGCGTCCGCGACGGCAAGGCAGAGCACTCGGTGCTGACCATGCAGGGCCAGTCGGTCTTCCGCTGGGCCGTGTGGCAGATGGCGCCGGTGTGCGTGCAGGCCCTGGAGGCCGCCGGCGTGAGCGCGGAGGACCTCGACGTCTTCGTGCCGCACCAGGCCAACAACCGCATCACCGACGCCATGATTAAGGAGCTCAAGCTCCCCGAGTCGGTCGTGGTGGCCCGCGACATCATCACCACCGGCAACACCTCCGCCGGCTCCATCCCGCTCGCGCTCGACGCGCTGATCCAGGGCGGGCAGGCGCCCAGCGGCGGACTGGCCCTGCTCATCGGGTTCGGCGCCGGCCTGGCCTACGCCGCACAGGTCGTGCGGCTGCCCTAGAGCCCTTTCCTGCTGCTGGCATGGCCGCCGGCAGCGGGGGGACCGTGAGACCTCCGTGACCCACCCGGTCACGGCGAGCACTACCCAGCAAGAGAACACCAGCAGTTCCCTACACCGGACGGAGCGCACCGCATGGCCGCCAGCGAGCAGGAGATCCTCCAGGGTCTCGCCGAGATCATCAACGAGGAGACGGGCCTGCCCACCGAGGACGTCAAGCTGGACAAGTCCTTCACCGACGACCTGGACATCGACTCGCTGTCGATGATGTCCGTCGTCGTCACCGCCGAGGAGAAGTTCGGCGTGAAGATCCCGGACGACGAGGTCAAGAACCTGACCACCGTCGGCGACGCGGTCTCCTTCATCGAGAAGGCGCAGGGCGCCTGAACATGGCTGAGAACCAGGTCACCGTCGTCGTCACCGGACTCGGCGCGACCACGCCCGTCGGGGGCGATGTCGCGTCGACCTGGGAGGCGCTGCTCGCCGGCCGGTCCGGCGTGCGCGTCCTCACCGAGGACTGGGTCGAGCGCTTCGAGCTGCCCGTGCGGATCGCCGCCCGGGTCGCCGTCGAGCCGGCCGCGGTCCTCCCCCGGCCGGAGATCAAGCGGCTCGACCGCTCCGGCCAGTTCGCGCTGATCGCGGCCCGCGAGGCGTGGGCCGACGCCGGCTCCCCGGAGGTCGACGGCGAGCGGATCGCCGTCGCCGTCGCCTCCGGGATCGGCGGCGTCACCACGCTGCTCGACGCCTACGACACGCTGCGCGAGAAGGGCCCGCGCCGGGTCATGCCGCTCACCGTGCCGATGCTCATGCCCAACGGGCCGTCCGCGGCCATCGGGCTCGAGCTGGGCGCGCGGGCCGGCGTGCACACCCCGGTCAGCGCCTGCGCCTCCGGCGCCGAGGCCATCGCCTACGGCATCGACATGATCCGCACCGGCCGGGCCGACGTCGTCGTCGCCGGCGGCACCGAGGCGGCCATCCACGCGCTGCCGGTGGCCGGCTTCGCGGCCATGCAGGCGCTGTCCACCCGCAATGACGAGCCCGAGCGGGCCTCGCGCCCCTACGACAAGGGCCGCGACGGCTTCGTGCTCGGCGAGGGCGCCGGCGTGCTCGTGCTCGAGTCCGAGGCCCACGCCAAGGCCCGCGGGGCGAAGATCCACGCGGTGCTGGCCGGTGCCGGCCTCACCTCCGACGGCTACCACATCGCCGCCCCCGAGCCCGAGGGCCTGGGTGCGGCGCGGGCCATGACGGCCGCCCTGCAGGACGCTGGGGCCGCACCCACCGACGTGGCGCACGTCAACGCGCACGCCACCTCCACGCCGGTCGGCGACGTGGCCGAGGCCGCGGCGCTGCGCCGCGCGCTGGGCGACCACACCGACCACGTCGTGGTCACCTCGACCAAGTCGATGACCGGGCACCTGCTCGGCGCCGCCGGCGCGGTGGAGGCGATCGCCACCATCCTCACCCTGCGCGACCGGCTCGTGCCGCCCACCACCAACCTCGACGACCCGGACGACGCCGTCGCCCTGGACATCGCCCGCACCTCGCCCCGCCCGCTGCCCGCCGAAGGGTCCTTGCTGGCCCTGAACAACTCCTTCGGGTTCGGCGGCCACAACGTGGCCCTCGCGATCAGGAGTGCCGAGTGACCATTGCCGAAACCCGCTCCGACAGCGCGTCGGACTCCACCTCCGGGGCTGCAGAGCTGAAGGTGGAGGTCGACCCCCGGGACCCCAAGGCCCGCCTCGAGCGGCTGCTCGACGAGGGCACCCTCGAGCTCATCACCGCCCAGGACGGCAGCGGCATGCTCGCCGGCGTCGGGCGGGTCGAGGGCACCCCCGTGGTGGCGTTCTCCAGCGACGCCACCATCCAGGGCGGCGCCATGGGCACCGACGGCTGCGCGGTCATCCTCGCCGCCTACGAGCGGGCGCTGGCCGACGGCGTCCCGGTGGTCGGGCTCTGGCACTCCGGTGGCGCGCGGCTGCGCGAGGGCGTGGTCTCGCTGCACGCCGTCGGTCAGGTCTTCGCGATCATGACCCGCGCCTCGGGCAAGATCCCGCAGATCAGCGTGGTGCTCGGCCCGGCGGCCGGCGGCGCGGCCTACGGCCCGGCGCTCACCGACATCGTCATCCTCGGTCCGTCCGGCCGGGTGTTCGTCACCGGCCCCGACGTCGTCCGCTCGGTCACCGGCGAGGACGTCGACGCCCTACGCCTGGGCGGCCCCGAGCCGCACGGCCGGCGCAGCGGCGTCGTGCACGTGGTCGCCGAGACCGAGCAGGCCGCCTACGACGAGGCCCGTCGCCTCTCCGCCCTGCTGGGCGACCAGCGCACGCTCGAGGTCTCCCACGTCGAGGACACCGACCTGGGTGCACTGCTGCCGGCGTCGGCCAAGCGGGCCTACGACGTGCACCCGCTGGTGCAGGGCGTCCTCGACGAGGGCACCTCGCTGGAGCTGCACCCCAAGTGGGCGCCCAACATCACCACCACCCTGGGCCGGTTCGGCGGGCGCACCGTCGGCGTCATCGCCAACAACCCGATGCGCCTGGGCGGCTGCCTGGACTCGGCGTCGGCGGAGAAGGCCGCGCGCTTCGTGCGGATGTGCGACGCGTTCGGCGTGCCGCTCATCGTGCTGGTCGACGTGCCCGGCTACCTGCCCGGCGTCGGCCAGGAGTGGGACGGCGTGGTGCGCCGCGGCGCCAAGCTGCTGCACGCCTTCGCCGAGGCGGTCGTCCCGCGGGTCACCCTGGTCACCCGCAAGACCTACGGCGGCGCCTACATCGCGATGAACTCCCGCGCCCTGGGCGCAACCCGGGTGTTCGCCTGGCCCAACGCCGAGATCGCGGTCATGGGCGCGGTGGCGGCGGTGCGCATCCTGCACCGCCGCAAGCTGGCCGAGGTGGCGCCGGACGTGCGCGGCCAGGTCGAGCTGGAGCTGGCCGCCGAGCACGAGCAGCTCGCCGGCGGCGTCGACCGCGCGGTCGAAATCGGCGTCATCGACGAGGTCGTCGACCCGGCCGCCACCCCCTCGGCCCTGGCCCGCGCCATCGCCGACGCCTCGGACGCCGAGCACCGCCGCGGCCAGCACGGGAACATCCCGCTGTAGGTGACGCCTGCCCCCAGATGGGGTCGTGGGGCGCCGGGGTTGCCGAGAAGGGTGCCCGGGGGCCCCCCCCCCCAATCCCGACCCCCCCCGCG
>JBQCHF010000216.1:0-3232 GCA_051954955.1 Motilibacteraceae bacterium
CCGCCGGGCCGTCCGGAGTCTGCTCGGCGGCCAGGGCCATCGCGTCCTCGTTACGGTGATGCCGGAGGCCCCTGTCGCTGACGCCGGCAGCGGGACCAAGGTCTACCTCGGCATGGTCCCGCGAGGACGGGTTGGTGATCATGTGCATACGTTAGTGCCTGCAATCCTCCGTCGTTATACGCCAATGCCGTACACGCGGTAGAGATTTTCCTAGCCGCAGTGCACGGTGATCGAGGTCCATGCTCCCAGGTTGATGCGATCGCCGTCGTGCAACGCCACCTGGTCGCCGACGCCGATCTCCGAACCGTTGACCAGCGTGCCGTTGGCCGAGCCAGGATCGAGCACGGCCCAGCCGCCGTCCGGCACAGCGATCAGCACCGCGTGCAGCCTGCTGATGCCCGGATCGGAGGGCGGGCCGGTCAGGTCGATCTCCGGGGACAGGCCGCGCGATACGCTGCGCCGGCCTATCCGCATCTGGTTCCCGACAAGCTGGAAACGGCGTTCGGCGCAGTAGGAGGGAAACACGACCGCCGCGCCTTCCGTTCCGGTGACCGCCTGGACCCGCTCGTAGTAGGCGCGGTCCGCGCCCACCACCGCGGTCCAGGTGGCTTGCGGGTACGGGAACGAGGAGGCTGACGGGCGGTCTTCGCGTGGTGGCGGGCCGGAGGGGACAGGAGCGGGCTGGCTGTAACCGCTGGGTGCGGACGGCGGAGAGGCGGAAGGGGCCGGAGCAGCTGGAGGGGCGGAAGAAGCGGAAGGGACGAAGCGGGGACCAGCGAAGTTGTAGCCGCAGGCTTCGCAGAACTGGCCGCTCCTGGCGGTGCCGCAGCGCGGGCAGGGTTCGGCGGATACCGGGGCGGCGGGATCGGGCCGGGCTGACGACGGGGCCCCGGACGCGGACGACGAGCTGGTGGCGGGGCCGCCGGGCGGCGGGCTGCCGCCGATGCGCATGCCGCAGGTGTCGCAGAAGTCGTCGCTGGCCGAGTCGTGGCCGTTGGGACATACCGCCATCGCCGCCTCCTCACGTGCTACTTCTTCACCCGGACCGTCTTGGTCGACCGGGTGTCGAGGGCCATCTCGTCGGCGTCCTCCACCTTCTTCTTCAGCCGGACCGTGCCGGACTCCACATCGACCACGTCTACCACCTTGGCCAGCAGCTTAGCGGTGTCCTCGTTGCCCGACTGATGAGCCAGGGCCACCGCCCGGCCAAGCTTGGCTGTGGCGGTCTCCTCGTCGCCCTGCTTGCGGGCCTCCAGGCCCTCCTGGATGGCGACGGCGAGTTCGGCCTGGCCGGTGTAGTGGGCCACCCGCGAGTTGATCTTGGTGGAGAGCGCTTCGTCATCGGTCCAGATCGCGCGGACCAGTCCCTGCCCGAGGACCTGCTCCCCGGCGACCAGGCTGATCCGGGCGGCCAGCATCTCCTGGCCGACGCCGGCCGGGGTGACCTCGACGCCGACGTGGTAGTCCCGGTTCTCCCCCGGGCCCCACGCCCCGGTCGGGTAGTCACCCGCCTGCGGGCGCGTCGAGGTGCGCCTGCCGGTCAGGTCCTCGACCGCGGGCGCGACCTGCTTGACGAACTTGAGCGTGGCGGTCTGCGGCGTCCACACCCGTAGCGAGACGTCGGCGACCTGCTTGCCCATCGCGTTCTCCATCATGGCCGCGAAGTCGGCGGCCAGCCCGGCCGGGTCGGGCACGATATCCACCGTGCCGAGCAGGGTGGTCGAGACCGTGCGCAGTTCCTTGACCTCCCAGTCGGTGCCCACGCCGCGGCAGTCGCAGCTGAAGATGCCCTCGCACTGGCTGAGCTCGGCGGCGAGCCGTTCCGGGGTCTCGTGCTGGTTCTTGCCGTCGGTGAGCAGGATGGCGTGCCGCAGCTGGGCCGGGTGGCCCGCGAAGATCTGCCGGGCCAGCGCGAGCCACTGACCGATGGCGGTGCCGCCGTTGGCGCGCAGCGCGCCGACCGCCTGCTTGGCCGCGGACCGGGACGACGCGCTGGCGACCGCCATGCTCCCGTCCGGCGGGAACACCGGCCAGGCGGTGCTGGTGCCCGCGACCACCGCGAACCCCACGCCATCGCGCACCACGTCGACCGCGGCGGCGGTGGCCACCTTGGCCTGGGACATCTTGGTCGGCGGATAGTCCATCGACCCCGAACAGTCGATGATGATGATCTCGGCGCTGCCCGCGCCGCCACCCGGAGCCGCGACCGAGACGTCCGCCCCGGACGTCACGGTGACCACCGCGCTCACGTCGCGGCCGCCCTCGGGCAGGTACTGGTTCTGGTCAACGTCGACGGTGAAGCCGGAGCCGGGGTCGGTCATGAGGGAGTTCTCCTTGGTTACGGCGCCGGCCGGACGAGGGGAACCGGCACCAGCACGATGGTGATGTTGTCCATGCCGCCGGCGTCGAGGGCGAACTTCAGCAGCGCGTCGGCGGCGCTGGACGGGTCGTGGAACGCGTCCGGGAGCGCGACCTCGGCCAGGCCCGCCGCCTCGGGCTGGTAGTTCCACAGTCCGTCGGAGCAGACCAGCACGACCCCGCGACCCGGTGGCTCGAACCGGGCCACGTGCGGCTCGAGCACGGCCACGTCGGCGCCGAGCCAGCGGGTGATCACATGCGCCTGCGGTGAGGCCATGGCCTCGGCCTCGGTCATCTGCCCCTGGGCCACCAGCTCTTCGGCGAGTGAGTCGTCCCTGGTCAGCCGGATGGATTCGGATTCGGTGGCCAGCCAGTAGGCGCGGCTGTCACCGAGCCAGCAGAGCGTGACCGCCTCCGGGCCGACGATGGCGGAGACGTAGGTGGACGACGGCGCGCGGGACGGAGAGCCGAGGATGGTCATGGCCTCGTGGGCCTGCCGCACCGCTGCCCCGGACGCCTCGTCCGGGTCGTCACCTCGCCTGATCGAGCTGAGCAGCATCCGCACCGCGGCCTGCGCGCCGGCCAGCGACGCGTCCTCCGGGTTCGGCGAGGATGACACCCCGTCGCAGACCACCGCGATCGCGACCGGGCCGGCCGGCGTCTCCGTGGTCGCCAGCGCCATCGCGTCCTCGTTACGCGGATGCCGCAGGCCCCGGTCGGTGACCCCGGCCAGCAGCTCAAGATTGAGCTCGACATGATCGCGGCCGGACGGCACCTTGCGACCGCACGACTCGCAGTAGCCCTCGGCGCTGATCGGGCCGGACGGCGCCGACTCGTCGAGCGAGCACACCGGGCACTGGGCGGTGTACCCGGG